>NZ_JBIWNZ010000023.1:0-98383 GCF_044767505.1 Kitasatospora sp. NPDC101235
CCCCCGCACCCCGCCACCCAGTTGGCAAGAAACGCAACAAAACAGACACGCGCGTGCGCGGCGCAGCACAGCACCAGCCTTAAAGATCAAGCTGAAGCCGGGGGCATCCTGGGAGAGATCTGGTGAAGGCGTACTGCTCGGCACCGTCTTGCGCGACGGAAAGGTGGAAGAACGGTTCCCCGTGCCGGGTCGTCAGACCGCTCCACACGATCACCGCGCGGGTGCCCGCGCTGGCAGCCGCGGCCGGGGAGACGAACCGCTGCAGGTCGAAGTGCGCAGGGTGGCTGTCGAAGGCGAAGCTCCAACGGGTGCCGGCCCGGCCGACCGCTGTGAGGGCTCTGTCGTCGTATGACGAAAAGCCCATCCGTGTGCGGAGCGATCGGTGGCGCGCTTCGTCGGACGTCATGGGATCGTCCAGCGCTGCCTTGTTCCCGTCCGCGAGGCGTCCGGGCAGGTCCTCCGGGTTCACCCCTTCGACCAGGACGAACCGGTAGGAGGTGAGGTTGTTGTGGGGGTCCGGGTCCGCGAGCCACGCCAGGTCGTCCGGGTCGAGGCCGGCCGCCGGGCTCGGTGCCTCACCTGTCTGCCCGGCCCTCGGGGTGGCCAGCAGTTCGCGGCCCCGTTCCGGGGTCAGCAGGGGTCCGAGCAGGGGATCGGCCATCCAGCCCAGCGGCGCCAGGTGGTCGGGCCCCAGTGGCTGCCAAGCCGGCAGAGCGTCTGTCAGCGTCCGCCACGCTCCGTCGGTGTTGCCCCACCGTGCCAGCTCCCGTGCCCGTTCGACCGCTTCCCCGAACGGGCCGGCCGCCATGTACCGGTACGTGCCGTTGCGGACCTGCTCCAGCATCGCGTGGGCCAGCGACACCACGTCGTCACCGGCTCCCCGCAGGTGGAACATCAGCGTGGAGTCGTCCCGGTACGAGTGCGCCGCGTGCTCGGCGACCAGCGCCGGCAGCAGTTCGGGCGCGTACTGCGGGTCGGTCACCACGTCCTCGAAGTACACCATGTAGGTCCGTCCAAGCAGGCGGCGTATCTGGTCACCCAGCCCGGCGGCCCGCGGTCTGCCGTACTTCCTCGCCTCGTCGAGCGCGTGCCCGGCCCGTTCCCAGTTTCCGCGCAGCGCATCCAGCCGGGCCTGCTCCACCAGGGCTTCCAGCTCTCGCGTCGTGTCGTTGGCGAACTCCGGCTCCCCGTCGACCGGGTGTGCCCGCAGGCTGTGGAACTCCTGGTGCATGCTCCGCATGAACTCGGCGAAGTTCGCGTACCGCTCGGGTGGCGCGGCCCGCCAGCCGGCCCAGGTGTACACGGCCCACTCGCCGTCGTCACCCACGTCTTCGGGATCCAGGAGGACGTAGGTGGCGTCGGACTCGACGTCGAGCTGGAGCCCGCGCCGCCAGTGCGGACTCGTTGTCGTGCCGGCGCGCGTCCGTCGTCCCCGCCAGCAGCCGGATGAACCCGCCGGCGTGCTGCCACCCGTCGCCGGCCTTGAGGAATTCCCGGTACGACGGGGGCATCCGTCGTGAGAGGCGATACTCCATGGCGGCGATCCGCTCCTCGGACGCGGGCGGGAACCCCAACCACCGAACCCGCCGGGCGGCTTCGTTCTCCTTGCTCGGCATCTCACCGTCGGGCAGGGAATCCGACCGCTCCCCGCTCCACCGGACCAGGAACAGCTGCCAGTCGAACGGTGTCGTGTTCGTCATGCGCCCGATGCTGCCATCCGCCACTGACAGTGCTCCTGGTGCCTGGCGGCTACTGACACGTCTCGTGGCCAACCCGATGACGTCCTCGTGCCCGACGACACATGTCAGCCGGATCCGCAGGGTTTGTCAGTGCCTGGTCAACGAGTGTCGGCTGCGTCGGGTCGGGTCCGTCCTGGACGGGCAGAGGACCGGTGGCAAGGTCGTCGACCAGGCCTTCGACGGCACGCCGGCCGGGCCGGTCTGCAGCGGTGCCGTAAACGGCGCGCCGAGCGGCGTCCCGGCAGGCATGTCGACGACGGCGCCGCTGCCGTGGCAACGGATGTCCTCGGCCCTGCCGTTCGCCCGTTGCCGGGCGAACGGCGAGGCCTTTCCGTGTGTACGCCATGCGTGTTGAGGCGTGAGCGAACGAGGCATAACCTGAGAAGGCCGGGAGTCGGTGGCCGTGGGCAGTCCCGGCACCGTCGGCCGCCGTCGTTCGCCTGTTGGGGGCGCGACCCATGCGGAATCACTCGGCGCGGGCCTTGGCCGTCTGTTCGTCAGGGCGCGGCAGACTCGACCTCTTCCTCGGCGCCCGCGACGGCGCCGTGCGGCACATGGTGTTCGACGTCACCAGGAGTGGCGAGCGCACCTGTCATGAGTTCGGGCGGCCCTGGTCCTCGCCGGGGGCGCCGGACTTCGACTGGTTGGCCGCAACGGCGTTCGAGGGTGGACCGGTTGAGGTCCTCGCGCTCGGCCCGGACGGCGAGCTGCGGCGTGCGCGCGTCCCCGACAACGGGCCCGGGGAGCCGGAGTGGGTGTCACTCGGGGTACTCGGCACGGGTTCCGGGCCGGGCTCCGGCGCGGGTTCCGGCACGGGCGGGTTCGCTGCCGTCGCGACGCGGCCGGGCGAGCTGCACGTCTTCTGCCCAATGGACCCTCAGGCCCGGGATCTGGGGTACTGGCACCCGTGTAGGGGGCTTAGTTTGCTCCCCACGGGTCCACCGGCCGGTCTCTCGGACGTGGTGGCCGTCGCCCCGGGCCGGGTCGAGGTCTTCACCGCCGACACCCGGGAGCGGCGCCTGCTGCGGGCGGGCCTCGCCGTCGACGGGCCCGGGGAGCCGCCGCAGTGGAAGGACCTCGGGAGCCTCCCCGCGCACGGCGGGCTGTCCGTCACCTGCCTTGCGGCAACGCAGCGTGACCTCTTCCTCGGCTGCGATGACGGTCTGTGGCACTCCGTCCTGGGCGCCCGCCTCGGCTGGGAGCACCTCGGCGGGGACTTCGCCGAGGACTCCCTCCTTGCCGCCGTCTCGTCCGCCGGGGGCCGGACCGACGTGTTCGCGGTCTGGGCCGACGCGGCGCTGGTGCACCGGTGGTTCGACACCGCGTGGTCGGACTGGCAGCTCGTGGCGCTCCTGAGCGGGAGCCCGGACGGCTACAGCGTGCTGCGCCCGGACGACCTCGTCACACTCACCGTCACCGGCGCGGGCCTGACCGAGCGCGTGCAGCCCGACGGTACGGTGCAGTGGGTGGCCGGGGCCGGCGGCGGGCGCCTGCTCGTCGAGGTCCCGCCGCAGCACCTGGCCGAGACCGTGGCGGAGTCCGGACTGCCGGTCCAGGGCTACCTCGCCGGGCCGTCGACCCTGAGCTTCGCCGTCGGCCAGGACCCGGTCACGCTCACCGTGGACGGTCTGCTCGATGCGATGAACCGGCTCACCCTGGTCACCACCGGGGCCGTCGCCGGAGACGTGGCCACCAGGCTCGAACTCCCGTGGCGCCTGCTGCTCGGTCTGCAAACGGGAGCCCGGTGCGCCCACCGGACCAGGCCCGCCACGGGCGTCGGCGGCGGCACCGAGCTGTGGCACAGCCGCGTCGCGGTCCCGGACGCGGGCCTGACCGTACGCTCGATCACGGCCCTGCCCGGCGGCACCGGCCTGGGCACCCCACTCGACGCCTGGCTGGACCAGATCGCAGCGGCCGCCACCGCGAACCCGGGCCGGCCGGCGACCGTCGACCGTCTGATCCTCAGCCCGTACGGCGCCCGGTTCTCCGCCACGGCCCACTGGCCCCAGCTGGAGTGGACCCACGACGCCGCACAGGGCCGGGACTGCCGCGTCCGGGTCGCCGCCTCGGGCGCGCTCTTCCCGTTCGGGCACCGCGCGGCCTACGTCGAGGTGGACGAGCGGCGGTTCGACACAGCCGATCCCGCCGTGGCCTCTCTGCACCAGAAGGCCTTCCTCGTCATCACCGAGCCCGTCCGCGACGACTACGGCATCGGCGCCGGCGGCTCGCACGAGCGAAGGTTCCCGTTCCAGCGGATCGCCATCGACCCCGGGCAATCCGGGGAGCTCGACACCGCCGCCTGGATCCCGCTGGACCCGGGCTCCTGCAACGCGCGGTGCTTCTGGCCGAGGCGCGGCGGCGTGCCCATCGTGTTCACCCTCCAGGCCCGGGCGGGGCAGACGGACGTGGAACTGGACCTGCCGCTGCTGTTCGCCGAGGACGGGGCGACCGGTGCGGGCTGCGCCGCGGCGCTCGACCAGGTCTACGCGAAGGCCCCGGCCGCCGGCGCCTTCGCCAGCCTCGGGCGGCCCTCCTCGGACATCGGCAGCCGCATCCCGCTCGCCATGGCGTCCGCGACCAAGGCCCTGGAGGGCGCGGTGCAGGAGGTGCGGTCGATGACCTTCGGCGGCCTCGGGGTCGGGTCCTTGCCCGGCACCGTGGGCTTCTACCCGCAGGTGACGCAGCTGGCGGTCGGGCTCCCGGCCGTCCGCCAACTGCTCGGTCCGCTCCCGGCGTTGCCCGCGACGATCTCGCAGGCCCTCGTCGACACCCCGCTCGGCAAGAGCCCGCCCGACGCGCTGCTCGAACTCATGGCGCCGAGGACGCTCGACTTCGGGGCCGCGGGGGCACGGGTGGGCTCGCTGGCCGCGCCCACCATGGCGGTGACGACGATCTCGCGCCGGCTCGGCCCGGTCGTCGGCGACGCGCTCCCGACGAATCCCGCGGACCTGTTCCCCCAGGACGCCAGCCTGTTCGGCGTGGTCCAGCTGAGGCAGCTCATCTCCACGATCTCGGACCGGCCGCAGCTGACCTGGATCGGGGAGGACACCCCCACGCCGTCGGCGGAGCTGAAGTGGGACCAGACGCCGCTGAGAGCCGTCGGGCCGTTCCAGCCGATCGGCGCGGGCGGGCTGCACCTCGACGTGCAGGCACAGATGGTCGACGGGCGACCCGAACTGCACGCCACGGGGACGGTGGACGCCTTCCGGCTGGTGATCCCGCCGGGCCCGCTCGCGCTCGTCACGTTCAGCTTCGACCACGTGATCTTCACCGCCGACGCCGGCAAGCGCATGGACCTCGACGTCAAGCTGTCGAACGTCGAACTCAACGGGAACCTCAAGTTCCTGCGCACGCTGCAGGACCTGATCCCGACGGCGGGCCGCAACGGGCCGCGCATCGACACGTCGGCCGTCGCCGTCCGGGCGTCGTACACCCTGCTCGTGCCCAGCGCCGGCCTGATGGTGTTCAGCCTGCAGAACCTCACGATCGAGATCGCCGTCACGCTGTCCCTGACCAACCGGCCCATCGTCATCGACTTCGCCTTCGGCACCCGCGAGAAGCCGTTCCTGGTCACGGTGGCGGGCTTCGGCGGCGGCGGGTACCTGGAACTCGGCCTGGGCGCCGGCGAACCGGACAGCGGCCTCCAGCGGCTCACCGGCGGGATCGAGTTCGGCGCCTCCATCGACATGGACTTCACCATCGCGTCCGCCGAGGTGCACGTCTTCGGCGGGGTCGTGTTCGCCAAGAACGGCCGCGACACCGAGATCACCGGCTACCTGAGGATCGGCGGGAGCGTCTCCGTCCTCGGGCTGATCAGCGTCTCGATCGAGCTGACGCTCAGCCTGACGTACGACGTCGACACCAACGTGCTGAGCGGCTCGGCCACGCTCGTCATCACGGTGGACCTGACCTTCTTCTCCAAGACCGTGACGCTGGAGTGCCACAAGAGCTTCGGCGGCTCGTCGCTCGCGGCCGCTTCGACCGGGCCCGCCCTGGCGGCCGGCCCGGATCCCTCGTCGGTCGAGGTCGCGCTCGGGCCGCAGGGATCGTCCTTCCCCTGGCAGACGTACTGCCAGGCGTTCGCTGGGGAGTAGCCCATGTCGTCGTCGACCAGCCTGGAGCGGCAGTTCGTCTGGACGGTCATCCCGTCCGGCAGGGTGACATCGGTGCCCGGCGGGTCCGAGCCGATGGCGGTGTTCTCGGTGCTGCTGACACCGCGCCTGATCGGCCCGCACGGAGGCCGGCTCACGGTGGCGGACTTCGGGATGCAGAGCTGGCCGGAGCAGTTCGCCGCCCTGGCCTTCGACGTCTTCCGCGGCCCGCAGCAACTCCCGTCGATGAAGGCGCCGTACGTCGCCCTCGACGGGACCGCCGTCCGGTTCCCGACGCCCGGGCAACCCGCCGCCTGGAAGGCGGTCTTCCCCGCGGACATGCCGGTCGAGCCCTACCAGGCCACCTCGTACGACGGAAGGGACACCCGGAGGTTCCCCGCCGGCGAGGCCAGCGCGGCGGTCCGCGGCCTCTACACGGCCACCGCCCAGGCCCACGCCGCGCACCACGGCGCGGCGCCGGAGAACGACGCCGGGCTCCGGGACCGCCTGCGGGCGATCGGCGACCTGTGGCAGACCGGCCTGTCGGCGCCCGGTGTCGAACCGGCGCGCGCCCCCGAGGACCAGCCGGCGCTCGCCCGGGCGTACGCGTTCTACCGGCGCGGCCCGAACGAGTTCCATGCACCGGAGCGCCACGCCACGCCGGCCGAGGCCGAATTCCACGACACCGTCGCGCACCTCGTCGACCACCCCGTCGTGCTGCGCGCCCTCGGCCTGCTGACCGACCTCGCCGTGCCCGCCTCCCGACTCGGCCAGGTGAGCACGGCGAACCCTGCGGAGCTACGCGTGGTGCCGCGGTGGAACCCGGTCCCGAACCCGCCGCCCGGCTGGAGCGCAGCCGGGCAGAGCGACCTCGGGCCGTCCACCGCCTACACGCTCACCGGGACGCGCTTCGTGCCGGCCTCCGTCGACGGAGCGACGTCCACCGGCTTCAACGACGGGATGCTCCCGCTGACCGGTACGCGGTACGCGCCCTCGAACAACGCCCGGTTCGAGGTCCTGCCCTTCGACGTGGACGGCGCCGCCCTCCGGCTGGTCAGCACCGCCCGCTCGGACGCCGCCTCGCCGCCGCCCGCGACCGGTGCCTCGACGCCGGCCGGGGCGCTGCCCGCCCTGCACTCGATGGGCCTCGCCCTCGTCGACCGGGACCGGGAGGCGGAGCACCACAAGCAGCTCGCGCGGGCCCAGGACCGCGCGACGCCGTCCGGTCTGCTCTCCTCCGCCCTGCTGGCGGACTCCCTGCTGGGCGGCTACCGGCTGGACGTGTTCGACGACACGACCAACACGTGGCACTCGCTGTGCCGACGCCGCGTGCACTACACGATCGGCGGCGTGCCGATCGGACCGGGCACCCCGGCGGGCCTCCTGGACGAGGGGTACCTGCGGCCCGGCGGCGCAGCCACCGGCGCCGGCCCGTCCGACGTGCTGTACCTGCACGAGACGGTGGCCCGCTGGGACGGCTGGAGCCTGGTCGCCCAGCGGCCCGAGCGGACCGTCGCCACCGGGGACGCCCCGCCGGTGCCGCTCTCCTCGGCCCTCGGCGCGGTCGTGGAGTGCGACCCGGGCTCCCTGCCGCGGCTGCGGTTCGGCCGCGACTACTGGCTGCGGGTCAGGATCGCCGACCTCGCCGGAGGCGGCCTGCGGGCCGACGAGGTCGGGGCCACCGAGGAACAGACCGACAAGCTCACGTACTACCGCTTCGAGCCGATGCCGCCGCCGGAACTCGTGCCCACCCGGGCGTTCGACGACGGCGACGGCCAGGACCGCATGATCATCCGTAGCGACCGCGGCGTGTCGGTGGACCAGTACGCCGCCGCCCACGGATACCGCGCCTACGACCTGCGCCACCTCCTTCCCCCGAAGTGCTCCCTCGCCCTCGCGATGCAGTACGACGGCACGTTCGACAAGGCCCTCGGCCCCACCGCGGCCGCCACCGACGTGACCCGGCTCTTCGCGGCCGCCCAGCGGGCGGACCGCGAGCTCACGGACGTCGACCACGCGCAGACCGTCGGCACCGACCCCGCGTCCGGCGTGCCGTCACCGTACGTGATCGTGCCCGAGACGGACGTGGCGGTGCCGTGGCTGGTCGACCCGAGCAGCTCCTTCATCGCCATGAACGCACGCCCCCGGCCGATCGGACCGACCGGGGAACCGGGGCCCATCGTCCCGCCGGACAAACCCGTGATCGCCATCTGGCAGGGCACGTGGCCCGGCCTCCAGAGCGCGACCGTGAAGCTGGTCCCCGCCGCGAGCGGCTGCACCGTGAGCCGCGTGGACGCCCGCCACCTCACCGTCGCCCTCGGCCCGGCGGAGCAGGTGACCTTCGACATCCCGTCGTGCCTGCTGTCCCGCCACGTCCAGCTCTTCGGCATCGCGCAATGGTCGGGCGTCGACCCGTCGAATCCCGGGAGGGACATCACCCTCGGGAAGAACCGCCTGATCACCCCGCCGCGCACGGTCACCATGGTGCACGCGGTCCAGCGGCCCCTGACCGACCCGAGCGGCCACCTCACCGCCCTGCGCGGGCCCGGCGACCACGACACCGTCCTCGCAACGGACGGGCTCGACATCGACATTCCGAGCACCGGGCGGATCGACCTCCACTCCGAGTGGACCGACCACTACGACATCCCACCGGACACACCGCCCTCCATAACGCGGCAAGCGCACGTCGGCTCCTACGAGGTCCAGCACCTGCCGCCCGCGGAGGCACTCCCGGAGATCCGCCAGGAGTTCGGCGACACCCGCCACCACCACGTGAGCTACACCGTGACGGCCGTCTCCCGCTTCGAGGACTGCTTCGGGCGTGCCCTCGCCGCCCACCCCGACGCGTGCCTCGTCACCGGCACGCTCGCCGACCTCGACGTCCCGTGCTCCGTACGGCCGCCCGCCCCGAAGTACCTCTACGGAATGCCGGTGTTCCGCTGGACCCGCACCACCGACGGACAGCGGACACTCACCCGGCTGCGCCAGGGCGGCGGCCTGCGCGTGTTCCTCGAACGGCCCTGGTACGTCACCGGGGACAGCGAGGCGCTGGCCGTACTCACCCTGCCCGCCTCGTCGGCGCCGGACGAGGTCCTGCCGTACCTCAGCATCGCCGGACGCGACCCGATCCGGGACACCGGGGCGCCGCCGGGTGTCCTCACCTCCGCCCACCTCAACACGCCGGAGTGGGAGCTGGTGAACCTGCCCGAAGCGCAGCGTCAGCTGAACGCGGGCCTGCACCAGGTCGAGCTCGACGCGCAGAACGACCGCTGGTTCGCCGACCTCGACCTCGCCCCGGTCGTCGAACCGTCCTACTTCCCGTTCGTGCGGCTCGCCCTCGCCCGATACCAGAAGCACACCGTGACGGGCGTGCCAAACGTGTCGCAGGTGGTCCTGACGGAGCCCCTGCAACTTGCGCCGCGCCGGCTGCTGACCGTCACCCGGACGAGCGGGCAGGCGACCGTCGTCCTGGACGGCCTTGGACCCGGCGGCACCGGCAACACCGTCCGGACCGAACTCCAGGTCCACGACGGCGCGCTGACGGCGCCAGCCGACGTCACGGGCTGGTCGACGGTCCTGGTGACCACCGGCAGCCTCGGGCACGCGAGCGTCATCAGCGTCCCGGACACCGGGGCGCGGCCGCAGCGGCTCGTGGTGCGGGAGTTCGAGACCCGGCCGGTGCCCGCGGGCGGGGACGGGACGGGGCGGCCGGTCTTCGTGGACATCGTCCCGCTCGGGACGTGGTGAGGGAGGCCGAGATGGCCGTCCGCGCACGTCATCCGCCCGGCTGCGGCCCAGCCTGTCGGCGGGCGCGCCGTGGGCCGAGGAGCCGGAACGGCCGAGGAGAGAGTGATCATGGAGCCCGTATTCAAGATGTTCCCTGACACCGGTCAACTCAGGCTCGCGAACCGGGCCACCACCGGGCTGGTCGCCTTCGACGTGGACCCTCCGGCGCCGACCTGGTTCCTGCAGGTGGTCGCCATCGGGCCCGACTGCGCACCGCTGGGCGGGCGCGCGCCGGACATCGAACTCCGCGCGGGCACCGGGCTGATCACGACCGTCCCGCAGAGCCCCGCCACGGCGTCCATCGCGGACGAGAGCGGGAAGCAGGTCGCGAGCGCGTCCTGGACGCGTGATCCCACCGACGTCTTCACGGTGGAGCTGGACATCGCCGACCCGGATCTCCGCACCTGGAACGTACGGATCACCAACAACGACCCCGAGGAACTCGGCTTCGTCTGGACCTCCGCGGGATCGGTGACGGACGGTCAGCAACCCCGGCTCGCGATGAACACCACCGTGCACGTGACCGTGCGCGGCACCGCGCCCGACGTGACGGTGCCCGTTGCCAACATCGGTCCGGGCACGCTGACGTTCCGGGGGGCGGCCGGCACGGAGATGGGCGCCGGCTTCTCCCTGAAGAGCTTCCCGGCCAGTCTGACGACCAACGCGTGTGGCCGGCTCGTGCTCGGGGTCGCTGCCGGCGGACCGTTCGCCGAACCCTTGCAGAGCAGGAACTTCACGCTGGACTGCAACGACACCGTGGCCGCGAACAGGACGCTCCAGCTCTCGCGCGACCAGCAGAAGGACGGGAAGGACGGGAAGGAGCACAAGGACGGGAAGGAGGGGAAGGAGCACAAGGACAAGGAGCACAAGGACCACGTGGGCAAGGAACTCGAGGCGCACGCGGCCGTGCTCGGCGGGCCTCCGGGCGACCGGACGTCCGCGCACTTCATCCGCCCGGAGCTGCGGCCCGACCTGTCGGACAGCGCGCTTCGCAACGAGAACCCGGAGCAGCCGTAGAGCGGGAGTGGGCGATCATGGTAGTTCCCGTATTCCAGATGTTCCCCGAGACCGGCCGGCTCAGCCTGGCGAACCAGGCCACCAGCGGCCGCGTCGCCTTCGACGTGGACCCCGCGGCGTCGAGCTGGTTCCTGCTGGTGACGGCCGTCGGGCCGGACTGCCGGCCCTCGGACTGCCGGCCCATGGGCGGGCGGCCGCCGGACATCGAGCTCCGGGCGGGTACGGGGCTGATCACGGCCGTCCCGAAGAGCCCGGCCACGGCGACGATCGCGGACGAGAGCGGGAAGCAGGTCGCGTCCGCGTCCTGGACCCGGGACTCCGATGACGTGTTCACGGTCGAACTGGACATCACCGACCCGGATCTCCGCACCTGGAGCGTGCGGATCACGAACAACGATCCGGAGGAGGTCGGGTTCGTCTGGACCTCGGCGGGGTCGGTGGCGGACGGCCGACAGCCGCGGCTCGTGCCGGCGGCGAACGCCCCGATACGCACGAACGTGGAGATCGGCCTTGCACAAGCGGACATTCCGATCCCCATCGCCAACATCGGTACCGGGCCGCTGAGGTTCAAGGGGCCGGTCGGCACGGATCTGGGGGCGGGTTACTCCCTGAAGAGCTTTCCGACCAGCCTCGCGCCGAACGCCTCCGACAAGCTCACGCTCGGGGTGTCGTCCGCCAAAGCCGCCCAGATGACAGCCACGTGCGTCCTGGAGTGCAACGACCCCCTGGACGCGGACAAGACGCTCCGACTCTCACGGACTGAGGTCGTTCCGAAGGGGACGGAGCGGAAGAACGAGAACAAGGACTCCAAAGACGACAAGGATGCGGTCAAGGAATCGCTCAAGGAGGGCGGAAATCCCGAGGTCCTGCTCGACGCCGCGGCGGCGGGTGAGCCTTCGGCGCACTTCATCCGCCCGGAGCTGCGCCCCGACCTGTCGGACAGCGCCCTCCACCATGAGAACCCCGACGAGCGGCCGGGCGACGGGCAGACGCCGTAACCCGACACGCGGAGATGACGATCATGGTAACGCCAGCATTCCGGATGTTCCCCGACACCGACCGGCTCAGGCTCGCGAACCGGGCCACCAGTGGCCTCGTCCCCTTCGACGTGGACCCGATGGCGTCGACCTGGTTCGTGCTCGTGGTGGCCGTCGGGCCGAACTGCCGGCCCCTGGGCGGGCGGGCGCCGGACATCGAGCTCCAAGCGGGCGACGGGTTTCTCACCCTCGTCCCGCAGAGCCCGGCCACCGCGGCGATCGCCGACGAGACCGGGCAACAGGTCGCGTCCGCATCATGGACCAGGGACCACGCCGACGTGTTCACGGTGCAACTGGACATCTCCGGCCCGGACATGCGCACCTGGGCCGTGCGGATCACGAACAACGATCCGGAGGAGCTCGGCTTCGTCTGGACCTCCGCCGGCTCGGTGACGGACGCTCGGCAACCGCGACTCGTCCTGACGAACGCCTCGGTGGACGCGAAAGTGGAGGTGGGCGTCCCGGCGCCGGACATTCTGCTGCCCTTCGCCAACATCGGCACCGGGGTGCTCACCTTCAACGGGCCCGTCGGGGCGGATCTGGGGGCCGGGTTCGCCCTGAAGAACGTCCCGACCGGTGTCGCGCCGAACGCGTGCGACAGACTCGTGCTCGGGGTGTCCTCCGCCGCAGTCGGATCCGATCTGACCGTCACTGTCGTCCTGGACTGCAACGAACCGGTGGCCCAGGCGAAGACGCTCCGACTCTCACGTACGGAGCTGTCGAAAGGGAAGGACGTCAAGGAGAAGGAGGTCAAGGACAAGGAGAAGGACAAGGAGGTGTCGAAAGAGCACAAGGACGCCAAGGAAACCAAGGAGGACAAGGAAGCACCCAAGGAGAGCACCCCTCCCGAGGCCATGATCAACGCACCTGCCGAGAACGGGCCTTCGGGGCACTTCATCCGCCCGGAGCTGCGCCCCGACCTGTCGGACAGCGCCCTCCGCAGCGAGGACCCGGACCAGCGGCCCGGCGGGGAGTAGGTGGAGCATGTGGCTCGTGCTCTGCGATCCCGGGGACCTCGCCGGGATGTGGGCGTACGACGGGCTGCGGCGGCGTGGGCTGACCCCGCTGGAGTTGCTGCCCCCAGGTGACCTGATCTTCTCGTCGCGGTCGGCGCACCGGGTCGACGAGTCAGGCGCGAGCTTCGAGGCCCGGCTGCCGGACGGGCGGGTGCTCGCCAGCCGGGACGTGGACGGTGTGCTCAACCGGGCGGGCTTCGCCCGGATCGGGCCGCTCCGGTTCGCCACCGAAACCGACTCCGCCTACGCACGGGAGGAGTTGAGCGCGCTGCTGCTCAGCCTGCTGGAGTGCCTCGCCGCGGTCGCGGTCAACCGGCCCTGTGCGACCGGCCTTTCGGGCGCGTGGCGCCCCCCTGCGGAGTGGACCCTGCTCGCCGCCGAGGCGGGCCTGCCGGTCGCGCCGGTACGGCTGTCCCACCGTTCGACGTGGGAGCCGCCGGCTCCCGGCAACGGCCGCGCACTGGTGCTCGGCGGGCACGTTTTCGGCGGGACCGAGTACGGGCAGGAGTGCGTCCGGCTCGCCCGGCTCGCCGGGACCGACCTGCTGGGGATCGACCTGCGCCGTGACGGCGGGGACCGGGCGGTCTTCGCCGGAGCGGACCCGATGCCCGACCTCCGCCCCGGCGGCGACGCGTTCCTCGACGCCCTGCACGACCACCTGGCGACATTGGCGGGCTCCCGATGATCATCGTCTGCGGCATTGCGAGCGAGTCGCCGATCGCCAGGGTCACCGCCGCACTCGACGACCTCGGCCTGCCGTACACCGTCCTCCACCAACGGCGCTTCGCCGACCTGCCGTTCGAGATCGACGTCACCGGCACCGGAATCCACGGACAGCTCGGCGTGGACGGCGCAACCGTCGACTGCGCCGACGTGACCGGCATCTACGCGCGACTGATGGACTGGCGCCACCTGCCCGAACTGCGCGACGCGGGCGAGGCCGTCGAGCAGCGCTGCCAGTCCTGGCACACCGCCCTCAGCATGTGGATCGACCTCGCCCCCGGATGCGTGATGAACCGGGCGGCCGCGATGGCCTCGAACCTCTCCAAGCCCTACCAGGCGCAGCTCATCCAGAACGCCGGGTTCCGCGTACCGGAGACCCTCGTCACCAACGACCCCGAGCTCGTCCACGAGTTCCGGGCGCGCCACGGCGAACTGGTCTACAAGTCGATCAGCTGCCTGCGGTCGATCGTCCAGCCCCTCGACGCCGACGCGATCGAGCGGCTCCCGCTCATCCGCGGCTGCGCCGTGCAGTTCCAGCGGTACGTCAAGGGCATCAACGTCCGGGTGCACACCGTGTCCGGGGACGTCTTCGCCACGCGGATCGACACCGACCGCGTCGACTACCGCTATGCCCACCGCGACGGCGGCCGGGCCGACCTCTCCCCGTGGCAGCTGCCGGATGAGCTGGCCGAGCGCTGCGTGCAGCTGGCCGACCGGCTGGGGCTGTCCCTCGCCGGCATCGACCTGATGCTGGCCGACGACGGCGGGGTCTACTGCTTCGAGGTCAACCCCAGCCCGGCCTACAGCTACTACGAGTCCTGCACCGGCCAGCCGATCGCCCGTGCCATCGCGCTCGCGCTCGCACGGCGGTGAGGCCCGCCCGTACGCCACCGTGCGGCGCACGGGGGGAGTTCGCTTCCTCCGAAGCATCCCTGCTTCGAAGGCGCGAAGCCGCCACCGAGCGCGACCGCCGGCTGGAGGTGGAGAACCACGAGCTCAGACAGACACTCGCTCTCGCGCTCGGTGAGCCACGCACTGCCGACGTCCGAGGCGTCCGAGCCACAGCGAAGCCTCCAGCTCCAAGGTCGATCGGTCCGTGCTGAGAGGCTGATGCGCCAGCATCGCGGCCGCACTCGTTGCCGCAGCCCCGCGGGAGCTCGGCGAGGATATGTGGTCGACGAGGGGAAGCTGTTGCGGCACCATACGCAGCAAGATCCGATGATGAGGAGCACGGTGATCAGCCAGGGAGTGGATATCGCAACGCGATGCGAGGCCTGCGGCGGTGTGCTGATCCTCAACACCGGCCAGTCCATCTGCGACGGACGCCTGTGGTGGGGAACGGAGGGAGGTTGCCAGACCTGCCCCGTCGCCTGGTGCGATCAGGACAGCGGCGACGCGACTCCGGAGAAGATCCGCCAGGCACTCTTGGCAGAATACGGACCCGCCCGACTCCGGCTGACAGAGCCAGAGGCGAGCGCAGTGCCCGTACTGCGTGCCCTTCGAGAGGTCCACGGACTGTCCCTGACACAAGCACGAGCCATGGCCGACGAGTTGAAGACGACCGGCCTCGTGGGCACGTTCGTCGAGATGGAACTCATAGCCGCCCGGCTCCGACACCATTCCGTCGGAGCGACAGTCGAGACATCGTCCAGCTGACCGTCCGAAGCGAGGGACACGCCGGGCGACCGAATCTCCCAGGCCGGAGAAGTCTCCGATCCGCCGCGTCGAGGACACTGTCCACATCGCATCGTCCCAGGTCAGGCTCGTCCTCATCGCGATGGCTCAAGATAACGGCCGTAAGCGGTTCATCGTCACCGACACCCTCGGTCTGCTCCTCGCCGTCCACGTCGTCGCGGCGAGCATTCAGGACCGAGACGGCGCGAAGCGACCGCTGGTGTGGACCAGGCGTGCCCGAGCCGCCCCCAGGGGTAGACGATCCGCCCGCCCGGCCGTACCGCCTCCGCCCAGATCGGCGGAACGCTCCGGCACCCTCGCTGACCCGCGAAGCAGACGGGCGGGCTTATGCACTCCAGCGGGGTCGTTCAGGGAACCGACGCCCGCGGCGGCACAGAGGCCGCAGGAACCGTACGCTTCCACAACGAATGTGGCTTCCGTACCCGACGTGCGTGCGCGCTCTGGTAGGCAGGTGGCGGCTGCAGGCGGGTGGCCGCGCAGTGCGGCCACCCGCGGGAGGGGAAGCACATGAGCACGTCATCGAGGTCGACCGTCATCGCCAATGAGCAGCGGGCGGTCGACCGCGCGTACGCCTGTTACGAGGCCAAGCTCGCCGAGCTGTCCGGCGACGCGTCGGCCCGGGCCGCAGCCAGCGGGAAGGACGGCATCGCGGCCCGGGTGGAGTCCTTGGCCAGGGCGGAGGTGTTCCGTCTGGAAGGCGAGAACCTCGTCACGATGCGGGTGGACACCCGGTCGGACGGGACGGGCGAGCCGGAGGTCTTCTACGTCGGGCGGCGGACGGTGCACGACGCCCGGACCCGTGACACCGTCGTCGTCAACTGGACGAGCGAGCTCGCCACCGCATGGCGCCTGGCCACGCCGGACACCCCGGGAGAGGTCCGGTTGCGGCGGCGTCTGGACTGCGACCAGCGGACGGTCCGGGGCTACCGCGACGAGATCGCTGCGCCGGTCCCCTCCGCCCCCGGCGCGGGGGTGGACGTGCCATCGCCCGGTGACGTCTTCGGCCCCACCTCCGGGGCTCAGCGGCCAGCCGTGGACGATCTGCTGCTCCGGGACCTCGACCGCGCCCGCCGCAGCCGCATGCGCGACATCGTCGAAACCATCCAGCCCGACCAGATGGCGCTGGTGGCCTGCCCGTCCACGGACGTCCTGGTCGTCCAGGGCGGGCCGGGCACCGGAAAGTCGGCCGTCGGCCTCCACCGGGTCACCTGGCTCGTCGACAACAAGCGCTTCCAAGCTCAGGACATCCTGGTGGTCGGGCCGCACCGGCGGTTCCTGGAGTACGTCGGCAGGGTCCTCCCCACCCTGGGCACGCGCAACGTCACCGCCGTCGAGCTCTCCCTCCTCTGGGATGGGACCGTGCGGGCCGAGGACGCCCCGGAGGTGCGGCGGATCAAGTCGGACGAGCGCATGGCGAAGGTGCTTCGGCGCCGAGTCGAGGGCAACTGCCGGTCGGCCGCCGTCGATTCCGCCGTCACCGCCGCCACGGACGAGCACGACGAGCCGATGTTGACCGTCGTCCTGGGCAGCGCACCCCTGAGGGTTCCGGTGTCCGAGGTCCGCCGCGTCTTCGAGGCTGCCCGCAACGGGCCGGGCCACTACCGGGCCCGCAGGGACCGCTTCCGCGACGTACTGGTTGACCTCCTGTTGACCGCGCTGCGGCAGGGTTTTCCCCAGCGCGCTCGTGACCGGGCCGTCCGGCAGAGCATCGAGCGCCATCGCCAGGTCGCCGCGCTCGTCGAACGCGCGTGGCCGCCCCTCAGCCCGGAGGAGGCCCTGCGGAGCCTGCTGAACTCGTCGGGCAGGCTGGCCGAGTGCGCTGCCGGGGTGTTCGACGCGGCCGAGCAGGCGCTGCTGTCGCGCCCGGCCGCCGAGCGCGCCGAAGACGAGCCCTGGACCCTGGACGACCTGGTGTGCCTCGAAGAGCTGCGGACCCTCATCTCGGGCGAGACGCCGCAGCGCTACCCGCACATCGTCGTGGACGAGGCCCAGGACCTGACCCCCATGCAGGCCCGGTCACTGCAGCGGCGCAATCCGAAGGGGTCGATGACGGTGCTCGGCGACCTCGCGCAGGCCACCGGACCGCACGGCTACCTGAGTTGGGAGCGGATCGGCCGGATCCTGGCGGGCAAGGGCGGCTGGCACCTCGAAGAGCTCACCACCAGCTACCGGGTGCCGGCGCAGATCATGGAGTTCGTGGCTCCGCTCGCTCGGGCGGTGGCCCCCTCCGTCCCCTTCCCAGCCTCGGTGAAGGAGGCGGACGGGGAGCCTGTGCGGATCGTGGAAACGACGCCCTGGCAGCTACTTACCGAGGCGGTCGGGCACGCGGCGCGGCTGGCCGGATCGGACGGTCACACCCAGCGCTCGATCGCGCTGGTCGTCCCCGACGATTCGGACTGGCTCCAGCAAGTCCAGGTCTTGGTCGACTCCGCGGAGGCGATGACCGACGAGGTCCGGGAGGCGGTGACCGTCCTGACCGCCGGCGAGGCGAAGGGCATGGAGTTCGACCACGTCCTGGTGCTGGAGCCGGCGACCATCACCGCCCGCGGTGCCGAGGGCCCGCGTCAGTTGTACGTCGCCCTGACCCGGAGCACCCAGACGCTGACGGTGCTGCACGCCTCGCCCCTGCCCTCGGTCATGCTGTCCGCCGCCGGTCCGTCACCGGTGGCCGGGCCGGATGATCCCGCTCCTGAGCCCCCGTCCGGACCGGACGCCCCCACCCCGGAGTCCCCGTCCGACGCGATGGGGGACCGCGTCTGCTCGCGCTTCCACCTGAACGGCGAGCGCTGCGACATGCACACGCAGAACGTCGACGGATGGTGCCGGGACGCTTCCTGCGGCGGCTTCCGGACGAGCACCGCGCCGGAGCGGCCGGCGCCCCGCAACCTGCCCAGGGTCCCCGCCGACGCCGACCTCGGGGAGGGGCTGGACGCGTCGGAGGCGTTCCTCGGCGGTCTCCGGGTCACCAGGGCCGCCGTACGGGCCTTCGTGACCGCGCACGGTGGCAGTGACCAGGAGGCCGAGGCCGAGATCCGCAGCGTGATCGCCACGTTCCTGACCGACGGACGTCAGGCGCAGCAGGCGGACGGCTACCGGCTCGTTGACCTCCACGGCTACCGTTTCGTCCTGAGCCACGACGGGACGGCCCTGACCGGCTACCGGAACGTGCACGGCGAACGGAGTCCGGCGCAGTTCCTGGCCGGGGTCCCGTCCCGGTACAGGCTCTCCGGACGTTCCGCCGCCGGCCACGGCCCCGCGCTCCAGGACGCGGAAGCAGTGCGCGCCCTGGCGGTCGACGAGATCCAGGTGAGCGCCGAGGCGCGAACCGCGTACGCTGCCCTCACCACGGACCGGTCGGACCACTCGGACCCCGCCTTCCTCCGCCAACTCCGCACCGCCCTCGCGGCGGACCTGTCCGGCGGCCACATCGACACCCAGCCACGAGGCAACCACCTCGTCCTCGGTCCCTCCCACACCTGGACGCTCTCGCCGGACGGCGGGTCGGTCCTCTTCGTCCGCAGGCCGACCCCGCTGGACGCGGAGATCCTGGTGGCCGCCGCTCTTGAGGAGGCGGACGAACTCCCCCCTGGGACCGAAGTGCGGGTACGCGCCCTCGCCCACGGTGACCCGCGCCACTGGCGGGTCACCCCGGTGCCGGAGGACCGGCAGCGACGGTACATCTTGCAGCTGAGGCCCCATGACCGGGCTCCCGAGGCTGGGCAGGAACTGGACGTCTGGGTCGTGCGGCGCCGCTCCGGTGTGTACGTCGTATCAGCGAACGACTTCGGGCGCCACCCGATCTCAGAGCGCTCGGCCGGGCGGCACAGGGCCGCGCTGGCCGCTCTGACCGCCATCGCTGACGGTCTCCCGGCCGAACTGCCCCAGACCGGCATCCTGGGACTCGACGGTCTGGTCGGCTGCTGCCTGCGCCGTGACCAGGCCGACTGGCTCTCCGTGTGGCGGCTCCTGGGATCCCCGTCCTCCGTCGACCTGACGGTACTGCGGGACCTCTCCCGCAGCCTCCCGGAGGCCGTGCGGTCGGCGGACGCGGCCGAGCTCGAACGGCTCGGCGAGGTCCTGCGGAGCAGCGGCTGGCGGGACCGGGCTACCGCCGGCCTGGCGAAACTCGCGGGCGAGGAGTCCTTTGACGTGTCCGCTGAGGAGTCCGTCCTGGCAACGCCGACCACCATCCTGACCGCCGAACTCATGGCCGCGGCCGAGGCCGACCGCACGTGCCTCCAGCACGAGGCGGTGCGCCACCAGCTCATGGGCGCCTTCTTCGGGGCGGGCCACAAGCCCTGGCAATCGTCGATCGTGGACGTCGTCCGGCCCGGAGCGCAGGGCCCGATCGTCTACGAGGTCCTTCCGGCTGGCCACACCTCTTACCACGCCGTACGGTCCGGCGCCGTCCGCGTGCGGGAGATCGGGCAGGTGGTGGACGGCACTCCCGAACGGTTCCATGTCGTCCTCACCTCGCCTCCCGACGAGCCGTGGATCCCCGACCTCGTCGAGCGGGTCCTTGACGTCTCTGTCCTCTGGCCCTCGGCCACCGGCTGGCAAGGCCCGGGAAGCTCCTCCCCCATCGGCACCGACAACTGAACGGCTGGGTCTCCGGCACGGGGTGCCCGACTGCGTCGTTCTGCCGTCGGGCACCCGTCTTACTCGGACGATCCGGTCGTGACCCGGACCGCCTGCCCGTCAACACCGGGCGCCGGGGGATTCCATGGGGTTCACGAGGCGACCGCCGCCCATCGGCCAGGCCCCACCCTGAGTTCAGCACCCATCAACGACATACCGCAAGTGTCGCCACCTGACGTCCACCCAGCGAAGCACGAAATCCTCGGTGAGAACTCGTGACACGATCTTGCTGATCGTTGCTGGTGGGCGTGACCGATGTGACGATTCGTCCGTTCGAGATGGTGTGACCACACTTCCGGTCCTCAGCGTGCCGGTGCTCGCTGCCTGGCCGACGGCCAAGGACACTGATCGCCGTGACTGATGTGCGCGAGACCTTGGATTACCAGGCCTTCGGGCAGGCGGTGCGCGAACTCGCGCAGACGATCGCCGACGATGGCTACGAGCCCGACCTCGTCCTGAGCATCGCCCGCGGCGGGGTGTTCGTAGCGGGCGGTCTGGCGTATGCGCTGGACTGCAAGAACATCCACCTGGTGAATGTCGAGTTCTACACGGGCGTGGGCACCACCCTCGAAATGCCCGTCATGCTGGCGCCTGTGCCCGCCGCGATCGACTTCACCGACAAGAAGGTCCTGATCGCCGACGATGTCGCCGACACGGGCAAGACTCTGAGGCTCGTGCACGACTTCTGCCTCGACCATGTCGCCGAGGTCCGGTCCGCCGTCATCTACGAGAAGTCGCACTCCCTGGTGAAGTGCGAGTACGTGTGGAAGAGGACCGACGACTGGATCGAGTTCCCGTGGTCGACGGAAGGACCGGTCGTCAGGCGCGGCGGCCAGGTGCTCGACGCCTGATCGGAGGAGGACGCGACCACGACCCGCCGGGGCGACCGGCCCGCCGGAGGCGGGTGCGGCCCGGGCTGAAGCTTGTCGCGGAAGTCCGGGTGTGGGCAGGGCGGCGTGTGCTCCGACCTGTTGACACGGCCCCGATCCGATCCCGGGGCCGCAGACAGAGCCCGGAGGCCACCGTCAGCACGGGCGCCGACCGGCGCATGCTCATCCCCGTGCTGCGTCCGAGGCCGGGCCGCTGGCTGGACCTCGCCCCGGTCGTCGACACGCACCGCTCGATGGTCCTCTGGCACGGCCTCGTGGCCGACCTGCGCCGGGTGGTCGCCCGGACCGGTGTCTTCCGCGACGTACGAACCTGAACGTCGATCTCCCGGTCACCTCCCGGGTGTGGACGGATCTGGCGTCGTCCCCGTTCGTGAACATCGAGGAAGGGATGCGGGCCGTCCGTTCCGATCTCAGGTACCGGCTCGGACTGAACTGACCGGCTCCGGCGCGCGCTCGTCGGGCAGGGGCATCCCGACGTCGAGGCGGCCGATCACCTGGCGGGCCGCTTCGGCGAGTTCGGGCGGGCCTTCGACGGTGAAACGGCAGTCGAAGGTGACGAGGAAGCCGATGAGCGCCGACCAGGACCACGCCCCCATCCGGATCCGGGTGATCCGCTCGTCGATCGCTTCGAAGCTCGCCGCGCCCGGAGCCCACTTCGCCACCAGCGTCGCGGGGCACTCCATCAGGACGGTGCCCCAGCACGGCCAGGTGTCCGCGGTGTCCCCCCGGTCGGGCTGGCTCTGGACGAAGCGGGTGATGTCCGCCTCCGGCACTTCCCGAGGACCGAACCGCCAGGCGGTGGAGGCCGGTTGCCCGATGCGGTCGAGCCGATAGGTGTGCCAGGAGCTCCTGCGCTGGTCGTACGCCACCAGATACCAGCGCCCGGACCAGACGACGAGCCGATGGGGTTCGGCCAGGACCTCGTCGTCCTCCACCGGGTCGCGGTCGATGGACCGGTAGGCGAACCGCACCAGCTCGCGCTGCTGCGCGGCGGCGCTCAGCTGCGCCAGCAGCGCGGGATCGACCTGGGGCGGGGCCAGCTCCCAGGCGTTCTCTATCTGCTCGATCGAGAAGGTCGCCAGCCTGCGGGCCAGGTGGGGAGGCAGGAGCTCCTTGATGGAGTTCAGCGCCCGCTTCGTGGCGTCCCCCATGCCGGTCACCGAGGCCGGAGCCGTCTGCAGGGCCAGCGCGATGGCGATGGCCTGCTCGTCGTCGACTATCAGCGGGGGTAGCCGCGCTCCGCGGGACAGCCGGTAGAAGCCGGAGGGGCCTTTGCGCGCCGTGACGGGATAGCCCAGTTCGCGCAGTCGGTTGATGTCGCGCCGGACCGTCCGCGGGGACACCCCCAGCCGCTCGGCCAGACCGTCGCCGGTCCACTCCTTCTGGGCCTGAAGCAGGCTGAGCAGCTCCAGTGTTCGGTTGGCGATCACCGATTGCCCTCCGGATTGGTGTGAGTAGAGGTCAGAATACGTCCTCTTCTTCTGGCAGGGTGCCACTGGCTCGGAGGCCGGACGCCTCCCCGGCACCCCCAGTACCTCGCCCTCGGCGACCGAACCGGGTGCACCCCCATCGAACAGAACGGAGGAACGCTGTGTCCGAGAATCCGGCTCGGCCCTCACCCACCAACCGGGACGCCTGGTTGGGCCTGGTCGCCATCTCCCTCGGTGTCTCGCTGGTGGTCGTGGACTTCACCATCGTCAATGTGGTGATGCCGCCGATCATCGACGACCTGGAGATCTCGGCCTTCGGCGCTCAGTGGATCCAGGAGTCCTACGCGGTCATCCTGGCCGCCCTGCTGCTGGTGATGGGCCGCTTCTCGGACATCCTGGGAGCGCGCAGGCTGTTCATGGCCGGGACCGTGCTCTTCGGGCTGGCCAGCATCGCCGCGGCGGTGTCGCCCACCGGGGAGCTGCTGATCGCCAGCCGGTTCACGCAGGGCATCGGTGGCGCGATCATCATGCCGACGTCGCTGGCGCTGCTCAATCTGACCTTCCGGGGTCCGGACCGCGGCAAGGCGTTCGCCATCTGGGGATCGACGATCGGGGCGGCCGCCGCGGTCGGACCGCTGCTGGGCGGCCGGCTCGCCGACTACTCCTGGCGGTGGGCCTTCGGCATCAACATCGCGGTCGTCGCGCTGATCCTCGTCGGCGTCATGAAGTTCCTCCAGCCCTCCCCCCGCCAGCCGGGACGGATCGACGCCGTCGGCGCGGTGCTGTCGGTGCTGGGCCTCGGACTCCTCGCGTTCGCGCTGATCGAGGGACGCAACTACGGGTGGTGGGCACCGCGCAAGGACTTCGGTCCCTTCGGGGACGGCACGGGCCTGTCGGTCATCCCGGTCGCCCTGGTCGTCGCGGTGGTGTGTCTCGCCCTCTTCCTGTTCCTCCAGGTGCGGCTCACCCGGGGCAACGGCACGGCGCCGCTGATGGACACCTCGCTGTTCGGCATCAAGTCCTTCAGCACGGGCAACATCGCGACACTCATCATCGCCCTGGCCGAGTTCGGCATGCTCGCCGTGCTGCCGCTGTGGCTCCAGTACGCCCTGGACTACTCCCCGGTCCAGACCGGGCTGCTGGTCTTCGTCGTCGCGGTCGGCAGCTTCTTCGCGAGCGGCGCGAGCTTCGGCCTGGCCGAGAAGACCGGGCCCATCGGCCTGGTCCGGATCGGCCTGGTCCTGGAGGCCGCCGGCCTGCTGATGTTCGGCCTGCTGGCCAGCAGCAACTCCCCGTGGTGGGTCATCGCCATCGCCCTGTTCCTGTACGGCATGGGGGTCGGCTTCGCCACCGCCCAGGTCACCAACGTGGTCCTGGCGGACGTGCCGCCGCGGCAGGCCGGCCAGGGCTCCGGAATCCAGAGCGCCGCGCGCCAGCTCGGCTCCGCACTCGGTATTGCGGTCCTGACCTCGACGTTCTTCACGGCACTGGCCTCCGACCTGTCGGACCGGCTCGTCAAGCAGGGAACACCCGAGGCCGACGCCGACCAGCTGTCCTCGGCGGTCTCCGACAGCGCCGGCGCGATGATCTCCGGGCTGGGCGACAACCCACAGACGGCGTCCGCCGCCGACGCCGCCCGCGACGCGATGTCCCACGCGATCCGGATCAACGGCTACACCTGTGCCGCGCTGCTCGCCCTCGGCGTGCTGGCGACCTTCCTCATCCCCCGGCCCCAGCAGGGCGCCCGGCAGTGGGGAGAGGGCAACGCTGCCGACGCGGCACCGGACGCCGGGATCAACGCCGGCCGGACCCACGCCTAGTCGCGGCAGTCGTCGGCGAGCGAGGCTCGGGAACGTTCCCAAGGGGGTCGAGTGGGCCGGCGCGCAGTCCCTCGGAGAGGCGCCGTGCGTTCGACGAACCGTTGGGGAAAGGGGAACGCAGGCACGCGGGCCGTCCTGGTCGCGGTCGGCACCGTCAGGGCGGGGTGGCGGGACAGCCACACCGCCGCACCACCCGCCATGCACCTGCCCGGCCGGCACTCCGATGTACCTGTAGCGCCGGACACCGTCATACCGGGGTACCACAGAGGACTTGACACCCCGGTATGACGGTTTCCGGCCCTTCTCGCCCGTACCGTCGCCCCTGCTGAAAGCGAAGACGGAACCGATCGAGGAGGAACGGCGATGAACAGGCGAGGACGGACCGTGGCGGCGGTGCTGCTGGCGGCGACGGCGACGTTGGGCGTGGTCGGCGCACCGGGCGCGGTGGCGGCACCGGGGCGGGGCACCGAGCAGCAGGCCAGGGCCTGGCTGCCGCAGCCCACCGGTCCGTACCCGGTCGGCACGACGTCCCTGCAGCTCACGGACGACCGCCGGGACGACCCCTGGAAGCCCGGGCAGCACCGCAAGCTGATGATCAGCTTCTGGTACCCGACCACCCGGCCCGCCACCGGGAACGACCGCACGCCGTACATGCTCCCCGCGGCCGCCGATCACTTCGGCAGCGCCGGGAGCGTCGGCCAGAGCGAACACGAATTCGAGCCCGGCCGCACCGACTGGGCAGGCATCCGCACCCACGCCCGCGCCGACGCGCCCGCCCTCCCCGGCGGCAAACGGCCCGTCGTGCTGTACTCGGCCGGCTTCGGCGACCCGCGGACCTGGGGCACCGGCCTGGTGGAGGACCTCGCCTCGCGCGGCTACGTGGTGGTCACCGTCGACCACACCTACGAGGCTTCCGAGGTCGCCTTCCCTGACGGGGACCTCGCCACCTCCGTCATCCCCGCACTGATGGCCCAGCCCGGCCTCGACATGGGCGCCCTCCTGCGCAAGATGCTGCAGACCCGGGTCGACGACACCCGCTTCGTCCTGGACCAGCTCGCCGGGCTGCGACACGACAAGCAGCTGCCGGTCGGCCTCGCCGCCTCCCTCGACCTCGACCGGATCGGCATGGTCGGCCACTCCGGGGGCGGCTCCACGGCCCTCCAGACCATGCACGACGATCCGCGCCTCAAGGCCGGCGTCAACCTCGACGGCCAGCTGCACTTCCCCGGCCCGGACGGGAGGACCGGCGTCTTCCTGCCCAGCGTCGCCGAGGACGGCCTGACCCGGCCCTTCCTGCTCATGGGCACCCAGGACCCCGACTCCGGCAGCTACCACCGGCAGCCCGGCTGGGACGCCCTGTGGCAGCACAGCACCGGCTGGCACGCCGACGTGACCCTCACCGGCTCGCGCCACGGCTCCTACACCGACGCGCAGTCCCTGCTGCCCCAGCTCGCCCGCCAGGGTGCGATCAGCGGGGAGAAGCTGACCGAGGCCGTCGGCGACGTCCGCCCGGACCGCGCGGTGCCGGCCACCCGCTCGTACGTCGCGTCGTTCTTCGACCGCTGGCTGCGCGGCCACGACGACCATCTCCTGGACGGCCCGTCGCCGAGCTTCCCCGAGGTGGTCTACGAGCGGTGATGCGCAACCGGAGCCGTGCGTGACACGCGTGACGGGGGTGCAGCTTGTCCAGACAGTGGGGTGCCTGGTGTCTGTTCGGGGTGCCAGGTGCTCATCCGGGGCCGGGTCGGTGGGCCGGAGGGGCAGCAGCGGTCGTGCCGGAAAGGCCGATGGCCATTCAGCGGTCACGGGGCAGCAGATCGCGCAACGCCTCCCCGAAGGCCGTGAGCGGATACTGCTCGCTTCCGCAGCCGGGCATCTCCAGCTTCTTGAGCTGTCCGCCGACGATGTGGGACACCAGCGGTACGGGCAGGGCGTCCGGCCACAGGCCGGTCCGCTTGCCCTCGGAGAGCACGCGCCGGAAGGCACCGGTGGAGCCCCGCAGGCTCCGGCCGTTCGCCTTCAACTCATCGGCAGCGCACTCGCCTTGGCCCTCGACGACCTGGAGCAGGATCTGCTGTGCGCGGGGCGGCAGACGGTCGTAGTACGAGCGGGCCCGCTCCGGGGTCCAGCGGTCGTCGGGCACCGCGGTCACGACGGCGGCCGGCGTGGAGGCGAGGGCGAGCAGCTTCTCAAGCACCTCGGGGGTCGGATTCTCCACGGTGATCGTGATCTTCATGGCGGACACCTTGACAGCTTGAGGTACTGAACACAAATGACCTCGACAAACGTGTCGCAGACGTGCGGTCGGCGTACGGCACCGCCCACGCACGACGCCCGGCCGGGAAACCCCGGCCGGGCGCGTGCCGTGCTGTCCTCCGGTGGGTCGGGATCAGAACTCGGTGCTGACCGTGACGCCGCTGAAGTCGGTCACGGCGTACAGGCTGAGGTAGCGGTAGCCGGCCGTCGGGTTGGTGACGGTGAGGGACTGGGTGGTGCCGGCGCTGGTGGAGGAGGCGGTGTAGGCGCTCGGCGAGGCCCAGGTGCCCGGGTTGTAGTAGAGATGCGCGGTGCCGGTGCCGCCGGAGGTGGTGACCTTCAGGGTGGTGGTCCCGGCCGGCAGGTAGACGTACAGGTAGTCCAGGTTGCCGGCGGTCGCGGCGCGGCCGCTGCGCGAGCAGTTCCGGCCCATCGCGTCGGTGCGCTGCTCGGTGCAGGTCGGCAGGGTGGCCGGGGCGGCGGTCACGGTGACGGTGGCCGGGGTGGTGGAGATCCGGCCGCTGTCGTCGGTGGTGGTCAGGGCCACGGTGTAGCTGCCGGCCGCCGCGTAGGTGTGGCTCGGGTTGCGCTCGTCCGAGGAGGTGCCGTCGCCGAAGGTCCAGTGCCACGCGGTGATCCGGCCGGGGCCGGTCTGCACGGACCGGTCGTTCACGCTGACGGTCGCGCCGTTCACCGAGGTGTCGAACAGGGCCGTCGGGCCGGGGGCGTAGCAGGCACCGGCGGCGCAGGCGGTGAGCCAGGCGTCGAAGTCGGCGTCGTAGGAGGTGCCGAGGTTGTTGTAGACCGCGTAACCGCCGGTGTAGTCACCGACGCGGAACCGGGCCAGCATGGCCTGGACGTCGGCCGGGTGCTTCTCCAGCATGTACCGGGTGGCCAGGTAGCCCCACGGGTAGACGCGGGTCGAGTCCGAGTTGCCGGAGGTGCTCTGGAAGAGGGTGCTGAGCTTGTAGGTGTGCTTGGCGGCCTGGGTCATCGCGTCGGTGTCGGTGGCGCCGCGGTAGCTGTGCGAGACGTACTCGGCGAGGCCCTCGACCCACCAGATGTCGGGGACGGACATCTGGGTGCGGTAGCTGCCCTTCAGGTCGTGGATGCTGTCGAGGTAGTGGGTGTACTCGTGGTTGAGGTTCCACACCCGGGCGGGGTCGTTGTTGTTCCAGGTCTTCTGGTACATCACGGTCGCGGCCCGCGCGTTCGGGTCGGACGCGTCCATGACGGTCTGGCCGCCGTTGTCGGTGTCGTTGCCGAAGATCGCCCACGAGTAGGTGGTGTAGTCGGTCTTGTTGGCGAAGATCCCGAAGGTGACGTTCTTGGCGTACTGGTTCGGGATCGGCCCGTTGTCCTTGACCACGTTGTGGAAGAACGCGTCCTGCTTGCGCAGGCTGGCGCAGACGGTGGCCAGTTCGTCGGCCGACAGCGCCTGGGCCTGGATGGTGCGGTTGTCGCAGACCAGCTGGGTCGGCAGGACCACCGAGGTGAGCTTGGCGGGCAGGTTGCAGATGTCGTAGTACGAGCACTGGCCGCCGTTGTAGTACGCGGCCTGGACGGCCGTGTGCACGTACAGCGGCGCCGCGGGCGTCAGCAGCGGCGCGGAGTCCAGCACCTTCTTGACCAGCGGCTTGACCGCTGCCTCGACGGCGGGGCCGCTCCCGGCCATCCGGGCCAGGTCGTTGCCCGCGTTGGTGTCGAGGACGGCGTTGGGCCCGCCGAGCAGGTCCTTGTGGTTGATCGCGAAGTCGGCGAGGGAGTGGGCGAGGCTCGGGTCGGCGGCGACCGCCTTGACGAAGTCCGGGTTCGAGTTGCCTCGCCAGAGCGGGAACTGCAGAACGGAGTTGACCGCGCCGACCATCTTCGGGACCGCGTTGTAGGAGTTGTCGTAGTCGTCCAGTATCCGCTTGTAGACGCCCAGGTAGCCGGCCTGGACGTTGGCGCTGTCGGTGAGCCACACCACGTCCCTGAGCACGATGCCGTTGCTCTCGGTGACGTCGTGCCAGCGGGCGCCGGCGAAGAACGTGTCCAGGGCGGCCCTGACGGCGGTGGTGAGCTCGCCGGTGTACGGGCCGGCCGCGTCGGGGTAGTAGAACTGGATGTAGTAGCCCACCTGCAGGTAGAGGGCCAGCTGGAGGATGCCGGTCGAGTTGTCGCCGGTGTAGCCGGCCGCCAGGTCCTTGAAGGCGCCCGCGACGGACAGCATCCGGGACTGCTGGAAGATGCTCGGGTCGCCGCCACCGCTGCTGTACAGACCTCGGATGCACTCCGGGGTCGAGCTCTTGATGAACGCGATCAGGTCGGCCCCGGTGCGGCCGGCGAAGTCGGCCGGGGTGCAGCCCGGCGCGGCGGCGGCCGCGTCCGCGCCGGACGGGGCCCGCGTGGCAAGGGACTTGGGCTGGGCGGGGGCGCCCGTCGCGGCTGTGTCGGCCGGCCCGCCCATGAGGCGCTCGCCGATCAGCGCCGGGGGCAGCGGGACCGCGGGCGCGGCGGGTTCCTCGGAGCCCGCCGTCGTGCCGGTGGCGGACGGGCCGGCCGGCTTCGCGGCGCTGGGCGCAGCGGGTGCCGCGGCCGGGGCGGCGGTGACGGCAGCGGGTGCTGCGAAGGCCTGGGCCGGCAGCACGGCGGTGGCCGTGGCGCAACAGGCGACGACGCCGGCTGCGAGCGTGGAGAGTCTTGTGCGCAGGAGCACGCCGAGTCCTTCTTCGAGTGGGGGCAGCCCGACATGGAGTCGGGCTGAGTGAAGGAGATTTGGCGTGGATCCTGTCACCGACCGAAGGTCAGAACAATGTCACAGGTCATATGACACGTGAGTTTCGGCCACCTCCCCGCCCGCTGCGCCCCCACACGGCTGACCTGCGACGGCAGGGGCCGGGGTGGTGCGGCGTACGGGTGTCGAAGGTCCGTCGGATCACAAGCCGGGAGGTCCGCCCGCGGCCGCCCGGGCCGGCAGGCCGCGCGGAGTGGCCGATCTGCACCCCCGGCCCGGAAGGCCGTGGGGCCGGCCGGCGGCGGGTGGGCGGTAGCGGGCCCCACGCCCGGACGTGATGCGGCTCACACGCGACGGCCGATGAGTTTCCGGCCCGCCGCCGGTCCTATGAGCATGACCAACACGCCGACCCCCGCCGCCAAGGGCCCCGCCAGCTACTTCCCGTCCATCGAGAAGAAGCACGGGCAGCCCATCTCCCACTGGAAGGAGCTGATCCGCTCCTCGCCGCTGACCAAGCACATGGAGCTGGTCGCCTGGCTGAAGGAGGAGCACGGACTCGGCCACGGGCACGCGAACGCCCTCGTCAAGCACACGCTCGACGAGGGCGCGGAGTAGTACGGCAGCGGTGCCTACCATGACGAGGCTTCGGCTCCTGGGCCGCGGCCTCGTCGCTTGTCGTGGCTGGTTCGGCCGGAATCCTTGTCTGCGGTATCAGTCGCGATATTTGCACACATACGATGAGCACAAGCATGGGCGTTGCCAGGTAGGCAGTGACACTGGCGAAGGGGTCAGCGGCCTGCGCAATGGTCTTGCGCTCCACCTGGATGGGTGGCGCGATCCGCCGCCCGGTGGCCGCGTCCATCAGCAGGAGCCTGCCGTCCGTGGTGAGGACGGCCATCTCGCTGCCCTGCAGGGCCTCGACGGCCTCCACGCCCTTCTTGCGGGCGGGCGCGTCACCGTCCTCCCAGAGGAGGTCGGCCCGCCGGCGGGCCGGCGGTCGCCGGGCCTCAGCTCAGGCGGGGTTGCCCCCTGGGGGCCCGAGGGTCAGTCCTTGGCTCCTCTCCTCAGGCCGTCCAGCACCATGTCCGTCAAGCGCTCCGGCAGGTCCGGCTCGATCGGGCGGTGGCCGAGCAGGGAGCGGGTCTGGAGCGGGGAGCAGAGCAGCTCCAGCGCCAGGGCCGTGTCGGTGTCCGTCGGGAGCTCCCCCCGTTCGACGGCCCGGCTGACGATGGCGCCGGCCTGATCGAGGCGGGACTGCCAGAAGGCCTGCCAGGCCTCGGCGAGGTCGGGGTCGTCGGAGCTGAGCGAGGCCGCCCGGGCGACGGCGCGGCCGGTCGGGGTGGCGAGGTACCCGGCCAGCGCGCGGGCGAAGGCGGCCAGGTCGGTGCGAACGGCTCCGGTGTCGGGGACGGGGATGCCCTCGTCACTTCCGGCGAGCATGGCGTCCAGCCGGTCCGGTTCGTCCCACCGTCACCCGGCGGGCGCAGCAGCAGAAGTCACACACCGACTGACGACGAACCACCGGCCCAGGACGCTAGCAGGCCCCGGGGTTCAGCCAGCGGCGCAGGGCCAGGCAGAGGCGGCCCGTGGTCGGGCGGCCGGCGAGGACGGCTTCGAAGCGGCGGTGGTCGCGGACTGCCCGCAGCACCGCGACGTCGTGGGTACCGGGGGCGGGCGGGGCCGGTTCGGCGTGCTGGGCGGCCCGGTAACTGTCGAGGAGGTGCTGGTGCAGCGCGTTCATGCGCCCACCATGTACCCCGGCCGCCCCGTGCGTCCCGCCGATTGACGACCCCCGTCAAACGACACGGCGGCGCCCCCCGCCCGGCCGGGCGCAAGAGGGGCCCGGCACCATGGAGGGGTGAGCGTGACCATTGACATCACCGGACTGCCGCACGAGCGGATCACCTTCTGCCCCTCGCCGCTGGCCGAGCTCGGCAACGCGCTGCACGCGCTGGCCGAGCCCGCTCACCACGCCCGGCTGCACGCGTGGACGACGACGACCTCCGCCGCGCTCGGGCCGGAGCTGGCCGACCGGTTGCTGGAGGCCGACTTCATGTGGCGCTCGACGCGCTCCGACTTCCTGATGCCGGCCCGGCCGCGGGAGACCCTCGCCGAGGAGCTGGACGACCTCGACCGCATGGACGACGAGAAGTTCGTCGGCACGGCCCTGGAGATCTCCTGCAGCACCCACCACTACCCCAAGGGCCTGCCGTCACCGCTGGTCGACGACTGGTCGCGACGCCGCGCGCTCGACCTGGCGGCAGCCCGCGGCCCACGCCAGGCGGCGTTCGTCGAGCGGATGCTCGCCGATCCCACCGCCACTCGCGCATGGATACGACGGCTTCTGGAGGACTGCGACCAGGCGTTCTTCGCCGACACCTGGCGCCGCGTCCGCGTCCAGCTCACCGCCGACGCCCAGCACAAGACCGAGCTCCTGCGCCGCAAGGGCCTGGCGGAGGCACTCAGGGCGGCGTCACCGGCACTGAGCCTGGAGGAGGACGACCACGGCAGCCGCATCGTCGTCGACAAGCTGGTCCACGGCCGCACCGACGCCCGCGGCACCGCCGTCACGCTCCTGCCGAGCGTCTTCGGCTGGCCACACCTCTTCACCCTGTACGGGCCGGGCTGGCAGCCCGTGATCCAGTACCCGGCCGCCACCCACGAGGTCGGCGGCACCGAGCCCGTGGAGACGGTCAAGCTGCGCCTGGACGCGCTGACCCATCCCATGCGGATGAACCTGTGCCGCAACCTCGCGCGCGGCGCGTACACGACGAACGAACTGGCCGACGCGTACGGCATCACCGCCCCCGAAGTCTCCCGCCACCTCGCCGTCCTGAAGAAGGCCGGGCTGCTCATCACCCGGCGTCGGGGCCGCTACGTCCTCAACCAGCTCGACCTCTCGGTCGTGACCCGGCTCGGCAGCGACTTCCTGGAGTCCGTGCTGCGGTAGGGACGGCCGGGCGAGGCAGATCCCCACTCCCGACGAATGGGAGCACGCCTACGCGTTCGGCGCACGGAGCCTGTTCCCCTGGGGCGACCGCATGCCGACCCAATGGCTCGAACACGACGACACCCTTGTCATGCCCGACGGCGTCCGCGTCTCCCAGGCATCGCCGATGCTGTCGGGACTGCACACGGCCCAGGACTCCTACGAGTGGGAGCTGACCGCCGACCGCCGCGAGGTCCGCGGCGCCGATGGCGGCGGTACCGAGTGCGGCGGCGCACCTTGGTTCACCAAGTGGTTGATCCAGGCAAGCTCCTGTCGCGACCCCGAACAGGGCGACTTCGTCGGCCTGCGCTCCGCCGAGGACGTCTCCAGCTGAGCGATGCCTGCAGACCTGGAGCTCAAGCTCCAGGAGCGTGACGGTGACATCTCCGCGGCCCGCCCCGGCCGACGGGCCGATCTGCATCTGGACGTCGATCACCGGTCGGGATCCTCGTGGTCTGGGACCGGCCGGGTCCGTTGGGCCGGGAGGCCGGTGCGCTCGTTCTGCAGGTCCCACAGTTCCCTGAACCGGCCTGCCTCGTCGGCGACCAGCTCCGCGAACGTGCCCTCCTGGAGGACCTTCCCGTCTTCGAGGACCACGATCCGGTCGGCGACGGCCACGTTGGTGAGTCGGTGGGTGACCAGGACGACCGCCCGTTCCTGCGCGACCGCCCGCAGGTTCCGGAAGATCCTGTGCTCGGCGCGCGGGTCGAGGGCGGCGGTCGGCTCGTCCAGGACGAGCAGTCCGGCCTCGCGGTGGAACGCCCGGGCGATGGCCAGGCGCTGCCACTGGCCGCCGGAGAGTTCCTCGCCGCCCATCCACTCCACCGCCAGCAGGGTGGACAGGCCCCGGCGGAGCCTGGCGACGACGTCGGCCGCCCCGGAGACGTCGGCGGCGCGGAGCACCGCCGCGTCGCCCTCGTCGGTGGGCTGGCCCAGCGTGATGTTCTCGCGGCAGGTCAGCGGCCAGCGCGCGTAGTCCTGCGGGACCACGGCGACCTGGCGCCACAGGGCGTGCGGGTCGAGGTCACGGGTGTCGCGCCCGTCCCACCGCACTGATCCGGCATCGGGCAGGTACAGCCCTGCCAGGAGCTTGGAGAGGGTGGTCTTGCCGGATCCGTTCTCCCCCACCAGGGCCAGGATCTCGCCCCGTTCGACGTGCAGGTTCACCCCGTCCAGCGCCTTGCGGTCGGAGGCGGGGTAGGCGTATCCGAGGTTCTCCACCGCGATTCGCCGCGGTGCCTCGGGAGCTTCGGTGCCGCGCCTGGGCCGGTGGCCGCCGGCGGTGTCGAGGAAGCTCGACCAGTCGTCCAGGTACATGCCGGTGCGGAAGAGGTCCGCGCCGTAGCCGACGATGCCGCGCAGGCTGGTGCCGACCGCGGTCAGGGCGAACACGGCCGCGCCGCCGCGCGGCAGGCTCATCCGGCCGGTGCTGACCAGCCACAGCATCGCCGCCCACACCAGCGCGCTGCCGAGGCCGGACGCGGCGGCACCGATCACCGAGACCCGGGCGCTCTTCATCGCCGCCCGCCGGGAGCTGGCGTCCAGCCGCCGGCCGACCTGGTCGTACTTGGTGAGCAGGAACTCGCCCATGGTGTCGGAGCGGACCTGGTCGGCGTTGCGCTTGAGGTGGATGTACCAGCGCAGGTTCGCCATGATCCGGCGGTCGCCGACCGCGGCCCGGTTCGCCAGGAACTGCACCCGGGCGGCGTGCACCGAAGCGATTCCCTGGGGCAGCGCCGCGAGTACCAGCAGCGGCAGGAGGGCGGGGTGGAGCACGGTCAGCACGCCGGCCGCGGCGAGGAGCGAGGCGAGGGAGGCGAGCAGGTTCTGCGCCTCCCCGACGATGTCCACACAGACCTCGGCGCCACGGTCGGCGGCTTCCAGCTCGTCGTTGTAGCCGGCGTGGTCGTAGGCGGTCAGTTCGGCCGCCACGGTGGCGCGCAGCACCGCGGCTTCCGCCTCGCGGGAGATGCGCGGCGACAGGTGGATGGTGATGGTCCGGATCGTGATGCCCAGCAGGGAGCGGGCGCCGGCCGCCGCCGCGATCACGAGGATCGACGGTGCCGCGTGGGCGAGCTTGTCGCCGGTCTGGCCCGGGCCGAACAGCGCCGAGATCGTGCCGGTGGTCGCGAACAGGCCGGCCGCGCCGAGCACCGCGGACACGGCCTGGCAGGTCAGGAGCAGCGCGACGGAGGTGCGGTCGATGCGCCAGCCGAGGCGGAACGCGCGGACGACGAGCGCGGGCAGGCGGTGGGCCATCGCGCTGACACTGATCGCTTCGATCGCCTCGATGCGACGTCCGTCGGCGAGCCACTGCAGTTCCTCGTCGGCGGCCTCGGCTGATGGGGTCGTGGCACTCATGCGTTCACCTCCTTGTACGGGTCGCCGACCATCACGACGGGCGTGTTCACCACAGCTCCTCCAGACACGGACAGTGCGCGGGCATGTGAAGCCGCCGCATCGGCAGAATGGGGAGGCCCAAGTGGGCATCAACAAGGCCGAGTTGGGTCTACTTCACAGGCGGTGAGCGTCTGATGATGAGGTTGTTCGCGTGTGCTGTTCAAGCGGATTACCACTGGGCGAGCCCGGGTCGAACAGGGGGTTTTCGAGCACCCTTGAGGTGCTGCCCACAGCCACCTCCAGGTGCTCGCGAAGGGAGCGGGCCGGGTGCCGGAGCCCAGTGCCCAGGCGGCGGGAGCGCGTTCGAGTGCAGCTGTCCGGTCGAGCCCGAGGCGGTCACGGGCGCTCAGGTGGGCGAGGAGGCCGCGCAGTGCGTAGCCGTCGCTGGATTCACCCGTTCGGCTGGTCAGGCGCAGCGCGAGGTTTCGGGCGGCAGGCGTGTCCGGGGTGGAGGCATCGGGCGGCGGTAGTGCGCGGTGGCATGCCGGTCGCCGGGTCGGCACAGCGCGGTCAGCAGCGGGTGCTCCGCGAGGACGACGAAGTCGCCGGCCTCATCAGGCGCGAAGTACGCCTCACTCCCACAGTCCGGGAAGGCCGCGCCTGTCACGTTCCCGGAATTCCGTCGACCTGGAGGGTTGTTCAAAATCCCTCAAGGTCAGACGGGCGGCATCAGATCGCTCTCGCTGATGGTGTACGTCAGCAGGGGATAGACGAAGTCCGTTTCATTGTTCTCGCGGCGCCGCAGCCGGTAGAACTCGTGCCTCTGCTCGTCGTCGGCCGACATGAGGCGGGCGCCCTGCGGGAGGTACGCATGTCCGTCGCGAAACCGAACGAAGGTCTTCGACGTCCGGAAGGTCACACCCAACCATTGGTTGTCCGCCGCCTGGACGGGCTTGTCCAATACGATTTTGTGCCTGAATCGCCGATTCGAGTCGACGGAAAACGCGACGACACTGTTGTGAGCGAGGGGGATCTCGAACCCCTCGCCACCGGCCCCCTTCGATTCGAAGATCAGCTTCCTCGGCGGGCCCGCTTCGGGATGTCGGTAGCAGGAGAAGACGGCGATAAACGACTCGTCGGCCAGATCGAGGGCCTGGTCGGAATGGCCGCCCATGGTTGTGTAGGCGTTCGTGTAGGTCTCGATGAGAGCGTTGTTGAAGCCGACCGAAAGCGCCGCATGTTCTTGAATCCGTTGCGCCAGCCGTTCGTGTACTGTCCGGAAGTGCTGCGTCGGGCTGCTGTACCGAGTGGTAGTACGCACGAGAGGCACACCACCCGCCTCGTCGATCCTGGTAAGCGTGGCGCCTCGCCGGCCTTTTCCCACGTCTTCCAAACGAGCCGACGCGGACAGCTCCGCAAAGAGGTTCTCCTCGGCCGGCAGAGCGCACGAGAGGATCTCGTCCGAGATCCTAGACTCGGGGGGCAATGTAGTCTCCCGTGTTCATGCTGAAGAGAAATTCGTCGCCGTAATCAATGAAGGAGGAGGTCCTGTTCTCCTCGGCGTACAGCCTGCGCAGCTCGTCCATGCCGGCCGGCGTGGGTGGCCCCAGCTTCACCAAATCTCCGTCCACCTTGAGGAACGTGTGGCCGTTCTTGTGAACGGCTTCGGCGCTCGAACAGCGCACCACGTATCCCAGGCGGGTCGGGAGCAACTCGGCGTCCAATGCCGAGGGCCGGATTTCATGCGTATACAGGCGGTTGGTGGACAGCGGCATGAAGAACACGGAGCCGGGGTAGAGGGTCACGGTGAACTGCGCGGGGAGCGCGACACCGCCGCGTTCTTCGGCCGGCCCCTTGAGGCGAAAGTGGAGTTTGGTCAGCCCGCTGACACCCTTCACGCCGTGGTCGAAGGCATCTTCGGCCAGGGGCTGCAGCTTGTCGAGCCGGTCATAGAAGGTGCAGAAGGCCATGACGCCATTGGCAGGCATGTCCTTGGTCTTGTCGGCATGGGCCGAGATCTTGGCCTTGGACTGCTTGCGCTCGGCCGTCGCAAGGGTGTTGTGGTAGATCTGGGCGAGGACGTGATTCAGCGGTGCCTGGTTCCGGAAGACGGCGGCGGCCTCGCGGTTCAGGGCCTCGACGATGCGCGTGTCGGTCTGGCGAAAGCTCTCGGTCGGCCCCGACAGATTCGTGGAGCACCGGAGCAGGCGGAAATGCAGTTCGTCACCGTTTCGCGTGACGGGCGTCAGGTAGATTCCGCTGCGATGGGCTGTCCCAGGTTTGGTGGACTCCGTCAGGAACTGGAACGCGTGCTCCGCACGGATCCGTCCGAAGTGATCGGCGCCGAGTCCGAAAAAGCGGCGGTAGTACACGCCGACGCCGTGTACGCGGATGGGAACTCGGCCGAGGTCGACGAGGGTCCAAGGTTCGTCGACGTCCTCGTGGTAACCGTGCGACAGCTCCCGGACAACGAATACCCGGGCAGCCGCACGCAGTTGGCGGCCGCTGATCCCGGATACATCGCCACACAGGTAGACGGTCTTCTGCGCGAGGTCGGGCGAACCAGAAGCAAGGTCCTCCGGCGTGATCGTGGACCCGAAGAAGTCCCTGATCAAGCCATGATCTTGCAGCATCGAAGGCACAACCAAGATGTTGCCCGCATCCTCGACGCAGGCTTCTGTCAGCTCTGTTGCGCACATCAAACGATACCTGCCATTCGCAGATCTTGGTGAATTGCCCAAAACAGTTGACATGGCAACGGCCCGCACTTTTCATTCACGTCGCGAAACGTGAACGAAAGGAGACGGACCGTTGAACCTTGATGCTCTCACGGGGGCTCGACAGCGGGCAACGGGTTCTGCTGTACGGGCGGTGTACGGAACTGCTCGGTGAGGTCGTGAGGCCGGGCGGGCGGCCCGCGGCGATCGGGCCGTACCAGTCGGTGATGCCGGTGGTGTGATGCGCAAGAACCTCACGCAGGAGCTCGCGGGGAGGAATTGTCAGTTCTTGTGGATGGGCTGGTCCAGCACGCTGCGGCAGTGTGCCCAGGCCGGCTCGGACAGCAGCGGCCTCCACCGGGTGAAAAGGTCAAGTAGGTCGGCGCCGTAGCGGATGCGGACTTCTGGGCTGATCGCGGCGATGTCCAGCTCGTTGGCGGCGGTAAGTTCAGCGAAGTCCCGACGCGCTTCGAGGCTCGGATACATCGGTGCGCCGGTGAACCGATCGACGAATGCGCCTTGGCTGTCGGCCAGTCCGCGGTAGGAGGACTTGCGGTCGCAGGAGGCGTAGAAGTAGACGAGTGCTTCGGCCTCGGTGCCGATCGCCTCGACCAGTTCCGCCCGGCGCCCCAGGTCCAGCAGCGCGACCGGGAACCCATCGGTCCCGTACAACGCGTGACACAGCCCAGCCGACACCAGCACCGAGCGAGCGCCCCACGAGGCGAGAAGGTCGCTGACTCGCTGCAGGTGCGCCAGCAGCGTTCCGCCGGGGTGCTCGATCCCTTCGGCTCCGGCCGCCTGCAAGATCGCCAGCGCCTCTGCGGTCATCTCAACATCACCCATCCGAACGATCGCCGCATGATCTGAATCAACCATGATCGTAGGGCGGAAAACTGCCGATCATGCTGCAATCGCGTCAGCTCGTTCGACCAACAGCCCGCGTTCGAAGCGCGCTCCGGCGCGGCGCCGGGGCCGGTCGTGGCCTCGGAGACCACGACCGGCCCCAGGTCGAACGTGCCAGGTCGTGCGGGCCCCGGGGTGCTCGACGGTCGTCGGGTCTGTGGAGGTGGCGGCGCTCTCGCTCTGGGCAGGTCCCCCGATGGCGTGCGGCTGATCGATGCACGCCGCCGGTCAGCAGGGCGCCTCGGTCAGGCGTTCCTGCCGCGGGCGGCCACGCGCCAGCGGTCCACCATCGTGCCGCCGCTGACCACGGCGACGTCGTCGACGAGGTTCACCGCGACGCAGACGTGGTTGGGGATCACGCGCAGCCGCTCGCCGAGCGCGGGCAGGTCGCTGTCGTCGGGCCAGAACACGGTGGCGTGGTGCTCGGACAGCGCTGTGATGCGGGCTTCCGGGTGGTCCATGAGCCGGCCGAAGCCCGTCGCCCAGGCGGGTCGGTCACCGCCGAGGACCTTACTGCCCGAATCCAGGACGACCCGTCGGGGCGTGGTGCCGTCTCCCTCGTGCCTGCTGACGACGGTCGCCGCGACCGTCAGCGCGATGTCCGCCATGGTGCACCGTCCGAGTTCGAGCTGCTGGGCGTCGCCGAACACGTAGACGCCCGGCCGCGCCTCGGTGACCGCCGAGGCCCCCGTCAGCTCCGCGGTCGGGGTGGATCCGCCGCTCACCCGCGTGACCTCGAAACCTGCGGCGGCAAGCAGTTCGGAGGCCCGCCCGAGGGCCTGCTGCTCTTCCTCGGCCGCCTTCGCCGGCATGCCCGGCGCGTAGCCGTGGCCCGGGAAGGTGAACACCCCCCCGACTCGCAGCCCGGCACGGGCCGCTGCCCGGGCCACCTCCACGGCCTGTTCCGGGTGGACGCCGCTGCGGTGGTGCCCGCTGTCGATCTCCACCATGACCTCGATGTCGCCGGCCGCGGCCCCGAGGTGGCGGCCCGCCGCCTCCGCGGCTTCGACGGAGTCCGTTCCGATCGCGATCCTCGCCCTGGTACCGAGCCGGCGCAGGCGCTCCGCGTGCCGGGGCCCGATCCAGAGCGGATAGGCGATGAAGAGGTCGGTGGCGCCGTGCTCGGCGAAGACCTCGGCCTCCCCGATGGTCGCCACCGTCAGCCCGACGGCCCCCGCCGCGAGCTGCCGCGCGGCGATCTCCGGCATCTTGTGGGTCTTGGCGTGAGGGCGCAGCTGCAGGCCCTTGGCCCGTAGTGTCGCTGCCATGCGCTCGATGTTCCGTTCGAGCACGTCCAGATCGACCATGATGTCCGGGGTGTCGATCTCTACCGGGATTCTGCTCATCTGCTACCTTTCCGACTCGAATCACGCCGAACGTATTCTTGCTCCACGAGGGTCAGTTCGGGCAATTCGTTCGGAGCACCTCGTCGGGCCAGGCACTCAACGGCAGGGTCGGCGACCAGCGCAGGACGAGCGAGATGCGCTCCTCGGGGGTGTCCCCGCCGTGCCCCTCCCCCGTCGAGGTGCCCGTGGTCGGCCCCGACCACGACCATCGCCGGACTCACCTTGCCCTGGAACTCCGGCGTCGTCGAAGGACGCGCCAACCGCGTCAAGATGCTCAGACGCCGGCCGGAACCCACTCTCGTGAGCAGACCCACACCGCTCGACGTGGTTGCGCTGGCGGCGGATCCGAACAGCCCCGGGCGCGGCCGCGGCGCCGGCCCGAACCGACGCGACCGGCCGCGGCGCCGGCCCGCACCGACCGGCCTGTACCACCGCTACGACGGGCGCTACGGGCTGATCACGCCCGCCGGGTAGCGGACCGCCCCCGGCAGCCGTCGGGGTCCGGCCGGGAGCAGGGAGCAGGGAGAGGAGCCGGGGACGGTGTGGGGCCGCCCCCGGCTCCCCGCGTTCCGCGTTCAGCGCAGGACGGCGAGTTCGGCCACGACGGCGCGGTGGTCGCTGCGCGGGAGGGCGTGCTCGGAGACGTCGACGGCGGTCAGCGCGGGCCCGTGCAGGACGTGGTCGATCTGGATCACGGCCGGGACGCGGTAGTCGGGGTGGTCCTGGGGCCAGGTCGGGAAGAGGCCCGCGCCGAGCTCCTCGTGGGTGTCGGCCAGGCCGGTGCCGATCAGGTCGCGCATCGGCTTGTGGTCGAGGGTGGCGTTGAAGTCGCCCAGCAGGACCGCGTTGCGGGTGCGCCCGGGCGCTGCGGCGCGCAGGTCGTGCAGTCCCTCGGCCCAGCGGCGGGCGTCGCCGAGCGGGTAGTAGGTGTGCACGGCGACCAGCTGCACCGGGCGGCCGCCGACATCGACGGTCAGGTTGGTGGTCGGCCAGGCCGGGTCGGCGGCGGAGCTGACGGGCAGCCGGGTGTAGAGCGCGGTGTCGGTGCCGGCCGGCCGCTCGCGGTGCGGCAGCAGGGCGCGGATGCCGGCCGCGTCCAGCGCGTCGGCGGCTGAGTCGCTCTGCTCCTCGACCGCGAGCACGTCGATCCGCTGGTCGCGTACCAGGTCGACCAGGGACTTCGGCGAGACCTGCCCCATGAAGTTGTTGCTGGTCGCCACCCGCAGCCGGGCCGCGTCGGCCGGCGCTTCGGCCCCGTCCGGAACGAGCCGGGGTACCAGCCACCACAGTTGCAGCACCACCAGCGCGGCCGCGACCCCGGTCAGCCACCGTTCGCGCAGCACCGCCACCGCCGCCAGCAGCAGCACGCTGAGCAGCGCCGCATACGGCAGCCCGGCCATCGGCAGGGCCCACACCGTGCCGTCGTCCCACCCGAACAGCCGCACCACCGCGAGCGCGGCCGGGCCCAGCAGCAGCACCCCGCACCCGATCAGCGCGGCGAGACGCCAACGGCCTCTGCCAGCGGGCGACGCGCTCTCCGACGTACCGTCCGTCACGGTGCTCCTTCCAGGGGAGGCGGCCGACAGCCGTGATCACCGGCCGCCGTCGTGAAGGACGGACGCCCGCGCCCAGGGCCCGGTTCCGCGTCACCGGTCGAAGCCAGGGCGCGGGACGTCGATGCGCGGAGCGGCCGGCGCCCCGGGCCGTGGAGCCCATCTCCGGGCGGACCATCCCGAGCACCTGCCCGGCGGCGTCCGGTCCGGCCGTGCCTTCCCGACTCCAGGTCCTGTGCCGGGCGGCGGTGCTGCCGTCCGAGGCGACCAGGCCGTGCAGCGCGAGGTCGCCGAGCGCTCAGGTCTGGCATGGCCAGAGCCGTTTGAATGAAGGTCTGAGACAGCCACATGGCGGCGCCTCTCACACTCGCTACAGTTCGCATGCATCGCACTCCCGCCAGCAGGGGATACGGCCATGACCAGCGAACCCGCCACCACTACCGCCGATCGCCTCAAGAACGGCCTCGGAGTCTTCCTGGTCGTCTTCGTCGCCGCCTTGAACTTCCTGGGGCTGCGCGACGCCGAGGTGGCCTCCGTCCTCCGCAACTCCGCCGACAAGGCCGCACTGACGGGCGGATTGATGCTGCTCGCCGTGGGGGCCGCTGTGACGGCCGTGGTCGTACCGGATCACACGCCGATGCGCCCCTACTACGCGCCACCGATCTTCGCCGCATGCATCGGGCTGGCCTCAGTAGTGATCTGTTTCATCAACAACCCGTTGACCCAGCCGGGCGCGGTGACCGCCGACTGCTCCACTGCTGTGTGGGCGTCCGCCGGCCTGTTCCTCGGCGCGGCAACCATCGGCATCGTCTGGCGAAGTCGGTGGCTGCGCCAGACGGATGAGCAGAAAAGGCCTCATTGGGACCTCGTCTCAGTCCTCGTGGTCTGTGCAGTGCTCCTCACGTCTGTTGCGACGTTCTCGGCCGGCCGGCTGGAGGCCGAAAGTCAGCTCACATCGTCCTATCCGCAGGTTTCGGCCACGATGAAGCACAACGGCACGACCGAGGACCTGGCGGTGACCGTCTCCGGATCGAAACTCGCCAACGGCGACAAGATCGGTGTCATCGTCCAGGGAATCCCGCATGACAGCGCCACATTCAACCTGATGCAGATGTGCCCCCCGCCCCAACGCCTTGACTCCTGCCTGGAAGCCAGAGTGTGTAACACCATCCACGCGAGTCCCTGCGAGGTGCTGGCCAGCCACGAGTTCGAACCCAGCAGTACAGGAGAAGTCACCGGAACGGTCGAGCTCCCGGTCACCAACGACCGCTACCAGTTCATCGACGTGCGGGCCCAGATCTGCGAACTGGACGGCCCGACGGCGCCACCCACGCCTTCCCCTGCTCCAGCGCACGTGGCCAAGAAGGCCCATGAGCCCTGCTACTACCAACCCGGCTACAAGCTGGCCTCGGCATTCCTTCGGGTTCCACCGTCGGACCCGACGGCAAGCCCTCGATAACGGGATGCACCCTTCGGCGGGAGGCCAGGGCGCAGCGGCGGGCAGCGGGCACGAGGCCGGCAAATCCAGCAGCGGACGCCGTCCGGTCAGCTGCTGCGGGGTGGGGTTCAGTGCTCCTGCGCCGTCGGGCGCACCATGATCTCGTTGATCGCGGCGTGCGGGGGCTGGGTGACCATGAAGACGATGGAGCGGGCGATGTCCTCGGCCCGCAGCCAGGACTCCTGTGCCATGCCGCGGGCCGAGGCGAGTCCGGGACCGGTCGCCATGCGCGTCGAGGTCAGCCCCGGCTCGATCACGCCCACCCGGACACCGCGCCGGGTCACCTCCTGGCGCAGGACCTCGCTGAACGCGCACACCGCGTGCTTCGTCGCCGAGTACACGCCGTTGCCGCGGCGCACCACACGGCCCGCAGCCGAGCTGACGTTGACCAGGTCGGCGACCTTCCGCGGGCCGCCCGCCGCAGCACGCAGCAGGTGCGGCAACGCCGCCTGCGACAGGTGCAGGACGGCCGTCAGGTTGAGGTCGACCATCCGGTCGACCTCGTCGGCGCCGACCTCCTCGACAGCCCCCATCGCGACGTAACCGGCGTTGTTCACCAGCACGTCCAGCCGCCCCAAGCGCTGAGCGGCCTCCTCGACGGTGTCCCGGGCCCGTGCGGTGTCACGCAGATCGGCGTTGATGACGGCGCACGAGCCGCCATGGGCCCGGATCGTGGCTGCCAGCTCCTTCAGCCTTCCGGTGCTGCGGGCCACCAGCGCCACCGCCGCCCCCTCCCGGGCCAGCGCCAGGGCAGTGGCAGCTCCGATACCGCTGGACGCACCCGTCACCAGCGCGACACACCCCGACAGCGCCACGTCGCTTTCGGCCACGGAGTTCCCTGCCCTTCCGTCGTCCGCACCCGTAACACCCATGCGGCCAGCCTGCATCAGACGGCCTCGGGCCGCCTCTCGCACAGCCGCACAGGTCGACCGCGACAGCGATGATGACGGCCTGGCAGAGAGTCGGGTGCCGAACCCCGCACGGACACGGCCCGGGCACCCCGACACAGGCACCCGGGCCGGACACAGATCCCGACTGACGACGCGGGCCTCATCCCCGGCTGATCTGACAGCCGGCCGCCTGCCACCCGCTCACGCCGGGCGCTGCCAGGGCGGGCAGAGCTTCTCGTGGAGACGTGGAGGAGGTGGACCTCCGTCCGGGCACTACGCTGCACGCGTGATCGAGCGTTCGAACGTACGTCTCGCCGACCTTCTCGACCGCCGTGCGGACGGGCACGAGCCCGCGCCGGAGGCGGTGCTCGCCGCGCTGTTCGAGGGCGGGGTGTTCGTTCCCGTCGCCGACACCGGATCGGTGATGTTCCTCCCCGACGACGAGCAGCCGCCCACGCTGCTCGGGTTCACCGACGCGGCGCTCGGCGCGCGACTGCTGCCGGAGGCTGCCGGGATGGTGCACTGCGACGCGGCGCGGCTGAGGGACATCCTGGAGAACACCGGCGTCGCCGTGCTCGGGGTCCGCTCCGGACACGGGCAGGCGATCTTTCCCGAGCAGGTGCTGCAGGGCTGGGCGACCCACGGGCCCGGGGCGGAAATGAAGCTCGACTGGTCCACCGACCCGGTGGCGGTCGCCCTGCGCGACGCACTGGTCCGGCGGATCCGCGAGTTCCCCGCCGTCCGCTCGGTATGGGTGGCACACGCCCGGTGGCGGGCCGGCGGCGAGGAGCACCTGATTCTGCACGTCGCCGTGGACGAGGACCTGCCCTCGGCCTCCGCCGACCGCCTGATGCAGATCCTGCTCGGCGAGGAGGTGAAGCCCGGCCGCAGGCACCCGAAGATCGGGATGCTCGCCCTGAACACCACCATCCACGCCGACGCCATCGCCCAACTGGACCGCCAGGGCCTGGACACGGTGCGCCACGACGCCGAGTCGGGCCAGGTCCAGGTGATCTCCCGCGAGTACGACGACCCGTCGACGACTCCGGCGAATGGCGCCGCGCCCCAGCCGCGGGCCAAGCGCCGCTGGTTCGGCCGCTCCTGACCGGGCGTCGCCCCCAGGTGCTCTCCATCGGATCTCGCCGGACGCCCAACACCGCGCGCCGGTGCCGCCGACGACCACTCCGCCCTCGGTGCAGCCGCCCCACTGGTCCAGCGCGGACACCGGGACGACGACCAGCGGCCCGCCCATGGATTCCACCCAGGTCGGATTGGGCTCGCGGGTGACATCGTCGGTATCGCTCATGGGCGAAACCCCTTTGCGTTCGGACGTTGCAGTTCTGACGCACCGTGGTGGACAGGACCACGGGCAGACGGTGACCTGGTGGCCCGGAGAAGCGGTGTCAGCCCTCGCGACTACGGTGGCTGGTCACTGACCTCAAGGGGATCCACCGTGGGCATCATTCATCCCGACCTGGCCGTACTGCTCGATCTTGTACCGGCAGACCTCGCAGGCGGCGAACGGATCGACTGGGCTGCGGCCGAAGCCTTGCTGGGCACCGAGCTTCCAAGCGACTACAAGGCACTGCTGGACACCTACGGCATGGGCGACATCGGAGAGCTCGTCATCCTGCCTCCGTTGCCGAGTGACGTACGCGGGTGGGAGGGGTGTCACGTCGGCAGCATGACGGCTGGCCTGCGGAGGCTCTGGGACGAGGACGGAGGAGTCCCTGGCGTGACGCTCGGTGCCGGGGCCGTACTGCCCTGGGGCTCTGGAATGAACGCCAACGAGATGGCCTGGCTCATGAACGATCCCGATCCGGACAAGTGGCCAGTCGTCGCCTGGCGACGGCAACACTCGTGGAACGAGTCGCCGTGGGCCCTGTTCGACTGCGGCATGGTCCAGTTCATCACCCGCATGATGCTGGGCCGGTTCGATGCCTGCCCACTTGGCGATGCGTCGCTCTGGAACCAGACGGACACGTTCGTCAGCTGGCGCGAGCAACGTCGACGGCTTCTGGCCGGCCTGGACCCAGAGACCGGCGAACCCAATCCGTACGCCGACATGTTTCCCATCACCGAGGACTGGCCCTGAGCGCCTGCCTGCAAGCTTCTGAGCGACGTTTTCCCAGGTCAGAATTCGAGCACGGCTCAGGTCAGGCATCGTTTGCGGGCTGGACCGGAGTGTTCGCACCGTCGGGTGGGTCGCTCTTGTACTGCCGGCGGCTCGCGGCGCGCAGTACCGCGTTGGTGTGAACGCGGTTCGCGCCAAAGGCGGCTCAGCCAGCGGCTCGGGTTCCGGCGGTCGCGGGTCACCGCTGTGCACGGCGGAGGGGATGGCCTCGACGGGCTGGGCTCGATCCGTGCGGACGAGGACACGTGGCCGATCTCCTCGGCCGTGTCGAAGCCCTCCTCGGCTGATCGGAGGGCCGTGTTCGTCAGTTGGCCGGCCCCGGCACCGAGGTCACGAGCCGGACTCCGTGTCGGCTTGCTGACGATCCGCCAGCACATCGCGAACGTCGTCGCGTAGTCCGTTGACCTCGGTGCCGACGCGGTCGACGTCGAAGCCGGTCTCCAGCACAGCCTCGGTCAGCGCGAGGAGCGCCAGCGTGATTGCTCGGTGCCCGGGGTCGGTGACCTTCTCCACTGCGGCCTTGGCCTGTTCCGTATATTCCTTGGCCTGTTCCAAGTGCTTTCGTTGCACCATGACGCCTCCTTCGCTCCGTATCCGTGTGGTTACGGTATGGCATAGGCCATGACCTCGGGTGACGTTTTGTCGGATTCGGTCCCGCCCCAGGTAGGGCGCCAGTTGGGGGTCAGGGTCGAGGCCCCGTCCCCGCTGCCTGCGGCAATCGTGTCCGAAGCGAGGCGCCCAGACCGCGGGTGAGGCGCAGCGGGCCGGGTGGGCTGAACTCGACCAGGAGGCCGGCCAGAGCAGCGGGACGGCGCGCAGGCAGGTGTACCGGCCCGGTCTCGCCGCGTCGCCCACCGGGTAGGCGACGCCCGTCGAGTACGCCGGTGCTCCGCCCGGGGCTCGGGTCCGGATCGACCTGGACGCGGGCGTCGCGTTGGTCCGCCGGCAGGAGACCGGCCCTGACGGGAAAAAGGTTCGATCGCGGACCAGGTGATGTGTCAGGATTCCCCGTCTCTTCGTTCGACCGGGGGTTCTCCTGATCATGCGCCGCTCCGCTGTACTCGCCGTCGCCGCCGCGGCGGTCTCCCTCGTCGCTCTGGTGGGCTGCAACGACGACGCGGCGCCGGCCGCGTCCTCGACCGCGCCCGAGGCCGCGCCGGCCTCCACGCCTACGGCGGCCTCCACGCCGACGCCCACCGCCGTCGCGACGCCCACGCCCACCGCCACCGCCGTCGCCACGACGGCGGGCGGGGTGATCGACCCGGAGAAGGCGCTCGCACTCGCGGAGAAAACGCCGTACGCGGCCACCCAGGACTTCACGACCGAAGGCGGCCCGATCAGCGCGCTCACCAAGGCCCGGGTCAACCTCAACGGGCCGGTCCGCTCCGGCCGGCTCGCCGAGTCCATGAGCGCGGGTGGCACCGAGGTGATCGGCAGCGGGAGCGACAGCCCGACCGTCGTCGTCACCGACGACGGCACCACCTACATCAAGAGCGGCAGCAGCTGGCGCACCTCCCCGCTCGGTGACCGGATCCCCGACTACCACGGCTACGCCAAGGCGCTGCTGGCCCTCGGCCCGTCCGCCCGCACCGGGATGGAGGACTGCGAGGGCACGCCGTGCTACCACCTCTCCGGCACGGTCGACCTGGAGTCGATGAAGGCCGTGGAGCCCGAGCAGTACAAGATCCTCAAGGGCAAGGGCGTGGAGAGCTTCCGGCTCGACCAGTGGATCGACGCCCAGGGCCGCACCGTCCGCTACGACCGGAAGAACGAGCTGCGGGGAATCCAGGTGCGCACCCACGGCACCTTCCGCGACTTCGGCCCGGTCGAGAAGGTCGACCCGCCACGCTAAGCGCCGAACTGCCCCCGGCCCTTCCGGTACGGCTGGAGACCGGCCCCCGCCACCCCCCGTACGGCGCAGCCCCCGGCCGGTGAGAACGGCCGGGGGCTGCGCCGATACGGGACCGGCAAGGCTGCACCTCCACTCCACCACCGGCCCGGTGCGCGTCTCCGCCCGCTTCCGTGACCTCGGCGAAGCCCGCACCTTCTTCCGAGCCCGAGCCAGTAGTGGTCGGCGACCGGTCGACACGATCTGATCGCCCTTCCGGCTCGCCACCCGTACCGATCCCGAACTCCTCCACGAACGCCGAACCTGCGATCACGGGTTCCTGCGTTCGTCGCCTGCCTGGACGGCCTGGCCCTCACCGCCGTGACCGACCCCGACGCCCACCCGCCGGACCTCCAACGGCGCGTCCCGCGAACCCAGTTGGACCTGATCCTCGAAAGGCACCGCAGCCTGTGGCCACCCACGACCTGACCATCACCGAAGCCGCACCCGACGACCCGGGAATCCTGCAGCTGCTCCGCGACCTCGACGCCGACCTCGCCGCGAGCTACCCCGACGAACCCTGCACCGGTGACGCCCGCCTCCACCCCGACATCCGCTTCCTGCTCGCACAGACCGACGGGCGACCCGTCGGCTGCTGCGCCGTCCAACCGCTCCCCGACGGCGCGGCCGAGCTCACGCGCCTGTACATCGCACCCGACGCCCGCGGACACGGCATCGCCACCCGACTGCTCGCCGAGGCCGAACGCACCGCTACCGCTCTCGGACACCCCGAGATCCGCCTGGAAACCGGAGTCCACCGGCCCGAAGCCATCGCCCTCTACACCCGCGCCGGCTACGCCCCCCTCCCCGGCTACCCGCCGTACCAGGACAAGCAGCTCAGCCGCTGCTACACCAAGCCGCTCCCGCGCCCGGGCCAGTCTTCGACCCGGATTCCCGGACTCGTCATCGGCGAGCTGTCCTTGCTGGACGATGCGGTCGCGGCAGCCGTGCACGGGATCGGCCTCCGCGCCTACGCAGTCGAGGCGGAGTTGATCGGCTTCGCCGGTATCCCCGCTCTGGGCGAGAGTCTGGAGGAGATGCGTGTCCAGCCGCTTCGGTGGCTGGGGGCAGCGGTCAATGGCCGGATCGTCGCGTTCATCGCCTGGCAGGAGCTCGGCGAGGAGGATGCGGTCGATATCGACCGGGTGTGCGTCGATCCGTCGTGGTTCCGTCGCGGGCTGGCTTCCAGACTCCTGCAGCACCTCACGACCGAGATGGTTCCGGGCCGGGCTGTTCTGGTGAGCACCGGTGCCGACAACCGCCCGGCCGTGGAGCTCTACGAGCGTCACGGCTTCTCCCGGATCGGCACTGTCGAGCCTGTTCCCGGCCTACGAATCGCTCAGTTCCGGCTGGCGGGAGCGGCCGGAGTGTGCGGTCGGCAATAGCCCGCAGAATGCTGCACGAGACGGTGGGCGGGCTGCCGAAGCAGTTCCGGTGGCTCTGGGTGAGCACGCTGGTGAACAAGCTCGGCACCTTCGTGGTCAGTACACCCAGGGCGAGGCCCCGGGAGAAGCAGCTACCGCCCCGCGCGCAGTGCGGGCGCGGCCGTCGGGCGGCAGGACGACGAGGTACTGGCGGTCGGTGTCCTCGACGCGGGCCATTGTGATGGAGGCCGATCCGGCGGCCGCGAGCTCCTCGGCGGCCGGGCCGGCCTCCTCCGTCATCCGGTCGAGCCGCGCATAAGACCGGGTGAGGTCCTTGGCCGGGAACGCCCGGCGGTCGGGTGAACCATGCGCCCGGAGCGCGACCGTCCTGTCGCCGACGGGGCACGGATCAGGAACACGGGTTTCCGCCGGAAAGGGTTACGCCATGCACCGCGCACTGATCGTCGTCGACGTGCAAAAGGACTTCTGCGAGGGCGGCAGCGTCCCGGTAAAGGGCGGAGCCGACCGCGCCCGCGCCATCGCCGACCTCACCCGGCGCACCGCCGGCACCACGTACACGCACATCGTCGCCACCCGCGACCACCACATCGATCCCGGCGGCCATTTCTCCGACCACCCGGACTTCCACGACTCCTTCCCCGTGCACTGCGTCGTCGGCAGCGACGGCAGCGAGTTCCACCCGCACTTCGCCCCCACCGCCCAGTCCGGGACCGTCGACGAGGTCTTCTACAAAGGCGCGCACTCCGCCTCCAAGAGCGGCTTCGAAGGCTCCACCGAAGCCGGCACCCCGCTCGCCGACTGGCTGCGCGCCCGGGACGTCACCCATGTCGACGTCGTCGGCATCGCCACCGACCACTGCGTCAAGGCCACCGCCCTCGACGGCGCACGAGCCGGATTCACCGTCCGCGTCCTGCTCGACTACACCGCGGGCGTCGCCACCGACACCACCACCGCAGCCCTCCAGGAACTGCGCCAGGCCGGTGTCCACCTCACCGGCCACCCCGTCGTCCTCAACTGAGCCACCACGACCACCGTCCCGGCGCTCACCGACATCCCTTCCTGCCGCAGTCGGGAGAGCCCACGGCGGCGCAGTCGCGCACCGGTCATACGCCGGCGTGAACTCCCGCCGGATCCTGCCGGAGTCCTGCTCTGCCCAGGCCGAGTAGACGTACCGATCGGCTTCTATCCGCACGGTGAAGGCGAGGCCACCGTGCGGCACGCCGCCGCGCTCCGTATCGCAGAGGACCCCGAAGGCCGAGTGGCACCGTTCTCCTGGTCGGCCAAGCCGGGTGCGGCGCCGGTGCTGGGCTGAGAACTCCTGACGAAATGGGGTGGCAGATGCACTCCTGGCAGAGCAACGATCTCCCGGTACTCGCCGATGAAGGGGCAGCTATGGGCGACATCGCTCCGAGGGAACTCATCTTGATGAGGCTCGTAGAAAACGGCCACGCCCCGATCGGGAATTGCTCCACACCTGCTCGATGGATCTCCCCAGCCAGCGCGTAGCGCCGCCGTAGGCGCCGGGGCCGTACGGGCACCGCCGCGTCCATCACGCCGGCTCCGAAGAACATGCGCGATGCTTCGTTTCCGCACCGGCGGAGGCCCGCAAGCGCGGGCTTTCGGAGGAGAAGTCGACATGGATCCGTTGCAGCCCGGCCCCCTGCGCTGCCTGGTGACCGGTGCGACCGGCTACATCGGCGGCCGACTCGTCCCCGAGTTGCTCGCCCGCGGGCACACCGTGCGGTGTCTGGTACGGGATCCCGGGCGACTGCGCGACCACCCCTGGCGGGCCCGGGTGGAGACCGCCACCGGTGACGTCACCCGCCCCGAAACCCTCGCCGGGGCCTTCGACGACATCGACGTCGCCTACTACCTCGTCCACTCGCTCGGCACCAAGCCCTCGTTCGAGGCAACCGACCGCGAGGCCGCCCGCGCTTTCGCTGCCGCCGCGGCGGCCGCCGGCGCCGCCCGGATCGTCTACCTCGGCGGCCTCGTCCCCGACTACGCGGCCGCAGACCTCTCCCCCCACCTGCGCTCCCGCGCCGAGGTCGGCCGCATGCTCCCCGCCGGCGGTGTCCCCACGGCCGAACTGCGCGCCGCCGTGATCATCGGCTCCGGCAGTGCCTCCTTCGAGATGCTGCGCCACCTCACCGAACGCCTGCCCGCGATGGTCACTCCGCGCTGGGTGTCCACCCGGATCCAGCCGATCGCCGTCCGGGACGTTCTGCGCTACCTGGTCGGCGCCGCCCACCTGCCGCCCGGGCTGAACCGCACCTTCGACATCGGCGGCCCCGACGTCCTCACTTACGAACAGATGATGCAGCGCTACGCCCGCATCGCCGGACTGCGCCGCCGCCTCATCCTCCCTGTGCCGGTCCTCACTCCCCGACTCTCCAGCCTTTGGGTCGGCCTGGTGACTCCGGTCCCGGGCTCCATCGCCCGCCCCCTCGTCGAGTCCCTGCGCCACGAAGTCGTCTGCGGCGAGCATGACATCGCCCGATGGGTACCCGACCCGCCGACCGGCCTGACCGGCCTCGACCAGGCCGTCACGCTCGCCCTGCGCCGGATCAAGGACGCCGACGTCGCCACCCGCTGGTCCTCCGCCTCATCGCCCGGCGCCCCGAGCGACCCGCTGCCCACCGATCCCGACTGGGCCGGCGGCAGCCTCTACCAGGATGTCCGGGAACGCACCGTGACCGCATCACCCGCCGCCGTCTGGAGGGTGATCGAAAGCATCGGCGGCGACAACGGCTGGTACTCCCTTCCGCTCGCCTGGGCTCTGCGCGGCTGGCTCGACCGCGCGGTCGGCGGCGTCGGACTGCGCCGGGGCCGCCGCGACCCGACCCGGCTGCGGGTCGGGGACTCTCTCGACTTCTGGCGTGTCGAGGAGATCGAACCCGGCCGACTGCTCCGCCTGCGGGCCGAGATGCGCCTGCCCGGGCTGGCCTGGCTCGAACTCTCCGTCACACCGGACGACAGTCACGGGACGCAATACCGACAGCGGGCGCTGTTCCACCCCCACGGCCTGGCCGGACACGCGTACTGGCGCGCTGTCGCGCCGTTCCACACCGCGGTGTTCGCAGGCATGGCCCGCAACATCGCCGAACGCGCTCGCCGGCAGCCCTGATACGGCTGGATGGCTTCGTTCATTTCAAACAGCAGCGTTTGTGTGTCAGTTTGGGCAGCAGGTGGTGATCTTGAGGCTCATGGAGGTTCACGAGAAATGACGTCACTGCCTGGGCTTGGTGGCCGACAGGTCGTTGCCTGGCTGTGAACTCTCGACCAGGGGCAGTCGATCGGCTGTCATGTTCTTCTGCTGTGACGAACTGGCGGCGGTCTCTGGCGGATGGGTTCTGGGCTTTGGACCGGGCCCTGGGCGGGCAGCGGTGTCCGGCGCGGATCCAGAAATGGGTGGCCCGACACCCGATCGGCACCGGCCTCTGCGTCGCGGTGCCCTTCACTCTCTTCCTCTTGTCTCTGTCGCGTGAGGAGGAACCGGACGATCCCCTGTTCGCTGTGATGTTCGGGCTGATCATGGGGCTTGTTTTCGGTCTCACGGCCGTCTGCCCGCCGCGCGCACGGTGCCCGGCGGTTCAGCCATCGAGGAGCTCGGCGAGGACCTCAGCCGGGTCGTGGTGCGGTGCGGCGGCCGGCCACCACCGACCGTCCTCCTGCCGGTAGGGGTACCAGCGGCCGTCCCGGCCGTAGCGGAGCTGGAGCCCGCTGCCAACCAGCGTCCAGCGGTTGTCCCGCACCTCCAGCTCGGGGAGTTCGTCCTGCTCCCAGCCCGCGGTGAGCGCGGCGCCGGCCCGGGCGGTGTCCTGCGTCGGCGGCGTCCAAGCCTCCTCCAGCACGTCCAGCCCGGCGCTCCCGCCCAGCCGCCAGGCCTCGGCCGCCCGGTCCAGCTGCTCCGGGCTGCCGCAGGCCTCCCGCAGGCGGGCCAGGACCCGTGACTCGGGGCGGGTCGCCGCGATCCGTACGCAGTCCCGCCAGAGGTCGAGCGGCACCGGCGGCTCGACGGTGAAACCGTGGGTGTAGGCGAGCAGCTCACGGGCGCGCACGGCCGCGCCGGTGACCAGTTGCTCCAGCGGGTCGCTCCCAACCCCGGCCAAGGACGCGTCCTGGCGGACGGGCGGCCCGGGCAGCGGCGGCAGCTCGGGCAGCGCCGCCGGCTCACGGCTGAAAACCTCCTCGGCGGGAGTGCCGTCCGGCAGCTGCGCCGCGGCGGCCTTCGAACCGGCCTTCGCCTCCTCCTCCTGCGCCCCGTCGGCGTCCTCGTCCCCGAGGCCGCCGACGATCGCCTGCATCAGCAGGACGGAGCGGAGTTCCTCCCGCGCCTCCTGCGCGCCGCGCCCCCGCAACAGGAGCAGCAGCATCGTGTCCTCGTCCAGCAGCCAGGACACCTGGTAGCAGAGCGCGGCCGCGTGCTTGCAGGGGTGGTCGAACGCGTCGCATTCGCAGTCCGCCTCCAAGTCGCCGTAGCCGGGCAGCAGTCGAACCCGTGCGTCCTCGGCGGCCTCCAGCAGGTCGGGCGGCAGTTCACCGGCGAGCAGCTCATCGGTGACGTCCGGCCGCTCGGCGGTCTTCTCCCAGAGCAACTCCCACTCGTCCTCGTCGAGCTCCTCCAGGGTGAGCACCGTCCTGAACGGGGTGTCGCCCTCGTAGCCGGTGGTGGAGATGTGCCCGGGGCTGACCGTGATCGGTCCGAGCCGGCCGGTCCGCGCGTAGGCCCGGCCCTTCTTCAGCGTCTCCTCGTCCAGGGAGGTGTCCTCCAGCGCGTCCGCCCAGGCCTTGCCCCACCAGGACTGGCCGCGTGCCCGGCTGCCCCGGCGCGCGGCGAAGGCCGGGAAGCCCCGCGCGCCCGTCTCGTCCCCGCTCATCCCGCGCTCCTCAGTTCGACCAGGTTGGCCAGCTCGTCGTTGGTCAGCTGCGTCAGCGTCTGCTCCCCGGAGCCCAGCACGGCGTCTGCCAGGCCCTTCTTCGCTTCGAGCAGGGCGGCGATGCGGTCCTCGACCGTACCCTCGGCGATCATCCGGTGTACCTGGACGGTGCGCCTCTGCCCGATGCGGTAGGCGCGGTCGGTGGCCTGGGCCTCCACCGCCGGGTTCCACCAGCGGTCGTAGTGCACGACGTGGTCGGCGCGGGTGAGGTTGAGTCCGGTGCCGGCGGCCTTGAGGGAGAGCAGGAAGACGGGCACCTCCCCGTCCTGGAACCGGCGGACCATCTCCTCGCGGCGCGGCACCGGGGTGCCGCCGTGCAGCAGCAGCGTGGGGACGCCGCGCTCGCGCAGGTGTGCCTCCAGCAGCCGCGCCATGGTGACGTACTGGGTGAAGACCAGGGCGGCTCCGTCCTCGGAAACGATGGTGTCCAGCAGTTCGTCGAGCAGTTCCAGCTTGCCGGAGCGGCCGGCCAGCCGGGTGCCTCCCGCCTCCTTGAGGAACTGCGCGGGGTGGTTGCAGATCTGCTTCAGGCCGGTGAGCAGCTTGAGCACCAGGCCGCTTCGGGCGATGCCCTCGGTGGCCTCGATCTGCGCCATGACCTCACGGACCCGGGTCTCGTACAGGGTCCGCTGCTCGGGGGTGAGGGAGACCGGGTGGTCCGTCTCGGTCTTCGGCGGGAGTTCGGGGGCGATGCCCGGGTCCGACTTCTTGCGGCGGAGCAGGAACGGCCGGACCAGTTCGGCCAGTCGCTGGGCGGTGGGGCCGTGCTCTCCCTGCTCGCCCGGCCGCGGTCCGAGCTCCGCGTGTTCCGCGCGTTCGGCCTCGATGGCGGCGATCCAGCGGCTGCGGAAGTGGCCGTGGCCGCCGAGGAGTCCGGGGGTGGTCCAGTCGAGGACGGCCCAGAGTTCGGAGAGGTTGTTCTCGACCGGGGTGCCGGTCAGGGCGATCCTGGCGTCGGCGGGGATCAGCCGCAGCGCCTTCGCGGTGCCGGAGTGCGGGTTCTTGACGTGCTGGGCCTCGTCGGCGACGACCGTGCTCCAGCGGTGTGTGCCGAGCCGCTCGGCGTCCAGGCGCATGGTGCCGTAGGTGGTCAGGACGAAGCCCGAGTCGGCGCCGTCCAGGGTGCGGTCGGGGCCGTGGTAGCGGCGCACGGGCGTGCCGGGGGCGAACGTGCCGATCTCGCGCCGCCAGTTGCCCAGAAGGGAGGCGGGGCAGACGACGAGGGTGGGGCCGGCGCTGTCCGGGTGCTCCTGGCGCAGCAGGTGCAGCGAGATCAGCTGGACGGTCTTGCCCAGGCCCATGTCGTCGGCGAGGCAGCCGCCGAGACCGAGCGAGGTGAGGCGGTCCATCCAGCGCAGGCCGCGCAGTTGGTAGTCGCGCAGGGTGGCCGCGAGCGCGGCGGGCTGCTCGACCGCTTCGTTGCCGCTGTCGGCTTCGGCCAGGCGTCGGCGCAGGGCGAGCAGCCAGGCGCTGGGCGCGACCCGTACCTGCTTGCCGCCGATCTCGGCGTATCCGGTGAGGGCGACGGCGAGCGCCTCGATGGCGGTGAGCGGTTTGAGGTCGCGTTCGGCGGCCTTGCGGGCGATGTCGGCGCCGATGAGCACCCAGTGCCCGCGCAGCAGGGCCAACGGCTGGCCGGCGGCGGCGATCTCGGTCATCTCCTGCTCGGTGAGGGCTTCCCCGTCGAGGTCGAGCTGCCAGCGCAGGTCGACCGTGCCGTCACCACGGAAGAAGGAACGCATGTCGGTGGGCGGGGTCCGCTCGCCGCCGAGGACGGCACGGGTGGTGAGGGAACGGGTGGCGTCCGCGGGCCAGAGCACCTCGACGCCGTGGGCGGCGAGCCGGCCGGCGGTGTCGCCGAGCAGGTCCTGGACCTCGCGGTCGGCGAGGTCCAGGGCGGAGGGCACCGGCAGCAGGCGGGACAGGGGCTGCCAGATGTCGGCGGCCCGCCGTACGGCGAGGACGGTGTCGGCGTGGGCCCGCGGTCCGAACCCGGCTGCCTCGACCGCGGCGAACAGCTCGTCGGCATCGGCGCTGAGGGTCGGGTCGGCCAGGCTGGACACCTGGGGTACCAGGCGCAGGGCGGGCCGCTCGCCGTCGCCGGCGGCGGGCACCAGGCCCAGCCGCAGGGCCAGCCGTACGCCCGAGTCGAGGCCGGCGGAGATCTCCTCGGCCCAGGCGCGCAGCTGGGGGACGTACTGGGGTTCGACGGCGGCGAAGGCCGCGCGGCCGGTTGCGGCGGGTGCGGCGGCGGTGCGCGGCAGGGTGTCGGCGACCGCATCGACGAAGGAGCGGAGCAGGGCGGTGGCGTCGGGCAGCAGCAGCGGGCCGCCCTGCGGGACGGGCAGGGGGACGGCGAGCGCCTCGGCCGGTGCAGCGGCGGCCAGTTCGCGAATGCGCCGGACGTCCTCCGGGGCGAGCGGGCCGGCGCGCCAGGTGTCGTAACCGGTGGCGGAAACGCCGGGGAGCAACCGTTCGCGGGCGGCGAGGTGCAGGCCGAGGGCGGTAGCGGCGCCCCAGAACGCAGCGGACGGGCTCGGGGTGACATCTGCGGTGCCGTTCGCGGTCCCGTCGGCGGTCCCGTCGGCGGTCCCGTCGGCGGTCCCGTCGGCGGTCCCGTCGGCGGTCGCTTCGGTGTGGAGCCGGCGGGCCAGGGTGAGGGTGGGCAGTGCCTGGGACACGGTCAGCCGCACAACCGGGCAGCGGCGTACCGCGAGGGTGCCTCCGTCGGCGGTGACCAGGTCGGCTTCGCCGGGTTCGCCGAAGGGCAGCTGTGCGGCGAGGCCGGGGCCGGCCAGGCCGTCGGGGTACCGGAACACGAGCCTTCCGGTACGCGCCGGATCGCCCGGCTCGAAGGTTACCGCGCACTGCACCAGCAGGTCGGCCTGCTCTCGCGACATCCACACCATCTGTTCCGCTTCCTGGTTCGTCTGTCCGGTCAACGTCCACCGTCCACACGGCGTTTGCCCAGTCCTTGGGGGGTTGGCGTACCGCACAGGTGCGGGGCGGTGCACGCAGCGGTCTCCGCGAACTGCTCGGCGAGGTCGAGGGTGGCACCGGTCCCGTCGCGTCTGACGGACCATTCACCGGTGTGTGCGGCCATCAGGGCCGGGGTCGTGAACACCGTCAGCCGGCGCTTCGGGATCCCGATGCCGATGTCCTTGAGGTTGTTCTCCCGCGCGCCGGGCACGCGAATCAGGTCGTGGCTGTCGGCAGTGTGCGGCGCAGACGACCGCGACTGGGGGGGTGTGCGTCCTCGGGGCCATGCTCGTGGTCTCTCCAGAACTGTTGTACGGATCGCGCGGGGCTGCCTGGGGCCGCCGTCGCGGCGCGGCGCGACTGTTTCTGCGCGCTCTCCTGCTTCCCGTGGTCTGCGGTGAGCCGAGGAATCGGCTCACCGCAGACCACGGGAAGGCTCCGCTCCCGGCCGAACCGGGCCCGGGGTCGGAGCCGTGTCCGCTAGCGGCTCAGGCCCCTGAACCGCTTCACTGCCAGCGGGAAGAACACCACCACCAGGGCCACCGGCCACGCCACCGCGAGCAGTTCTGCGTGCGTCGCGGCCCATGAGTCGCCCACCGCACCGGGGTCGCCGAACAGGCCGCGCACCGCTGTGGCCGTCGCCGACATCGGATTCCACTCCACGATCGCGCCCAGCCAGGACGGCATCGACTTGGAGAGGAAGCTGACGGGCCACACCAGGATCTGCACCGCCTGCACCAGCTCCGGCTTGCCCGCGACCATGGCCAGGTGGATGCCGATCCACAGCATCGCGAATCGCAGCAGCAACAGCAGTCCCACCGCACCCAGGAACGAGGCGAATCCCCCGTGCCAGCGCCATCCGACCGCGTAGCCGACCGCGATCATCACGATCAGCCCGACCGCCGACTGCAGCATGTCCGCGACGCTCCGCCCGACCAGGACCGCACCGGACGCCATCGGCATCGAGCGGAACCGGTCGATGATCCCCTTGCCCAGGTCCTGGGTGACGGAGAGCATCGTGGCCTCAAGGCCGAAGGCCATCGTCATGGTGAGCATGCCGGGCACCAGGTAGTCCTTGAAATCCCCCTCGACGCCCTGGCCGCCACCGATCAGGTAGCTGAACATCAGCAGCATCATCACCGGGAAGACCAGCCCGACGACCACCTGCACGGGCTGCCGCGCCCAGTGGGCCAGCTCGCGCCTGGTCATCGTCCAGGAGTCGGCGGTCGCCCAGCGCAACCTCGAACCCGTGCCGCCGCCGGCTTCCGTACCGCGGGGCGCCTTCACACTCCGTACCGTGCTCATGCCGCCTCTGCCTCCGCCTTCGTCAGGTGCATGAAGACTTCGTCGAGCGTCGGCCGCCGCACCGCGATGTCCTCCGCCACGATTCCGGCCGCCTCCAGTGCCCGCACGGTCTCGGTCAGCGCCGCCATCCGGTCGCTGACCGAGGCGCTGACCAGCCGACGGTCCTCGTCCACGGTCACCTCCCCGGGCAGCAACGAGGCCGCCCGGGCCAGCCGGCCCGTGTCGTGCAGGACCACGTCGATGCGGTCGCCGCCCGTCCTGGTCTTCAGCTCGTCCGCCGTGCCATGGGCAATGACCTTCCCGTGGTTGATCACCGCGATCCGGTCGGCCAGCTGATCCGCCTCCTCCAGGTACTGCGTGGTCAGCAGCACGGTCGTGCCGCCGCCGACCAGCGAGCGCACCGCGTTCCACACCTCTGTGCGGCCGCGGGGATCGAGCCCGGTCGTGGGCTCGTCCAGGAAGAGCACCTGCGGTTCGCAGATGAGGGAGGCCGCCAGGTCGAGGCGCCGCCGCATCCCGCCGCTGTACTGCTTGACGGCCTTCGCACCGGTGTCTGCGAGCCCGAACCGGGTGAGGAGCTCCTCGGCCCGGGCGCTCGCGCGGCGCGCGCCCAGGTGGTAGAGGCGACCGAACATCTCCAGGTTCTGTCGGCCGCTGAGCTCCTCGTCGACGGCGGCGCTCTGGCCGAGCAGCCCGATCCGCGAGCGCACCTCGTCGGCGCGGGTCCTGGCGTCGACCCCCGCCACCTCGACCCGACCCTCGTCAGGGCGCAGCAGCGTGGACATGATGCGGACGGCTGTGGTCTTGCCGGCGCCGTTCGGGCCGAGAATCCCCTGGACGGTACCGCTGCGGACGGTGAGATCGAGGCCGTCGAGAGCCTGCTTGTCCCCGTACTTCTTCCGCAGCCCCTCGACGACGATCGCCGGATCGTGGTCAGTCAAAGCGTCCCCCTCCAGCCAGTAATCAAACTTGACTAGCCTGGGAAGGTAGCCTGACTCCCGCGGCTGGTCAAGTTTGATTAGTCCCACCAGGAAGGGGAGCTGCCCATGTCTGCCATCCGGCTACTGGTCCTCGGCGCCGTCCGTCAGCACGGACGGGCACACGGCTACCAGGTACGCAACGACCTGGAGTTCTGGGGAGCCCACGAGTGGTCCAGCGCCAAGCCGGGCTCGATCTACCACGCGCTCAAGCAGATGGCGAAGCAGGGACTCCTCGTCGCGCACGAGGTCGCACCGAGCGCCGTCGGCGGCCCGCCCCGCGTCGAGTACGAGATCACCGACCAGGGCACCGCGGAGTACTTCGATCTGCTGCGCGAGGCCCTGACCTCGTACGACCAGAAGATGGACATGCTCTCGGCCGGCATCGGGTTCATCGTCGACCTGCCGCGGGACGAGGCCGTCGCGCTCCTCAAGGAGCGGATCGCGGGGCTTGAACGATGGCGAGCCGAGGTCACCGAGTACTACATGCCGGAGAAGGGCCCCGAACAGCTCGGACACATCGGCGAGATCATGAACATGTGGGTGCACTCGGCGGACAGCCAAGCGGAATGGACACACAGCCTGATCGGGCGGATCGAGGGCGGCGCGTACACCTTCGCAGGGGAGGGCGAACCGTTCGTGGGGGTGCTCGCGGAGGGCGAGCCGAACCCGTTCGCCACGGGGCCGCATCCCGAGGACCTCCGCTAGCGAGGCTGAACCCATGTCAGCTGTCTGCCGATGCCGAAGAAGCTGGAGTTCGTCCCCGCCTACGCCCCCTGAGGCCCGCCGCACCCCAGCAGGCCCCCGCGCCCGTCCACCCGGGCGCGGGGGCCTGCTGTCGGCCCGGGACTGTGGGCAGGTACGGACCGCGGTGGGTGCGAGCGTGTCGGCGGTTCGCGGACGGGGCGTCGCGTTGTTTCGGACGTTCGGGGAACGGCACGAGGGCCTGTGTCCGCGCTTTTCGCGCGGGCACAGGCCCTCGTGGGTCACTCCGGTGGTCCCTGTCCGGCCCCCGGGGTGAGGGGAAGCCGAAAGGTCGGCTTAGTACCAGTGGTGGGACTGCCAGAAGTTCCAGGCGGCGTTCGGGCTGCCGTAGCGGGTGTTCATGTAGTCCAGCGCCCACTTGATCTGGGTGGTCGGGCTGGTCTTCCAGTCCGCACCGGCGGAGGCCATCTTGGAGGCCGGCAGCGCCTGGCCCAGTCCGTACGAGCCCGAGCTCGGGTTGGTCGCCGTCACGCTCCAGCCGGACTCGTGGGAGATGATCTGGCTGAACGAGGCCAGCTGGTCCGCCGGCACGATCTGGGCGGCGATGGCCTGCGGGGAGGCGTCGGCGGCCGAGGCGACCGCGGGGACCACGGCGGCGCCCAGGGCCGTCACACCGGCGGCACCGGCAAGAATCGCGGCAGAGGTACGCATACGGAGCTTGAAAGCGGGCATGTAGAGCAAGACCTCAATCGGGTTGGGCCGAGTCACTCCCCGTTTCGGACCGTGGCCGGACAGGGGCCGTAGCGGTCGCGGGGCGTGGCTTGGCGGTAGGCCGTTCACCGGCGGGACAGGTGCCGGTGTGGCTTGATGCAGCAATTGTTGCCAGGCGGGGCCGGTCATCGACAAGACCCCCTCGCTACGACCCGCCGTCGTAGCCATGGGTGGACGGCACCGGTCCGCAGGGGTGGGCGCCCGGAGCGCGCCGGTCCCGCCGACGCCTCTCCGCCTGCGCAAACACCCTCCAGCCACCCGCCAAATAGTCTCAAAATGGTGCGAAACGGACACCACTATCCGTCGTCGCACACCGCATTCCCGTGTGAGCGCACTCACCACACAGGCCCCGGCAACATCACCGACCGGCCCGCCGCCACCACGCTGAGTCAACACCGGGCGGCCGCCATTGAGACCGCCACCACACCTGGCCGACGCGCGAACGGCGCCGAAGCAGTTACCGGGCGGCTCGGCCTCGCCGTTCGCCCTGGACAGCAGCTGGTCCCGGGCCCTTCTCCCCTCGGGCATGCGAAAGGGCCCGTCGCCCCGGTGCAGGCCCGTCCGCCCTTTTCGGGCGGCCGGGCCTGCTGCTTTCGGCGACACGGAGCCGTTACGGGGCGGTCAGCGGCGTGCCGGCCGGGCTCCGCGGCCCCGGTAATGGCTGGCCGGTGCAGCCGGATGAGGCGGAAAGCCCCAGCCGCTGCGTCATAGGAGGCGAGCCCCGCTTTGCTCCACGGCCGGTTGAAGCCGACCAGCCCGATCAAGTACGTCAGGACTGGCTCCTACGCCGCTCCAACACGTGGTTCCGGCTTCCACGGCCGGATCCGCTCAATCACTACACGGCCTTGCGGCAACCCCTCCTCCGGCACGCGAAGGACCTCGCCAGGGCGATCGATACGTCTCCGCTCAGCCCATGACGGTCGGGCGTCAGACACTCCGCAAGGCCGTCGAGCCTCGCGGCACCCGGTTCCTCCCGCGCACGACGAACAAGGTTCCGGCCGCGATCGTGTGAACGACCTTGCGTCGCTTGGAGTGCATTGTGCGCCCGGCCGGAGCACAGGCGCAGCCGGTCCGTGTTTCGCAGACTCGGCAGGATTCGAACCTGCGCGCCCCGACAAGCAGCCGGGAGCTCTGGCCAACTGAGCTTACGAGCCAACCGCCCCGCTCCAGGCTGTCGCCCTGGTCGGCCGAGGCCAACTGCGATCCGAGGCAGGTCGCATGCGCTGATCCTATGAAGCTACCGGGGTGCTGGTCGAAGGGTTTGTGACCGGGCAGGACGCAGATCCGGTCAGATCCTCGAACAATCTCTTCGCGCCAACAGACTTCCTCAGGTGGCACCGCCGGATCCGCAGCTGACCGCCAGGGGCCCTCCGGCCCTCACCACCCGCCCGGACGAGCGCCTTCGGCTCAGCCGGACCCACATACCGATACCGCTGCCCCCGCGTCTCCACGCACACCAACCTAGTGGCTCACACCTGTACCGATACGGTCCCGTGCAGAATGCGGCCTGCCCTCTGCTCCTGTTCGAACCGCCGGGTGAACGCTTCCAGACGCTCCTCGGGCCCCAGTTCGATCAGCCCGGGCGGCCAGGTGCCCGGCCGCACGAGGATCACCACGGCGGCGCCCCGGCCCCCCGCTGCCGCCAGCCAGCCGGGTGAGACCTCGACGTGCGTGTCCGGCTCCCACAGCTGGCGCCCGCCGACCAGCGTCAGGCGCTTCACCCGGCCGTCGCCGACCTCCACGACCCCGCTCGTGTCCGGAGGCTCACCCGCTGCAAGCGTGAAGCCGCTGTCGACCGCGGCCTCCACCAGCTCCGGGTACAGGTCCGCGCCGACCTCCACGATCAATTCCGCGAACGGCGGCCCCTGCGCCGCCTCGCGCACCACCAGCGCCCACACCATCGGAGCCCGAGCCCGGCCGTTGTCCGTCATGTCAGCCACACCCACTCAACGAGCCACGGTCACCAGCCGCTCTGATCCCGCGTGCCGGCATGCCCCTCTCGCGCACTCCCGGCAGGCCCGCACGACCGCCGTTGTCGCCGAGTGTTCCTCCGGCCCGGGAGTCGTCTCCGACAAGCCGGCCGTGACCGCGGCCGGTGCCACCTCCCAGGGTGCCGCCCCGACGATCACACCGACGCTCCAGACGTCCGGCGCCCCAGCGCTCGGCCCTCCGATCCCCGCCGGAGCGGCCCTGCGCAACCTTCTGCCGACCGCAACCACTCTGCCCGCCGGGTGGCGGATCGGGGGCGACGGCAAGCACGACACCGGCACCTACGTCTCGGACGATCCCGGCCGAGCCGACACTGCCCAGGAGCCGTGCACCCAGATGCGCCTCGTCCGCCGGCTGATCACCCACCTCACCCGGCCGGTCCGCCGCAGCACCGCCCACGTCCTGCACTGGTCCCACCGGCGCCGCCGACGCCGACACCGGGCCCGGACCAGCCACGACAAACGACGAGGCCACAGCCCAGGAGCTGAGGCCTCGTCGCCGTAGGCACCGTTGCAGTACTACCAGCTCACGACGGGTCGCCCTGGCCGGTCATGGCGAGGAGGAGTCGCACGACCGCTGAGGCGGTTCGTGGATGGTCGGCCAGGCCCAGGGTGCCGGGGACCAGGCAACGGCACTCAGGACTGGGTGACCAGCTCCAGGTACGAGTCGTGCCACAGGTCCTCGTCCCCGTCCGGCAGCAGCAGGACGCGGTCGGGCCGCAGAGCCTCGATGGCGCCGGGGTCGTGGGTGACCATCACGATCGCGCCCGGGTAGGTGCCGACCGCCGCCAGGACTTCCGCGCGGGAGGCGGGGTCGAGGTTGTTGGTCGGTTCGTCCAGGAGGAGCACGTTGGCGCCGGAGTGGACCAGGGTGGCCAGGGCGAGGCGGGTCTTCTCACCGCCGGACAGGACCCTGGCCGGCTTGTCGGCGTCGTCGCCGCGGAAGAGGAACGCGCCGAGCACGTGGCGCAGTTCTCCGTCGGTCAGGCCGGGCGCGGCCTTGGCGAGGTTGTCGCGGACGCTGAGTGTCGGGGCCAGGGTGTCGTGCTCCTGGGCGAAGTAGCCCAGGCGTAGCCCCGTCCCGGGGACGACGCGGCCGGAGTCCGGGGTCTCCTGGCCGGCCAGGATCCGCAGCAGCGTGGTCTTGCCCGCACCGTTGGGCCCGAGGACGACCAGTCGGCTGCCGCGGTCGACGGCGAGGTCCAGCCCGGTCAGCACCGGCCGGTCGCCGTAGGCCTTGGCGAGGCTGATCGCGCCGAGCGGCATCCGTCCGCAGGGCGCGGGTTCGGGCAGCCGGATCCGGGCGGTGCGCTCGGCCTGCCGGACGGGTTCGAGCTCGGCCAGCATCCGGTCGGCGCGGCGGGCCATGCTGCGGGCTGTCGTCGCGGTGGCGACGCTGGCGCGCATCCGGTCGGCTTGGGCGTGCAGGGCGGCGGCCTTGCGTTCGGCATTGGCCCGCTCGCGGGCGCGGCGGCGTTCGTCGGCCGCGCGCTGGGTGAGATAGGCCTGCCAGCCGGTGTTGTGGATGTCGATGGTGGCGCGGGTCGGGTCCAGGTGGAAGACCCGGTTGACGGTCTCCTCCACCAGCTCCAGGTCGTGGCTGATCAGTACCAGCCCGCCCTGGTGGGTGGCGAGGAAACCGCGCAGCCAGCCGACCGAGTCGGCGTCCAGGTGGTTGGTGGGCTCGTCCAGCAGCAGGGTGCCGTGCTCGGCGAACAGGATGCGGGCCAGCTCGACCCGGCGCCGCTGGCCGCCGGAGAGCGTGCCGACGGAGGAGTCCATGACCCGGGCGGGCAGCCCGAGTCCGGCCGCGACCCGGGCGGCCTCGGCCTCGGCGGCGTAGCCGCCCCGGGACTGGAACCGGGCCTCGGCCCGGGTGTAGGCGTCCATCGCCCGGCGCTCCTCCACCGGGGAGCCGGCCCGGGCCATCGCCTCCTCGGCGGCGCGCAGCGCGCGAACGGCGGTGTCCAGACCGCGGGCGGACAAGATGCGGTCAGTGACGGTGACGGCCGGGTCGGCAGCGCGGGAGTCCTGGGGGAGGTAGCCGACCGGCCCGGTGCGGGTGACCGCCCCGGCGGCGGGCGGCAGTTGCCCGGCGAGGGTGGCGAGCAGGGTGGTCTTGCCGGCGCCGTTGCGGCCGACCAGGCCGATCCGGTCGCCGGGGGCGATGTGGAGGGTGACGTCGGACAGCAGCAGACGGGCGCCGACGCGCACGTCGACACCACGGGTGGTGATCATGGGATAACGCTCCGAAACAGCTAACGGACACACGGGTGGCGTGGAGGTGGGTCCGTCGGCTAGGAAATTCGGGGCGTAGACATGCGGGCCAGGCTAGCGGCCCGTCGGAACGGCCGCATCCGAATTAAGTACCCAACGCCGTGGGCCAACAGCACCAGCACCCGGCCGCGTTGTCACCCGCACGAGCTACCCGACCAGAGGCGCAACTGAGCCTGATGAGGCGGTCGATTCCGGCCGGTGCGGCTGTTCGCCTCATTTCGTCCGGCTTTGAACGGAGCAGGGAATCCGGGGAGCGACGAGCGCCACCCCTACGCCCTCAGCGGTCCCGGTGAGCACCGAACCCACGAACTGCTGTGCGGGGCACACGCGAAGCGACACGTGAACCGCTATCAGGCCCGGCCGGCCGTGGACTCCCGGACCTTCAGCGCCCAGTCGTGCCACCGCACGGCTCCGGGCTCGGCCGATCCTGCCAGCAGATCGCTGAGCAGGGCCGCGCACGCGCGCCCGTACTCCGACGGGCGCAGGTCGACCGCGGTGACCCGGGGGCCTGAGCCGCGCGCTGCCGCTCCGTCGACGCAGGCCGCCACCAGGAGGTCCGCCCCGACCTGCCGGCCCGCCCGTGCCGCGGCCGCCAGCACGCCGGGAACCGCACCGTCGGGGGCGCACACCACCGCGTCCGCACCCGAGGCCCCGCCGATCAGGTCGGCCGTGGCCGCCTCGGCCTCGACCGGCGTTGCCGCGAACGGCACCGTCCGCACGGCCACCTCGACGCCCTCGCGTCGGCTCCAGGCACCAGCGGCCGCCCGGAGTGCGGCGGCCCAGTCGGAGCCGGGGCCGGGAACGAGCAGGGCCGGTCGCCGGGCGCCGCGCTCCGCGAGGTGGTCCAGCAGTGCGACCAGCGAGGCGGCGTTGTCGCACACCACGGCACCGCTCGGTGCGACGCCCCCGCCGAGGTAGCGTTCGCCCGTGACCACCGGGACGCCCGCGCCCAGCAGGTCAGGGACCTCCGGGTCGTCGACCTCCGGGTCGATCACCAGCAGACCGTCCACCCGGGCTGCGAGCCCGCCGCCGGCCGCCGTGCCGGGTGCGAGCAGGACGAGGTCCAGCCCGTCCTCCCTGGCCCGCTCGACCGCGCCGAACGCCAGGTTCATGTAGTAGTCGAGGCGGGTCGCCGTACGCGGCAGGTGCAGTCCGATCGCGCCGGTGCCGGCACGGCGCAGGCTGCGCGCCGCGGTGTTCGGCCGGTAGCCGAGTTCCCGGGCCACGTCCTGGACATGCTCGCGGGTGGTCTCGGAGACCCGGCCGGAGCCGCCGAGCGCGTTGGAGGCGGTGCTCTTGGACACCCCGGCCGCCCGGGCCACGTCGATCAGGGTCACGGAGCGGCTGGTCACAGCCCGGAAGTCTAGACGCAGCCCCGCCTCGCTCTGCCCCTCCGGTTCGCGCTCTCTTGCTGGAACGTTCCAGCAATGCTTACGATGCGCCTGCTGGAACGTTCCAGCAACGGCTGCCGACCTGACCCGGCCAGTGCGACGGGAAGGGTGGCCGCCGTGTACGAGCGATCGGTCCGGCGCCCGGCAGTTCGCCCTGTCCGACCCGACCACCTGGGAGACACCCGCATGACGCGCGGATTCGATGTTGTGGAGACCGGTATCGCCGACCTTCGCGCGGCGCTGGAGAGGGGCGAGACCACCGCAGTCGGGCTGCTCGACGCCTACCTCGCACGGATCGACGCCTACGACAGGCCCGGCACCGCCACCGCGCTCAACGCGATGGTCGTGATGAACCCGGACGCCCGCACCGAGGCCGAGGCCTCCGACGCGCGCCGCGCGCGCGGCGAGACGCTCGGCCCACTGGACGGCATCCCCTACACCGCGAAGGACAGCTACCTCGCGAAGGGGCTCACCGCCGCCGCCGGTTCGCCGGCGTTCGAGCACCTCGTCGCCCAGCGCGACGCCTTCGCCATCGAGCGGCTGCGCGCGGGCGGGGCCGTCCTCATCGGCCTCACCAACATGCCTCCGATGGCGAACGGCGGCATGCAGCGCGGCGTGTACGGCCGCGCGGAGAGCCCGTACAGCGCCGACTGGCTCACCAGCGCCTACGGCTCCGGCTCGTCCAACGGCTCGGGCACCGCGACGGCGGCGTCCTTCGGCGCATTCGGCCTCGGCGAGGAGACCTGGTCCTCGGGCCGGGCGCCCGCCTCCAACAACGCCCTGTGCGCCTACACCCCCAGCCGCGGCGTGATCTCGGTGCGCGGCAACTGGCCGCTCGTGCCGACCATGGACGTCGTGGTCCCGCACACCCGAACCATGGCCGACCTGCTCGAACTGCTCGACGTCGTCGTGGCCGACGATCCGGACACCCGCGGCGACCTGTGGCGCGCGCAGCCGTGGGTGCCGCTGCCCGCCGCCTCCCAGGTCCGTCCCACCTCGTACCCGGCACTCGCGCCCGCCGACGCGGCGGCGGCACGCGCCACGCTCGCCGGCAAGCGCGTCGGCGTACCCAGGATGTACATCAACGCCGACCCCGACGCCGGAACGAACCCCGAGGGCGGCATCGGCGGCCAGACCGGGCAGCGCGTCGACACCCGCCCCTCGGTGATCGCCCTGTGGGAGGCCGCGCGCCGCGACCTGGAGGCGGCCGGCGCCGAGGTGGTCGAGGTCGACTTCCCCGTCGTGTCGAACTACGAGGCCGACCGGCCCGGCGCGCCCTCCCTGCACGCCCGGGGGCTGGTCAGCCGCGATTTCCTCACCGTCGAGATCGAGGACCTGTCCGCCTGGGCGTGGGACGACTTCCTGCGCGCGAACGGCGACCCCGAGCTCACCACCCTGTCCGAGGTCGACGGCGACCGCATCTGGCCCACGCAGCAGGGTGAACTCCCCGGCCGCTACGCCGGGTTCGACGACTCGATCAACGACTACCCGCGCTTCGTGCGCGAGCGCCCGTACGCGTCCTTCACCGACATGCCGCACCTCGAACAGGGGCTGCGTGGGCTCGAAGAGACCCGCCGGATCGACCTGGAGGACTGGATGGGCGAACTCGGCCTGGACGCCGTGGTCTTTCCCACGGCCGCCGACGTCGCCCCGGCCGACATGGACGTCAACGAAGCCTCCGCCGACCTCGGCTGGCGCAACGGCGTCTGGGTCGCCAACGGCAACCTGGTGCCCCGCCACCTCGGCATCCCGACGGTGACCGTACCCATGGGCACCATGGCGGACACCGGCATGCCCGTCGGGCTGACCTTCGCGGGCCGCGCCTACGACGACAACGCCCTGCTGACTCTCGCCGCGGCCTTCGAGGCGACAGGCAGCCGGCGGACGGTGCCACCCCGCACGCCGCGGCTCTCGGCGGAGTGACAACGGCGGCGCGCGGCACCGCCCTCCGTGGTGCCGCGCGCGCTGCCGTTGACTGGGGTGGGCGACCGGTGCCACCCGTACGTCCCACTTCTCCTCGATGCGGCCGAACTTCCACACGCGAGCGCGACGACCCAGGTCGCGAAGAACAGGCCGCACAGCTGGTGCTGTCCTCCGGGATGCCCACCTGTCGGGTCGGAGTGCGGAAGCTGCATGTCGGCGTCCGGGAGCACGGTGTCTCGATCCACGGACGGGCAAGGGCCGCGACGGCGGCTTCACTTGCCGGCACCCCACGCTCGTCAGGGGGAAGGCGACGATCCGGCTCCGGCCCCAGGACGCGGCGGGCATCTCTGTTGACGAGCTGCGGGGTCTCGTCCGCGGTGCGCCGGAAGCTTGAACGAACCCGTCCCCGGGTCGGCCCCGGCCCGCGCTCTCAGGTGCGGTACCGGGACCAGAGCCGGCCGTGTTCAGTTCGGGACGGGGCTTGCGGCCGGGCGGTGGTCCGTGAGCGACGCTGCGTCGGAGCGCCCGAGTGTGAGGAGGGTGTCGGCGTGGGCCGTCACCAGGGGCAGGTCGTGGCTGACGAGGACGACGGCGAGGCCCTGGTCGGCCCGTAGGCTTCGCAGGAGTTCCATGATGTCGTCGGCGGTGTCGGCGTCGAGGGCGGAGGTGACCTCGTCGCAGAGCAGGACGTCGGGTTCGGCGGCCAGGGCCCGGGCGATGGAGACGCGCTGACGCTGCCCGCCGGAGAGTTCGTGGGGGTGGCGCTCGGCGTGACCGGGTGTGAGGCCGACAGCGGTGAGCAGTTCGGCGACGCGGGCGCCGCACCGGTCGGCGGGTCGTGCGAAGTGCAGTTTCAGCGGGCGTGTGAGGGCGGCGCCGACGGTGTGGGCAGGGTTGAGGGCGCCGAGCGGGTTCTGCGGGACAAGTTGGATGCGGCGGCGCTGGTCGCGGGTGCGCCGCCGGTAGGAGGGGGCCAGGGGTTCGCCGCCGAGGCTGATACTTCCGGCTTCGGGTCGGTGGAGGCCGGCCAGGGTGCGTAGCAGTGTGCTCTTGCCGCACCCCGATGGGCCGGTGATCCCGGTCAGCGTGCCGGGCTGCAGCGCGAGGTCGAGGCCGGCGAGGACCTGGTGGCGCGTCCGGCCGGTGCCGACCCGGGCGTCGAGTGCCTTCACCTCGATGACAGGCTCCGGCCCGGCGGAAGCCCGAATCGGTGCGGGCGCCGTCGGCGTTGCGGGCGTGCTCGGGGTCGTGACCGGACGAGCCGGCCACAGCGCGAGGACGCCGTCGGCGCAGCGGGCGACGAAGTCGCAGTCGTGGCTGGTGAGGGCGATGGCGGGGCCGTCGCAGTCGGCGATGTCGCGCAGCAGGTCGGCGATGTCGTCGCGCAGGGCTGCGTCGAGGCCGGCGGTGGGTTCGTCGAGGAGGAGGATCGCGGGGCGGCGGGCGAGGGCACGGGCGAGGGCGACGCGCCGCTGCTGTCCGCCGGAGAGGCTCGCGGTTCGGCGGTGTTCGAGTCCTTCGTCGACCGGTAGCCGGACGGCGCGCAGCAGGTCCGGTACCGGGGTTCGGCGGCGCTGCGGGGAGGTCTCGCTGATGAGCCGGTCGACGCGCATGCGGGGGTTGAGTCCGGAGCCCGGGTCCTGGCCGACGAAGGCGAGTTTGTGCCGGCGCAGCCGGCGCAGTTCCTCGGCCGGGAGGGCGAGGATGTCGTGGCCGAGGACGGTGAGGCTTCCCGCGGTTACGCGTGCGCCGGGCGGGAGGGCGCCGACGAGGGCGCGCAGCAGGGTGGTCTTGCCGGCGCCGGAGGGCCCGGTGATGGCGGTGATGCGGCCGGGTGCGAGGGTGAGCGTGGCGTCGGTGAGCAGCGGGGCCTCTCCGAGGGTGACGGACAGACCGGCGGCACGGGCGGCGGGGTCGGTGGTGCTCACAGCGGGGTCTCCGGGGTGGGCCGGGCGGGGGCGAGGGCTTCGGCGGCGAGGTTGACGCTGATGGCGAGCAGGCCGATGGCGAGGCAGGGGGCGCCGACGGCCCAGGGGTTGAGGGTGATGCCGGCGGCGTTCTCGCGGATCATCAGCGCCCAGTCGGCTTCCGGGGGTTGGGGGCCGAGTTGGAGGAAGGCGGCGACGGAGACGATGTAGACGCCTTCGACGAAGCGCAGGCCGAACAGGGCGAGGACGGTAAAGCGCAGGTTGGGCAGGACCTCGTGGACGGTGAGGTGCCAGAGGGTGTCGCCGCCCGCGGCCGCGGCTTCGACGAAGCCGGTGGTGGCGATGGGGGCGGCCGCGGCGGCGACGATCCGCACTGCGTAGGGGATGCCGAGGACGATGGCGGCGGCCGCGACGGCGAGGCGGCCGCCCCCGGGCCAGGCCAGGGCGATGAGCATGATGGCGAGGACGGACGGCAGCAGGATCGTCAGGTCCGCGGCGCGTTCGATCCATCGGCCGAGGGCCGGACGCAGAACCGCGAGGATGCCGACGGCAGTGGCCGCCGCGGTGACGACCAGGGCGATGGCCAGGGCGGTGGCGATCAACGGTGCGCCGCCGGTCAGCAGGCGGCTGAGGACATCGCGGCCGAGCTGGTCGCCGCCGAGCGGTGCGTCGCCGCCCGCTTCGGCGTAGGGGAAGGTGACCGGGGTGTCGATCGGGTGCGGGGCGAGGAGCGGCCCGGCGAGTGCGAGGGCGACGAGGGCGAGTGCGGGGACAGCGCGGATGAACACCCGTCGCTTCCGTCGGGTGGTGGGCGAGGGGGCCGCTGTCGGGGCGTCGGCGGTCATCGTCGCTCTTCTCCGAGGGTGGTGGTGCGGACGAGGTCGGCGAGCAGCAGGATCAGGCTGATGGCGGCGCCGGCCGCGGCCACGACTCCGGCGACCAGCGGGGTGTCGCGGTCGGTGATCGCTCCGGCCAGGATGGCGCCGATGCCGGGGTAGTTGAAGAGGGTCTCGACGACGACGGTGCCGCCGAGGAGCATGCCGGCGGAGGTGGCGATGCCGACGGCGATGGCGGGCAGGGCGCCGGGGAGCATGTGGTGGCTGAGGATGCGGCGGCGGGGCAGGCCGTCGAGGACGGCGGCCTGGACGTGCGGCAGGGCGGCCTGGTCGGCGAGTGCTCCGCGCACGATGCGGGTGTTCCAGCCGATCTGGGGGACCGCCAGGGAGAGCAGTGGCAGGACGATCATGGTCCACGACTCGGGTCTGCCGTCCGGGCCGGTGAGGGTGACGGCGGGCAGCCAGCCGGTCCACTGGGACAGCAGCAGGAGCAGGGCGACGGAGACGACGAACTCCGGGAGGGCGAACGCGGCGGTGGACAGGGCGTCGACGGCGCGGTCGACGCGCCCGCTGGGGCGCAGCGCGGCCCAGCCGCCGAGGGCGAGGGCGCCGACGGTGCTCAGTGCGAGGGCGAGGCCGCCGAGCAGGAGGGTGTTGGGGAAGGGGCCGGCCAGGACGTCGGTGACGTGCCGTCCGCGTGCGGTGGTGCCGAGGTCACCGGTGGGCAGGCCGGTCATCCAGTCCCAGAAGCGCTCGGCCACCGGGCGGTCGAGGCCCATGGCGGTGCGTCGGGCGGCGAGGTCGGCGGCGGTGACGCCCCGGTCGGAGCTCGCGCCGGCGGCGTCGCCGGGCAGGAGCTCGACGGCCGTGAAGACGGCAGCCAGCAGGACGACCAGCATCACGAGTCGCCGGACGGCCTGCCGGGCGACCCGGCCCGCACCGGGCAGGATGCGGGCCGGGAGGCTGCGCGGCGCGCGGGCACCGGCCGGTTGGAACGTGGTCAACGCGCCAGCCAGGTCTTCTCGAGCTGGACGCGGCCGTAGCCGGGGAGCTTGGGCAGGTCGCGGACGGCCGCGCCGGCGAGGTCGATGCCGTCGGCCATGCCCCACAGCAGGTAGCCGGACTTGGCGAACTCGATCTCCTGGAGCTGGTGCAGCAGCTTGTCGCGCTCGGCGGCGTCGGCGGTGCCCATGGCCTTGCGGTAGGCCTCGTCGAAGCTCGGCTCGTTCCAGCCGGACTCGTTCTGGCCGGCGTCCGAGAGCATCGTCTTGGAGGCGAAGAAGACCACCGAGTCGTTGGTGCCCCAGTACGTGGTGTAGAGCGTGCCCTTGAGCCAGGTGGAGTCCCAGAACACCTTGGAGTCCTGCTTCACGACGTTGATCTTCACCCCGGCCTCGCGGAGCTGGGTGGCGAACAGCGTCGCGGACTCTGCCAGGCCGGCGATGTCCTCGGTGGTGATCAGGTCGTAGGTCTTCGAGGTGTCGAAGCCGGCGTCGGCGAGCAGTTGCCTGGCCTTGGCCAGGTCCCGGGTGCGCTGCGGGATGTCCTTGGCGAAGGCGGGGTCGCCGGTGCCGAGGATGTCGTTGCCGACGCTTCCGTAGCCGGAGAGGGCCTGCTTGACCATGGCGTCGCGGTCGACGGCGAGCTTGAGGGCCTCGCGCACCCGTACGTCGGCGAACGGGCCGTCGGCGGTGCGCATGACGACGGGCATCGCCATGTCGTTGGGGCGCCGGACGATCTGGACGTCCTTGCGGGCCTCCGCGGTACGGGCGGCGACGGCGCCGGCGTTGGACGCGACGTCGATCTGCCCGGCGAGCAGGGCGTTGGCCATGGCCTGGGGGCTCTCGAAGAGGCGCACCTCGACGGCGTCCAACAGGACCTTGCCGCCGTACCAGTTGTCGTTGCGCACCAGGCGGGCGTTGCCGTCGCGGTACCAGTCGAGCTTGAAGGGGCCGGTGCCGGGCGCACCCGCGATGGCGTCGTCCTTGGTGTCCTTCTTGAGGACGAAGGTGGTCAGGCGGGTCAGTAGCGGCAGGTCGGCGTTGGCGTAGTCGGAGACCAGGACGACGGTCTTGGCGTCCTCGGCCGTGATGCCCTCGGGCTGGATGCCGGGCAGGCGGCTCTTGCCGGCCGGGGTGTTGCGCAGGCGCTTGAGCGACCAGACGACGTCGTCGGCGGTGACCGGGGTGCCGTCGTGGAAGGTGGCGCCGTCGGCCAGGGTGAAGCGCCAGGTCTTCAGGTCGTCGGACGGCTTCCAGGAGGCGGCCAGGCGGGGAGCGGTGTTGGTCTTGTCCCCGGGTATCGCGAGCGTGTCGTAGATCAGGCTGATGATGAGGTAGTCGCTCTCATTGGCCTGGGTGCCGTGCGGGTCTCGGGTGACGGCGGAGGCCTTGCCGAGGGCACCGACCTTCAACGTCCCTCCGGGGTGGGGCTGTTGCCCGGTTGCGCCGGAGGGTGCGGCCTCATCGGCGCCACCCTTGCCGCCACCGCAGGCGGCGAGCATGCCGATCGCTCCGGCTCCGGCTCCGGCCCACAGCAGCTGTCGTCTGGTGACGCCCACGTTCGATCCTCGTCTCGAGTCCGTACTCAATTTGCTTAGGGTTACCTACCCTAAATTCGAGACACGTCGCAAGCCGCCCGGCGGGGCGCACCCAACTTCCGGCCATGCGCCCTCACCATCCAACTTGCGCCAAGGGCAGGGAAGTTACCCCTATGCGGCCCGTGCACCACCATCCGAATCCGCGACTACGCAAATATGGACATCCAGTCAGGTAAGGCTTGCCTAACTTCTAAGTCATTGTTACGTTTCCTGTCGTCCGGCCGTTCGAGCCGACCCGGACCGATGCCCCACGCGCAGCTCCCGTCGCCGTCCCACACCGGCGCGGTGATGCCACGTGCCCGCACCCAGTGCTCCTTCTCCTCTCCTGTCCCCGGAAGGTCCCGCCGTGCCCACCTGCCCTGCCCCGGTACGCCGTCTCGACGCCGCTGCCGTCGCGGAACTCACCACCACCGCCGCCAAGCTGCTGGCCTTCCACGGCTCCGCGACCAGCCCCGCCCTGCTGGCCGACCTGCCCGTGATGTGCGCCCAGCTCAGCGAGCCGCTGCGCCACCGGCTGCGTCCGGTCGACACCGCCGACGGCCTGTTCGTGCTGCGCGGCCTTGAGATCGACGACACCGACCTCGGCCCCACGCCCGGCCACTGGTCGACCGTCGGTGACGCCGGCGCGCTCTGGGACGTGGTGCTGCTGCTCGTCTCCACGCTGATGGGCACCCCGATCGCGTGGGACGGCCAGCAGGACGGCAGGTTCGTGCACAACATCGTGCCCTCGCCCGGTCACGAGAGCGAGCAGACCGGCGCCTCCAGCTCCGTCCTGCTCGCCCCGCACACCGAGGACGCCTTCCACCCGGGCCGCGCGCACCTGTTGCTGCTGTGCTGCATGCGCAACCGCGACGCCATCGCCACCACCGCGGCCAGCGTGCGCCTCGCCGACCTGTCCGACGCCGATGTCGAGCAGCTGAAGCGGCCCGTCGCGCCGATCCTGCCCGACGACGCCTACGAGCAGGCCCGGGAGTTCGGCGGCCGGCCCGCGCCGGTGCCCACCCTGTTCGAGACGCCCGAAGGTCTGACGATGCGCTACGACCCTGCCTACACCCCGCTGGAGGAAGCCGACGAGGCGTGGCGCGACGCATACGGGCGCCTCGGTGAGGAACTCGCCCGAGTCTCGGTCGCGGTGAGCCTGGAGCCGGGAGACGTCCTGATCGTCGACAACGACCTCGTCGTCCACGGCCGCGTACCGTTCCAGGCCCGCTACGACGGCACCGACCGCTGGCTCAAGCGTGCCTCCGTCCGCGTCGAGCACCGCCCCACCCGCCCGGCCGCCGAGAACGGCGAACACGGCTACGGCCAGGCCGCCCTCACCGCCTGGGCCGCCTGAACCACCACTGCCGCCGCCTCACCACCTCGAAAGGGCACCCTCATGGACCGGGACGACACCACCCTGCGCGTACTGTCCACCAGCGACCTCGCCGGCCTGGACATCACCCTCACCGACGTCGTCGACACCGTCGAACAGGCCTACCGCACCCTCGCCGCCGGGCAGTCCGAAAACCCGCGCAAACTCACCGTCAAGCCCGCCGACGGCCACTCCGTCTCCTACGCCATGCTCGGCCGCGACGGCGTGCGCAACGTCGTCGCCATCAAGACCTCCTACAAGCACGGCCTCGACGAGAGCCGCGAGAACCAGCACTACTACACGACGCTGACCATCTACGACGACGTCACCGGCCTGCCCGTCGCCATGATGGACTGCTCCCGCATCGGCTCCCTGCGCACCCCGGCCGTCTCCGCCCTGCTGGCCCGCGAGTGCGCCGCCCCCGACGCGTCGACCGCGCTCGTCATCGGCACCGGCACCCAGGGCCGCCTCGCCCTGCCGTTCCTGCTCACCACCTTGCCCGAGCTGGAGCGCCTCCTGCTGTCCGGCACCCACCCCGCAGGCATCGCCGCGGTCCGAACCGAACTCGCCCGGCACTTCCCCGACCGGGAGATCGAACTGGTCACCGATCTCAAGGCCGCCGCCCGCGACGCCGACGTCATCGTCGCCACCGCCGGCGGACACACCCCGGCCGCCGTCGAGGCCGACTGGCTCAAGCCAGGTGCGGTGGCGATCCTCGTCGGCCACGGCCTCGCTCCCTCCACCCTCCACCGGGCGGACCGGGTGATCGCCACCAGCGAGGCCCAGATGCGCGTCACCGGCACCGACATGGCCGACGCGGACGGCAACTTCCCGGCCGTCGACCTGGAGCTGCCCGTCATCATCTCCGGCGTCTCCAGGGCCCGAACCGCCCCCGAGCAGCGGATCTTCGCCTACAACAGCGGACTCGTCGTCACCGACATCGCGCTGGGTCACCGCTTCGCCCAGCTCGCCGCCGACCAGAACCTCGGCACCGAGGTGGCCCTGTGGCGCTGACCCTGCCCGCCCACTGCGACCCGCTCACCGACCGGATCCACGGCAGCGGCCTGCTCCACGAACTCGCCCACGGCCTCCGGGGCCCCTTCCACTACCTGCTGCCCGAGCGGTTCGACGCCAATCTCGCCGCCTTCCGCGCCGCCTTGGCCGACGCCGAGGTGGAAGGCCGGGTCTACTACGCGAAGAAGGCCAACAAGGCCTCCGTGTTCGTTGAGCGCTGCGCCGCAGTCGGCGCCGGAGTCGACGTCGCCTCGCTCGGCGAACTGCGCGACGCGCTCGGCCACGGCGTGCGCGGCGAGGACCTCGTCGTCACCGGCCCCGCCAAGTCCGAGCAACTGCTGCGCGTCGCCGCCCGGCAGGGCGCACTGATCGCCGTCGACGCCCTCGACGAACTGGAGCGCCTGCTCGGCCTCGGCGGCGACCGCCCCGTCCGGGTCCTGCTGCGCCGCTACCCACCGGCCCAGCCGCGCAGCAGGTTCGGCCTGAACGACGCACAGCTGCACGAGGCGTTGGAGCGCTGCGTCGCCGCCGGGGACACCGTACGGATGGAGGGCCTCAGCTTCCACCTCTCCGGCTACGCGATCCAGCCGCGCGCCGACCTCGCCGGAGAGCTCGTCGAGCTCTGCCTCAAAGCCCGGTCGTCGGGCCTGCGAGCGGACCGGATCAGCATCGGCGGTGGCTTCCCCGTCGACTACGTCGCCGCCGACGCCTGGGATGCCTTCCTCACCGAACAGGGGCCCGGGCACTACCACGGCGAGAAGTCCTTCGCCGCAGGCGACTTCTACCCGTACCACTCCCCCGTCGCCGGCGCGCACGCGCTTCGGGCGATCCTCTCCGCCAGCCCCGGCGGTACCGGTCCGAACCTTGCCGAGCGGCTGCGGCAGGCCGGCGTGATGCTCCTGCTGGAGCCCGGCCGCGCCCTGCTGGACCGCGCCGGCTCGTCGGTGTTCCCCGTCCAGGGCGTCAAGGACCGCTCCGGGTACGGGATCATCACCGTGGACGGCACCAGCCTCAGCCTGTCCGAGCAGTGGTTCAACAGCGAGTACCTGCCCGACCCGCTCCTGCTCCGCGACCGCACCGGCGGCACCGACCACACCGACCGCCCGTACCCGGCGTGCGTCGGCGGGACCTCCTGCCTGGACTCCGACCTGCTGACCTGGCGCAAGATCTCCTTCCCCGCCCGGCCCCGCGTCGGCGACCTGCTCGTCTACCCCAACACCGCCGGCTACCAGATGGACTCCAACGAGTCCCCCTTCCACGAGCTCCCGCTGCCGCCGAAGGTCGTCATCGACCACCACGGCGACCGCCCGCGCTGGCACCTCGACCGCTGACCCCCGCCCCGCCGTCCCCACGGAGCCCCACCATGACCGACGCCCTGAACCGCCCCCCGGTGGTCAGCCGGATGTCCGACCTCATCGGCTGCACCCCGCTGTTCGAACTCGCCCGCGCCGGCAACGGCGCCCGGCTCCTCCTCAAGCTGGAGATGTTCAACCCCACCGGTAGTGCCAAGATCCGCATGGCCCGTCAGATGGTCCTCGACGCCGAGGAGCGCGGCGACCTGCGCGAGGGCGGTCACATCATCGAGTCCACCTCCGGCAACACCGGCCTGGGCCTGGCCGTGGTCGCCGCCGAACGCGGCTACCGCTTCACCGCCGTCGTCGACCACCACGCCGCCGCCGACAAACTGCGCGGCATGAAGGCGATGGGCACCGAACTCGTCTACGTCGACGCCGACACCGACGGCGAGGAACTCCACACCGCGGCCCGCGAGGAACTCGCCGAGGAGATGGCCCGCGGCAAGGACAACACCTTCTTCACCGAGCAGCACAACAACCCCAGCAACGCGGTCGGCTACTACGCCGTCGGCCGCGAGATCGCCCAGGCCCTCGACAACCGGGTCGACGTGCTGATCGGCGCGGTCGGCACCGGCGGCGGACTGTGCGGGACCGCCCGCGAGCTCAGGAAGTCCGTGCCCGACGTCGCCGTCGTGGGCGTCGAGCCGAAGGGTTCGATCGCCTTCGGGCCGCCCGCCCACGACTACCACCAGTCCGGCACCGGCACCCCGGAGGGAGCCACCATCGGGCTGCTGGTCGACTACGACCTCATCGACGAGGGAGTGAAGGTCGGCGACATCGAGGCCTTCGCAACCGCCCGCGTCGTCGCCCGCCGCACCGGCCTGCTCATCGGCGGCTCCGCCGGGGGCGTCGTCCACGAGGCCCTGAACCGCCTGCAGACCCTGGCGCCGGATGCCGTTATGGTCGCCTTCATCAACGACGGTGGCGAGAAGTACATGGACACCGTCTTCAACGATGACTGGATGAACGCCCGCGCACTGCTCGACGAGGCCGTGGAGGCCGACATCGACGAGACGCTCACCAAAGTCCGCAGGCCCTGACTTCCGAGAAACGTGACACCCACGATGCAGCAGCTAGCCACTCTCGCCCGCGACAGCCGCGCCCTCGCCGCCCTCGCCGTCCCGCTCGCCCTCACCCAGCTCGCCCAGGTCGCCCTCACCACCACCGACACCATCATGATGGGCGTCCTCGGGACCGAGGCCCTGGCGGCCGGCGGCCTCGCGCTGGTCATCTTCAACCAGCTGCGGACCATGGGCGTCGGGCTCGTCACCTCCGTCGGAAACCAGGTCGCGGCAGCCGCGGCCCGCGCCGAACGGGCCCAGGGCTCCAAGGACGAGAACACGGGCGACGACGACGTACGAGGCCTGGTGCGGGCGGCAATGGCGGCCGCCACGCTCGCCGGCCTCGCCGGCGCCGTCCTGATGGTCCTCATCGGCCAGGCCGCGACCTGGCTCGGTCAGGACGCCGCCGTCGCCCACCGCGCTCAGGGCATGCTCGCCGCGCTGGCGCCGGGCCTGCTGCCCTGCCTCTGGTTCCAGGCGATCCGTCAGTTCACCGTCGGCATGCGCCGCCCCCAGGCGCTGCTGCAGATCACCATCGCCTCCGTCGCCGTCAACGCCGGGCTCAACTGGATGTTCATCCACGGCACCTGGGGCCTGCCGAAGCTCGGACTCACCGGCATCGGCGTCGCCACCAGCAGCGTCCACCTGCTCTCCTTCCTCGCCCTCTACGGCTCCGCCCGCCGCGACCCGCAGCTGGCGCCGCTGCTGAGCCTGGACTTCTGGCGCGCCGACGCGGCCACCGTACGCCGCCTGCTCGGCCTCGGTGCCCCGATCGCCGCCACCTACGGCTCCGAGGCCGGATTCTTCTCCGTCACCGCACTGCTCGCCGGCAGCTTCGGCGCCGCCGCGCTCGCCGCCCACACCGCTGTCAATCAGCTGATCTACATCGTTTTCCAGGTCGCTGTCGGCCTCTCGCACGCGGCGTCCATCAACGTCAGCCGGGAGCTCGCCCTCGGCGAGTACGCCGCCGCCCGCCGGATCAAGAACACCGCCCTCGCCTGCGGCGCCGTCGCCACCACCCTCGTCGGCATTGCCTACCTCGTCGTCCCCGACCTCGTCCTGCGGCCCTACTTCGACCCCGGCTCGGCGGCCGACCAGCAGGGACTGGAGATCGCCACCGGCCTGCTGGCCGTCGTCGCCGTCCTCCAGTTCTTCGACTGCGCCCAGAACATCGGCGTCGGCCTGCTGCGCGGCCTCGACGACACCAGGAGCGGCTTCCGCATCACCCTCATCGGCTACTGGCTCGTCGGCCTGCCCGCGGCCTGGCTGCTCGCCTACCCCCTCGGCGGCGAGACCCGAGGCCTCTGGCTCGGCCTGCTCATCGGTCTCGCCACCACCGCCGTCCTCCTCCTGCGGCGCTACGGCCTCGCCCTCACCGCCAAGGCCGCCACCACTCCCGAAGCGGCCGTCGCCGGCTGATCCGGCTCCCCCGGGGACCGGGCCCGGCGCGCCGACGACGCCGCATCCCTACTGCACCTGACCCTCCGACACTTCCCCAAGGTGGTCTGGACCGAGGTCGCCCTCGGCATCGCCGTCCTCGTGGTTCTGCCGTTCATCGCGGGCTCGGCCCGTACCGAGGCAGGCAATCCGAAGCCCGTGTTCTCCGGCAGCATCCTGACCACCGGGGCCGTCCTGACCGCAGCTCTCGCACTCTCCCTCTACGCCACCGCCAAGGCTTCCGATGCGCTCGCCCGGCGCGAGGTGCCGTCCGCCGGCTGACCGTGCCGCCCGGTACGCCTCTCCGGCGGGTATGCGGGGGTCACCGTGGCCGGCCGCCGAGCACGGTTCCACGCGGATCGGTGCCGTAGGCCGGTCGGACCAAGCCCGTCTCGTAGGCGGCGATCACCAGTTGGGCGGTCGGCAACCCCGCTACAGGGCGTGGTCACCGTGACGAGGAGGGGCGGACAAGCGCGCCTCCTCCAGTTCGGTCACAAGCTGCTCGACCCGCCGGTTGGGCGTATTCCCCCACCCGTAGCCCGCCAGCATCGGCAGCTGGTCGATCTTGCCCGAGGCCAGGAGCAGCTCCGGAACGTCGGAGGAGAAGAGTGTTCCCGAGACGACGGCGGGCCGCACCTCCTGGATCTCGGACCAGGTGTAGGAGCGTGAGTTGAGCAGCCCGGAGTACTTCACGCCGGCGTCCCCGAAGGAGACGCCGAACATCGGGGCACGGACCGTCAGCACCAGGCCCGGAACACCGCCAAGGACGATGGGGATGAGGTCGTCGACCCTGGTGGCATCGGCCGCTACAGCGACAGCGATCAGCAAACACACGAGCCCGATCAGGAGGTAGGCGAGCGCCCAGGGATTACGCCTCTTGCGCATTTTCCATTCCACGTGTCTGGTGCGTCGGGGCGCCGCCCGGGATACGGGCAACGCCCCGACAGGTTGGTTCAGTGGATCGGAGTCCACCGTTGGGTCAACCTGGAAGCTGAACGGCTTGAAGACGAAATTCAGCACCGCTGGAACGATGGCAGCCACCGTGTGCCCGACGAACACCGGTACCGGATGCGTCATCTCACCCGTGATCTCTCGCTTCTGGAGAATCCAGCTTCGCAGACTGAGGAGAGAGGGGCCCCGCCGGGTCTCCCTCCAACACGGCCAACCACCGAGTGCGGCGCGGTCGACCGGCCGACCGGCCGACCGCACGAGTCCGGCGCGCACGCGGCCGAGTTGCTCGGCCTCCCCGCCCACATGCACATCCCCGCCGTGATGCCCGCAATGCGCGTTCGGACCTGCGGCAGCGGCTCCGGATGGCCAAGAAGCAGGCCGGTCACGGCTGCCGGTGTGCACAGCGTCTCCGACATCAGGGGCGCGGTGCACGCCGGTCGGCCTCAGCGGACGTCGACGGTGAACTGGCGTTTGGTCTGATCCGGCCCGCCGGAGAATGCCATCCCCTCGTGGTCGCGGGATGCGACGTGCACGGTGATGGTGGTGCGGCCGGGGTTCCGGGCGCGGAAGGTGAAGTAGTAGTGGCCGCCGGTGCCGAGCGAGCCCGTGGCGCCGGACCAGGTCTCTGAGGCCGAAGTTGTCGACGTACTCGTCTCCGGTGGCCTGCACGACGGTCGGATCGGGGCCTGGAGTGGCCATGGTCCAGTTGTCGCCCGCTTCCCGGTAGGCGAACACCTCGATCGAGAAGAGCTCGCCGGGCTTGACCGCCAGGTCGCCCGAGGCCTGGGTGAACACCGTGCCGTGGTCGAGTCTGCCGGTGGTCATCCGGTGGATCGCCACCGCGCCCACGGTGACCGCGACGGCCAGCACCGCGGTCACCACCAGCAGGATCCGGCGCCACTTCACGAGCTCCCCTCCCGGTGAGTGACTCGCAGCGCCAGGACGGCGGCGACCGCGTCGAGCCAGCGGGCGACCAGCAGGTTGGGCGGCGGATGGGAAGTTCTGCACCGAGGCCGCGCTCGACGCGAGCCTGCCCGCGGCCCACGGCGAACAGGTGCGTCGCAAGTTGCAGCGCCTCGGTGCCCGCCACAGCGAGCGCGTCCTCGCCGCAGCGGCGGTGGCCCGACAGTCGAGGCCCTCCCGCGGATCCGCTCCGTCGCCCGGACGAGCCTCGGCCCCTCCATGTCGGTCCGCCAGCTGTTGCACCCCGCGATCCAGAGGCAGGCCGTGTGCGGCGGCGGTCATACCGGTTCCGGGATTGAGGGGCTACCAGGGCCCTCGGCACCGTCAGGCCAGGGTTGGAGGGCCGGGTCGACGCCCGGTGCGGCCTCGTTCCGGTCCTGAGCGTGGCCGGAACGATGTCGACCATGATCAAAATCGCCAGAAGGGCCCCTGGCGGCCTATCGGCCGGCCAGTCAGCCCTTCACACCAACCACGTACCGAAAGGCGCTAGAAGGGGGCTTTCTGTAGGGCAATTTTCCGGCATGGACATGCAATCCGTAGGGTCCGGCCTGCCCCGAGGCGCGGCAGCGGCCTCCTGGGCGCCGCCCCCCCTGACCGCTGCCACCCAAACTCGAAGCCTGACAAACGGTCCAACGCACCGTCAGAACGACGACTCCTCGCTTCGCCCCTCGTCGCCGCCGGCGGCAGCCTTCTTGCTCTCCTCCCAGTCCGTCCAGAATCGCCGCTCTTCCTCCCGCTGGGCGGCCACATCGGGAAGGACGTCAATGGCCCCGGCGAAGCGCGCCTGCCGAAACAGCAGTCCGGCCAGGTCGGTCGCGGCCCGCATGCCGGGCAGCGGGCGCAGGCGGGCGATGGACTCCCCCACCTGCCTGTCCTGGGCGAGCAGCCAGGCGATGGCTACGGCCCGGGGAACTGTTCCTGGACGATGACGCGCTCTCCCTCGCCGGTGGGTTCCTCGAAGTTGGCGAAGTAGCGTTCCAGGAGTTCATCGGAGACGGTGACGCTGTTCGCGTCGTTCCGCTGGTTGCGGCTGGCCAGTCGGCGTCGCAGGGTTTCAAGATCGGTCTTGAGATGGATCAGTTCCCATCGGCATCCGTGGGTCTCGATCGCAGCCTTGTAGCGGTCCCGGGTGGCCCGGCTCCAGAAGCTGTAGTCGATGACGACAGGCAGCTTCGCCTCCATCAAGCGGATCAGCTCTCCCCACAGCTCCTGCTCGATGGCGGACTTGAGCCGCTCGTACTCTGCCGGGTCGAGGTCGGCCGCGTCGCGACCGATGCGCGCCCACACCACCTCGTCGATCGACAGCCTGGTGTAGCCGCGGCCCTCAAGGGCCTTCGCGTAGGTGCTCTTGCCGGAGCCGGACAGGCCGCACATCATCACGACGACGCCGCGTTCCGTCCCGTCCAGATGCGGCAGGAGATCCACTTCTTCCATGCAGGTGAAGCTAACGGACAGGCGGGCGGTCGCGCTCGGGGTTTCCTCAGCGCCCACCTGCCTGGTCCTCGACTTCAAGGGCTCGCTGTGCGAGCGGCGCGGCGGGGGCCGGCGCCGCGTTGCCGGGGCCGGCGCCACGCTGCCGGGGCCGCGTTGCCGGGGCCGGCCCCTCGCGCAAGCCGGTGTGTGGACCGGCTCCCGGTCGCGTTGGTACACCTGCGGTTGGGGCTGCCGCACGCGGCACTCGCCCAGTTGTACGGGGTCGACCGTTCCACCGTCGTCTCATCGGTACTGGCGTCACGCTGGTCCGGCAGGCCCGCGGTGTAAACGCCGTTTACACCCGAGGCCCCTTCCGACGAGCGGCCCTCAAAGGACTGGACCGTAGCCGGCGTGTAAACGCCGTTTACACCGTCCTCGGCACCGTCGCCCCCGCTGGTAGGCATCGAGGCACGGTCCGTCCTCTCCCCCACCGGACGGTCCGCGCGCTTGCCCGCTCGCGCCGCCTTCGCCGCCAGCTTGTCGGCTGCCGCCTTCTTCGCGGACTCGGCCCGATCGAGCTGCTCAGCCGGGGTGATCTTCCCCGACCGCGCCTCGGCACCGATCCTGCGCGCATCCTCAATGGCCAGCTCCCCGGCCCCCGCCTGCCGCGTCGCCTACCTGCCCGGTCTGACGATGTGCCGGATCGCTGACCTCTACCCCGGCGAGGCCAAGACCGATGCCCGCGACGCCTTCGTCATGGCGGACGCCGACCGCGCCATGGCGCACACCCTGCGCGGGATCGAGCTCACCGACGAGACCGTGGCCGAGCTGGAGATGATCGTCGGCTTCGACGACGACCTCGCGGGCGAGGCCACCAGGATCGCCAACCGGCTACACGGACTGCTCACCCAGATCCACCCGCACATGGAGCGAGTGCTGGGGCCCAGGATCGACCACCCGACGGTGCTGGCCCTGCTGGAGCGGTTCGGCTCACCGGCCACCCTGCGCAAGGCCGGACGCCATCGCCTGCTCGGCATCGGCGACGCGAGCGCGTTCCCGACCGCCGCCCACCTGGCCTCCTACGCCGGCCTCGCCTCCGCGACCCGCAGTTTCGGATCCTCCATACGCGGAGCGCTACCCTTCCGCCGAGGCAACAAGCAGCTGAAACGGGCGTTCTTCCTAGCCGCGTTCGCCTCGCTCAACGACCTGGCCTCCCGCGCCTACTACGACAAGAAGATCGGCCAGGGAAAACGCCACACCCAAGCGCTCCTCTGCCTGGCCAGACGCAGGGGCGGCGTCCTGTTCGCCATGCTCCGTGACGGCACCTTCTACGAACCCCGAAGCGTCACGACCACCCCGTGACGCTCAGCTCTCTGGCCGCAGGCGCTGACGGGCCGCTGCGAGCTGATGGTCGTAGTCGAACGCGAAGAGCCCTGGAAGTGCTCTGTCCAGCGTTCCGGCGATCTTATGGATCGGCACCCACACGGCCGGATCGTCCACCGTCCGGCTGAGATCCGTCATCTGCAGGCGCTCCAGCCAGTGGGACAGAACAAACGCCTCATCGCTCGTGAGCCTGATCGTCACGTCTTCGTCTGCCACGCACACCCCAGATTCCGATCCCAGTCAGAGAGCAACATCCGAACCTACCCGTCCCACTTGACCAAGCACATGGGGGCACCCCCGGGAAACAAGACGGCCCGACACCTTCAGGTGCCGGGCCGCCGGTGGGGGCTCTCTTGCTGATCAGCTGCCAGCCGTAGGCTCCGGCGCGTACTCGTCCAGTCGGTCCAGCACCGTGGTGGCGACGACCCTGAGCTCGTCGGGCTGGAGAAAGCGGCAGAGCCAGGTCGCCACTCCTTCGAGGTCACGCCAGTCGGGAACGCCGGTTCCACCTGACGCGATCTGTTGGGCCTTCTGCGGCAGGCCCGTAGAGGGCAGCTCCGCAGAAGACGCAGTTCGGCCGTTCTCATCGGTACTGGCGTCACGCTGGTCCGGCAGGCCCGCGGTGTAAACGCCGTTTACACCCGAGGCCCCTTCCGACGAGCGGCCCTCAAAGGACTGGACCGTAGCCGGCGTGTAAACGCCGTTTACACCGTCCTCGGCACCGTCGCCCCCGCTGGTAGGCATCGAGGCACGGTCCGTCCTCTCCCCCACCGGACGGTCCGCGCGCTTGCCCGCTCGCGCCGCCTTCGCCGCCAGCTTGTCGGCTGCCGCCTTCTTCGCGGACTCGGCCCGATCGAGCTGCTCAGCCGGGGTGATCTTCCCCGACCGCGCCTCGGCACCGATCCTGCGCGCATCCTCAATGGCCAGCTCCCCGGCCCCCGCCTGCTCCTGAAGCTCGGGGGCCAGGTGCAGCAGCGCCAACCGCTGTCCCACCCACGCACGGGACTTGCCCAGTGCCCGCGCCACGGCGGCCTGGTTGCCGTCGTAGACCGAGTCCAGCAGCTGCTCGATCGCCTGCGCTTCCTCGAACGGCGACACGTCCTCGCGGTGGGCGTTTGCGATCAGAGCCGCCTCGACCATGTCCGAAGCGCGGGAGACCAGATCGTCGTTGAGGTCCACACGCAGGGTCTTGAGCCCCGCCTTCTGCGCGGCCCTCAGACGCCGGTTGCCGTCGAGCGCAACGAAGTCCGCCTCACCGATCACCTCCGCCTGGTCCGGATGTGCGTCGAGGAACGCGGCACGGCTCACCACGGTGACCGGAACGATCTGCTGGCGAGCCAGACTCTCGGCGAGCTCGTCGATCGACTCGCTGTCGATGGTCTTCCGCGGGTTGAGCGGGTTGAAGACGATCGAGGACACGGGCGCCGACGACGCACGCCGCACCCGACCCGTGGCGTCCAGTGCCTCGCTTCGCGCCCGTACCTCGTCTCCGCGAGCCGCGCCCTGGGCCAACGCCCCGAACGACCCCCCGCCAGCTTGCAGCTTCTTGGCGATGCTCACGCGAGCCTCCGTCGGATCTCGCGCATGCGCTGCGCCTGGATGGATGTGGGGGCGTACATGAGCAGCGGCTGCTTGACGTGGACGGCCTCGCGCTGCTCCTTGAGGTCGGGGACGACGGAGACGACAGGCGGTGTGCCCAGCGACTGCCAGTTCTGGAGGGAGTGGGTGGCGACGTAGCCCTTGCGCTTGTCGAACTTGTTGACGACGAGTCCGAGCCGATCGATGTCGACCTCGTAGTCGAGGCTGACGGTGCGGATCTGGCTGTCGAGCATGGCGTAGGCGTCTGCGGAGGAGTCCTCCGCCTCGACCGGGATGAGGACGCCGGAGGTGCCGGGCGCCTCGTTCTTGCGGCGGTGCCCGTAGTAGAGGCCGGCGTCCATTGCCAGACCGAGGTTCGGGGGGGCGTCGATCACGATGACGTCGAAGTGCTCCTCGAGTGGGGCGAGGGCACGCTGGAGGCTGGTCTCGCGGGGCCCGCGGACGGACCCGAGCCGGGAGTCGAGCAGGAACGCGTCGAAGCTCGAGGGGAGCAGGCTGAGTCGTCCTTCGAAGTGGTCCGGCTCGATCTCCACGACCTGGTCGAGCAGCGAGCCCGCCACGCGGTCCCGGTCGACCATGTGGGTCACCAGGCTCTCCGAACCCGGGGCGATCTGCTTGACGCCGAGCTGGGAGGTCAGGTGGCCCTGCGGGTCGTAGTCGACGAGCAGGGTGCGCAGCCCTGGCAGCGCGGGAAGCTTCGAAGCGCCCGTGCTGCCGGGCAGACCCAGCGCTATGGCCTGGCCTGTCCCGGCGGCGATCGTGGTTTTGCCGACGCCGCCCTTCTGGTTGCAGACGACGATCCGCCGCGTGTACCTGGGGATCGTCAGCTCGGCGAGGGAGACGTTGTGGGAGTCGATCCACGCCCGGATGGCCTGGGCAAGGCCTTGCACGAAGGAGATGCCGCGGCCGGCGCAGTCCTTCTTGAACGCGTCGTACAGGCCGGTAGGGAGCCATGTGTTCCAGCTCTCGGCCCCGGACGTGTCGATGGTCGGGTTGCTGTCCGCCGGCCGGGCACGCCACTGCTCGACGGCCTGAGCGACGGCATCCTGCATGTCGATGCCGAGCTGCGCGGCCCGGGTCTTGAGTTCCTGGCGGAGGGCTACAGGAAGCTTCGACGCAACCTTTTCCCGCTCTCCTTCGGAGTTTTGAGACGTCATGACGTCACCATAGTGGCGCCGGGCCGGTTTAGGCACATCACGCGGCCCGTGTGTCGTCCGGTCTCTCTTCCCCTCCGGTGTAAACGGCGTTTACACCGTTGCTTCGACCAGGCCGCCACCCGGCCGATCGGACGTCATGTTGCCCTGTGCCACCGGGCCTTGAGATGTGGACAAGGACCTGGCTTCAGAAGCAGTTGTACAAGCGGCCAGGACCGCGGTCGACCTCCGGCACGGACATCCATTGACCGGGTTGTGACCCAGCAGTGCCGTGGTCTGCACGATCGCCAGGACCAGGGCAAGGCTTGCCACGCCCATAACCCGGTCATCGGTTCAGCCCCCAGGAACATAGAACTGCCCGTCTCCCCTGGCAGCGGTACCAGAGGAGACGGGCACTTCGTTCTGTGGATCAGACCGTGGCCGGGACAGCCACGCAGTCGAGGCCGATCGCGTGGCTGACGGTGGTGAGGATGGTGGTCCAATCGCCGTTGAAGTGGATGGCTTTGTCGCACATGTACGCGGCTGCGCCGAGCTTGAGGTTGGTCACCAGGATGGTGCCACGCTACGTCCTTGTTCCGGCACGCCCGTGTCCCGCGAGCAACATGTCTCGCAGGACTAGTGCAGCGCCGCGTTGATCCTTCGGGGGTTCATGCGGCTTTGAGTGGGCTGCCGTCGTAGGTCCAGCGGTAGGGCTTGGCGTCGTGTTCGTCGTAGGCCAAGACGAAGGTGGCGCTCGACGATGCCGGCGAAGGGAACCCCGCGCCGCACGACATAGTCCCGGCGGATGACTCCGGTACCTCGCGGGGTGGCCGGGCGTCCGTCCGGGCTTTGCCGGTGGCACGGCCGGCGATGTTCTCGGTCAACTGCTTCGGACCCGCTCTCGTGGGCAGTGCGGGCGGCGACCAGGTCACCGTCCGCGCCTCGATTCGACAAGGGGACGGTACCCAACCCGACCACCCGTCGACAGCGAGGAGAGCCCACGAGCGGGGGGTAGGGTTTACCCCCCGTCCGGCCGGTGGGTTAACGCTGCCGACCCGGCGCCGCCCGGTGCGACATCGTGGGGCCATGACCGATCGACACTCAAGCGCCGCCGGCCGCCCCTGCCCGGCCGGCAGGATGAAACGCAATCGCCGTATCAGCGCTGTCGCGGTGCTGGCGCTCGCCGCCCTCGTCACCGGAACCGGCGTCGGGTTCGCCGCCACGACCACACCGTCGGCCACACCGGTGGCCACGCACGCGTTCGACACCGCACCGGCCACGGCCACCGCGCCCACCCGGTCCTTCCAAGGCACGCTCCCCGCGCCGACCGGCCCCTACGCCGCCGGCGAGGACGTCATCCACCTCACCGACGCGAGCCGTCCCGACCCGTGGGTGCCGTCATCCGGCCCCCGCCAACTGACCGTCACGATGGTCTACCCGGCCGTCCCCGGGACCGGGACTCCGGCCCCTTACATGACCCTCGCCGAGGCAGCCGGAATCATCCAGCGCCGGAACATGCCGGCGAGCTCCGGCGTCACCCCGGAGAGCCTTTCCAGCGTCACCACCCACGCCTTCGACGGCGCGCGGCCGCAGCGCGGCAAGCATCCGCTGGTGGTCCTCTCACCCGCGTCCGAGAACCCGCGCATGATGCTCACCTCGCTCGCGACCGACCTGGCCAGTCACGGCTACGTCGTCGCGCTCGTCGGCCACACCTACGAGGACAGCGGCGAGACGCTGGCGAACGGCCAGACGCCGCCGTGCGCGATCTGCGACGACCCGACGCGGATCGACTTCGACGCCGAAGCCGTCAGCCGCGCGCGGGACGTTTCCTTCGTGATCGACCAGTTGACGCACGGCAATACCGCGTGGCCCCTGGCACACCTCATCGACAAGCACGAGATCGGCATGGCCGGACACTCCCTCGGCGGAGCGGCGGCCGCCGACACGATGATCGCCGACCCGCGAGTACGGGCCGGAGTGAACATGGACGGCACCTTCCACCCGGTCCCAATGCCCGGCCAGATCAACCGGCCGTTCCTCATGATGGATGCGGCCGAAAACCTCTCGGCCGACAGTGGCGACAGCTGGGGGAAGGCATGGGACGCCCTCGGCGGCTACAAGAAGTGGCTGACGGTCGCCGGCGCCGACCACTTCAGCTTCTCTGACGGGGACCTGCTTCAGGAGCAGGCCGGGTTCCCGACGGCGCCCCTCTCCCCGGAACGCGGGATGGCGATCACCCGCGAGTACGTGACAGCGTTCTTCGACCAGACGCTGAAGGGGATCCACAGTCCGCTGCTGGACGGCCCCTCGCCGAACAATCCGGAAGTACTCTTCCAGTACTAGCTAGGCGCTAGGTGTACTGACCATGGAGGTTGGCGACGGGGTTCACGGCGTGGTGATCTTGAAATGAGTGAGGGCCTTCTGGCTCGGTGTGGATTGCGACATCTGCACCTACGCCAAGAAAGGCCCTCATGCCACACCGTAACGCACCGCTGACCGAGACCGGACGCCTGCGCCTGGCCCGATGCGTGGTCGAGGACGGCTGGCCGCTGCGGCGGGCCGCCGAGCGCTTCCAGGTCTCACCGACCACGGCCAAGCGCTGGGCCGACCGCTACCGCACCCACGGCGAGGCCGGCATGAACGACCGCTCCAGTCGGCCCCACCACAGCCCGCGCCGGACCCCGACCCGCACCGAGCGGCGCATCATCAAGGTCCGCGTCCTACGGCGCTGGGGACCGGCCCGCATCGCCTACCTCCTCAAGCTGAACCCGGCCACCGTCCGGCGCGTGTTGACCGACAACGGCTCCTGCTACCGCTCACGGGTCTGGCGCGATGCCCTCGCCGCCGAGGGCATCGCGCACAAACGCACCCGCCCCTACCGCCCGCAGACCAACGGCAAGGTCGAACGCTTCAACCGCACCCTGCTCGACGAATGGGCCTACGCCAGGCCCTACCGCACCGAACAGGAACGCCGCAACCCCTACCCCACCTGGCTCCACACCTACAATCACCACCGCGGACACACCGCACTCAAGGGCCAGCCACCCGCCAACCGCGTCCCCAACCTCACGGGTCAGAACACCTAGGCCGCTGTGTTGGGTCACCCACCCAGCGACGGCGTCGTGGAATCGGCGGTGGCGGGCGGAGTAGTTATGTAGGTCCACCCGTTCTGTCCGTTGTCCGCCGCGCAGGTAGTACTCACCCGGGCTCCCTGCTTGTCACTGATCGGCGGCACACTGCGCGCATGGGTACTCATCTGCATGCCGTCCGAATTGCCCCCGATCTGACCTGGGTCGAATCCATGGGTGGTCCGCTGATCGTTGTCCCGGTGTCCGCCCTGCAGCACTGGGGTGGCTGCACCGAGGACGGCATGATCATCAGTGACGGCGACCAGTCCGACGACTACGACCGGGCCTGCGGGGTCGAGGGCCTGGCTGAGGTGATCGGCCTGCGCGGCCATGGCAGCGCCTCCGCGCTGGTGCTGGGCGACGAGCCCGCCACCACCTGCTATCTGCCGGAGCAGAGGGCCTTCATGCGCCGGCTCGCTGCCGGCTCCGACGCCGAGTTGCTCGCCGCCACCGAAGCCGCGCTGAATGACCCGGCAACGCCGTGGGAGGAGTGCGGTCTCTGGGAGACCGACGGACCGGCGGTTCTCATGGATTCGGTCGAGGCCGGCAAGAACCTCGGCATGCCCTACCCGGACGGCAGGGGCGAGCCGGAGCAAGCCCCCGTCCACCTGCCCGCAGGACGCTGGAGAGTCCGCGCGTTCCACACGTGTGCCGACGAGTCCGTCTGGGTCGGCGTGGTCCAACTCCTCCCGGAAGCCGACGCCCAGTCGACAACGACTCCTTGACTCGAACACCGAGCCCGCCCGCGCAGCCCCGAAGGGACGGTCACGGACGCTGGGATGTTCAAAGTGGCCCCACCGTCGCCCATCAGGCGTTCATGATCGGTACGCGTCGTGATACCGGTGCAGCCGGGGACCACGGATCGCGGGCAGCCTGATCAGGGTGTCCCTGAAGGCACCGTCGTGGGGTTCCAGGGGGTACCAGGGGCGCGATGGCAGTGGGTAGTCGTCGCGCAGGACACCCGCCGGGAGCACCCCGGTGGCGGGCGTCGGCGAGGTCTCCCCCGGGCTGGTGAGGTATGCCCAGACTCCGCTGTCCAGCGGCACCACCGTCGCATCGCCATCGGGTGGGCGCCACGGTTCGCCTGTTCCGGGGTGGCGGGGGACGAGAAGGATGTCGGGGCGGGGCCGGGGCTCGGGGATGCCCGGGCCGGCCAAACCCACTGAGCGGGGGGCGGGCCCGGGCGGGAGGTAGCGGGCCACGGCGTGGCCGAGCAGCTCGGCGGCAGGGCCGACAGGAAGGATCACCGGGTGGTTCTCAGTGGCCACCACGAGGTGGGCCAGCGCGACACCGACCGCGGCCTCCCAGCGGCGGCTCCACGACCCGTCGGGTTCGACGGGCGGGACGCGGTGTTCGGCACGCTCCAGGTCCGCCCAGTCGGGTAGCGGGTCGGCCGGGAACCCCGAGGGACGGCGGACGACCGCGTCGGGCTCCAGCCACACTGTCTGCCACGAGCCGCAGTCGTCGATCCGGGTCGCCACGGCCCGTCCGCACCCCGCACAGGCCAGGTTGGGCCCGGCCCGGCCGTCCACGCCCCGGCAGTAGCCCTCACACTTCTCCAGGATCAGAGTCATCGACCGGGAGTCACCGGGCGCGATGACGATCCTGCCCCGCGCGCCGAAGGAGACGGAGTACACCGGCGCATATACCCCCTGCCGGGCAGCGGCTTCCTCTCCGACTTCCTCCCACAATCGCCAGGGCGGTCCGGTGGGCTGTGGGTCGACGGCGTACGTCGCCGCCTCCATCAGCGGAGGATGAAGTTCCTCCCACGCCCCGTGGTGGGTGTGGACGGGGAGTGCGACCTGGGACACCGGAGCCGTCAGCTCGGTGCAGCATCCGGCACACGCGAACACGTCCAAACAAGCTCCCCCCGCCGCGGTTCCCCGGGGATTGTGCCTCGCTTGCGGCAGAGGATCCATCGGATTTCGGAGCGGCTCCAGGGCTTCCGGGGGGCGCGTCATCCCGGGGTTGATGACCGGTCGGCCCCGCCCCACTGCGGTGCGGGGCCGACCGGTGGGCTAGCGGTCGGTCAGGCCGGGTGGCTGGCAGGGCGGTGCAGGGGCATCTGGAGGACGGCCGTGGTGTTGGGGTGCTCACCGGTCGCCGGCCTTCCGCAGCTCCAGCACCGCACCGGCCGGGCGCTCGGGTCCGGCGCGTACCCGTGGTCCTGGCCCTGCGGGCAGGGCACCTGGCGGTGGCCGAAGCCGATGTGGACGTCGTCCCGGTCGAAGCCCTCCCTCCGGGGGTGCTGGCGGATGGGGTTGCCGGGCGGCGGCCCGCCGACGCTGACTTGGTGCTCGCGCTTGGCCCGTTGACATCAAAGGGGGCTGCAGAAACGGTTCCGTCACCCTGGTCGACCTGCCCGTGGCAGAGGTGCGGCGGCCCCGTGGAGGCCGCCACTGACGGATCACCAGCCCACTGCACTCACCACGCCGCCTCTGAGCAGGCAAAACATCGAAGTCCTGCCGGAGTGTCAGCCCAAGGTCGTAAAAATTACGGTTGCGCAGCTGGTGGCAACGGGTTTAGAACGGCGTTGTTGCCCAGGACGAGTCGTTGGGGCTCCACGGTCCGGTCACAGGCTGGCGGGGTGTCCCCCGAAGGAGAAACCCAGATTGATGACCGCGCTCTCGCTGCCCTTCAGCACCGAACGGCTCCTTTTGCGTCCGTTCACGCCGGACGACCTCGATGACCTGTACGCGTACCAGAGCCTCCCCGATGTCGCTCGCTACCTCTACCGGCAGCCGCTCACCCGTGAACAGTGCGCGCAGAGCCTGACGCGGCGCGCGGCCGGCACGACGTGGGCCGAGGACGGCGACGACCTCGTGGTCGCCGTCTGCCCGGCCGACGAGGCAAAGGTTCTCGGCGAGGTTGTCCTGAAGCTCGCGAGCGCGCGGGCGCGCCAGGTCGAGATCGGCTGGATCTTCAACCCGGCGTACGGCGGCCGGGGCTACGCGACCGAGGCGGCACGTGCGACCGCCGCACTGGCCTTCGCCGAGCTGGGCGCCCACCGGCTCTTCGCCCGCCTCGACGCACTCAACACCGGATCGGTGCGCGTGTGCGAGCGCCTCGGCATGCGCCGGGAGGCACACCTTGTCGAGAACGACCTCGACAACGAGCGGTGGGGCAGCGAGTACGTCTACGCGACGCTCGCCCGGGAGTGGAAGGCCGGCCGGGCTCAATAAGCCTGGCTGGAGGGCCGGGGGCGGGCGTCCTGAGGAGCACTGCCATCGGGGAATGACCGGCGCTGTGCGCTACGTCGTCGACAATGGCGGTACGTGGCGCGCGCCAGCACCTGCACTGGCCCGAGTACCGTCCGCGCCGGCTGGACCCGAAGCCGGCTGGAGTTACCGCCATGGACGATCGCTCCGGACCTCGGACCGTCTCGCCGACGCTGCTCGGCATCGGCAGCGCCTGGCTGCCTGTCGCCACCGGCGAGTCGGGGGCCTTCGTCTTTCGCAGTACCGATTCCACCAGATATGCCAAGTGCGTACCCGCCGTGGACACAGCCGACCTGGCGGCCGAGCGCGATCGGATCGCGTGGCTGGACGGCCAGGGAGTACCGGGCCCGCGCGCACTCGGCTGGTACGACGGTGATGCGGGAGCCTGCCTGGTGACCAGTGCCGTCCACGGCGTGCCTGCCGATCAAGTGTCGCCCTAGGATCTGCGGGGCTCCTGGGACCGCATCGCGGACGCGGTCCGGCAACTGCACGAGGTCCCTGTGCCGAGGTGCCCGTTCCACCGGTGCCTGGACGCCGTGGTCGCTCAGGCACGGGACGTCGTGGCCCGTGACGCCGTGAACCCCCAGTTCCTCCCCGTCGAACAGCGGCACACACCCCCCACGGAGCTGCTGGCCCGCCTCACCCGGCAGGTCCCCCGACGACGGGATCAGGAAGCCACCGACACAGTCGTGTGCCACGGGGACCTGTGCCTGCCCAACATCATGCTGGATCCACAGACCCTGGACGTGTCCGGATTCATCGACCTGGGCCGCCTCGGCCAGGCCGACCGCTACGCCGACCTGGCGCTGCTCTTGGCCAACGCGCGAGAGACATGGACCAGCGAGGAGCAGGCCCAGGCCGCGGACATGGCGTTCGCCAACAGGTACGGCATCGCCCTGGACCACGACCGCCTGCGCTTCTACCTCCACCTCGACCCGCTCACCTGGGGCTGACCACTCGGCCCAGGTGAGCGGGTCGAGCGGCCCGTCACACGGGTTCTTCGTGATCAAGGAGTGAGGCCGTGCGGCCCCGTCTCAAGTCGCTCAGCACGCTCGCCCCTCAATCCCGGGCTGAGTCGTAAGGCGCGCAAGCCCGGCTGGATCGGGTACGGGGCGGACCGGACAGCCGGCGGTCAACGGGCGCGCGCGGGCCTCGACCGGGGGCAGATCGCTGAGGGGCGCCAGGTGCACAGGCAAGTCGGTGCTTGGGTCGCTTCGGTCGCTGAGTCGCTGGACGACCTGTCGTCGACTGAAAACGACGGCCTGGCAGCAGGGGGCTGGGAGGCCGGTCCCGCGGGTCTGGTGCAGCGACTGAAGGGCCGACAGCGACCCAAGCGACTGGCGGTAAAGGTCTCGGTCGCCACCTGGCACGAGAGCCTGCCTGCTCCCGTCCCCGTATGGTTCCACTCCTCAAGTCCGGGTCGCTGGAGCTACCGAAGCGACCCAAGCGACCCACCTCCGGACCTTCGGGGAGTGCCTGACACGGGCGACACGCCGGGGAAAGCGCCCCGAGAGACTCAGTCGCTTTCAGTCGCTGGGCTTCAGTCGCTCAACAAAACCCCAGGTCAGGGCGCATATACTCACCCCAACAGCGACCGAAGCGACTCAAGGTTGGGTATATGAAGACATTCCCGTGTGCGTGTGCGCGTTATAGACCCGGGCTTCAGTCGCTTCAGTCGCTGTTTGCTGTGAAAATGGCCTCTGACCTGCGAAAACGATGGAGTGACCAAACCAGCGACTGAACAGGCTCAGTCGCTTCCCCGGGGCTTGGTCGCTGAGTTTGCCCGCAAGCCCCGGTAGTAACGGTTCGCACGTCCTCGCTCGGCTAGTCTGTGTGAGCTATCTTCTGAACTTCGGTCGCTTCAGTCGCTGATCCGGTACCCACCAGTGCCCTGACCTGGCTTTTTGCCCTCAGCGACTGAACGAGCGACTCAAGTCCGAGCAGCTACCGAACAACGAGCAGCTACCGAACAAGGGGAAGGGACCAGCGTGACGGCGCCGATGGCCGTGGGGAGCGACCGAGCGGACCGCCAGCCTGCTGCGCTGGCAGTCGCCCGCTGGTGTGCCGCCCAGGGCTGGCCAGTCCATCCGCTCGCCCCCGGACGCAAGACCCCGCCCGCCAACTGCCGCCCCTGCCAGGACTCCCCACACTCCCCCGCCGACTGCCCCTGCCCCGCAGCAGGCCGTTGGTGCCACGGGTTCCATGCAGCGACTCTGGACCAAGGCGTCCTCACCACCTGGTGGCGCGCCAACCCGGACTTCGGAGCCGGCGTCGCCTGCGGCCCAGCCGGCCTTGTGGTCATCGATGTGGACAGCCACACCGACGTCGTCCCCGCCCGCGACCGCATCCTGCCCGGCATCCCCATCCACGAGGACGTCGACCTCGAAGGGCTCGAGAACGGCTACCACACCCTCGCCCTGCTGGCCGCCCTGCGCCGTGCCCCAGACCCCACGACGGACGAGGGCACCCTGCGCGTACGCACCCCCTCCGGGGGCCTGCACATCTGGTACCAGGACCACACCGACCGCCGGTTCACCTGCTCCACCGGCTCCTCCGCGGGCCGCGCCCTGGCCTGGCAGGTCGACGTCCGGGCCCACGGCGGCTACATCGTCGCCCCCGGGACCGTCACCGCCGCCGGAACCTACACCCCGCTTCCCGGAGCCCGGACCCCCGCCCCGCTGCCCGAGTGGCTCAGTGAGGAACTCATCCGTACCGGACACCTCAAGAATCGGCCCGGCCGACCGAGCGTGCCGCAGCCGGCCGTCCCCGACCGTGCCCGCCAGGCCGTCGTCGCCGCGGGCGGCGGCAAGCAGGGCGCGGAGAAGGTGCTCGACACCGTGCTTCAGGAGGTCACCGACTGTGCCACCACCCCCGAGGGCGCGGGCTTCACCGGCAAGCTCAACCGCGCCGCCTACACCGTGGGAGGCCTGGTCTCGGCCGGCCACCTCACGCACGCCGCCGCCGAACAGCTCCTCCTCGACGCGGCCCGCACCGCCCGTCCCGCCCAGGACCGGCACAACTCCGCCGTCATCCGTTCAGGCCTGGCAGCCGGGACCCGGCAGCCCCTGCACATCGGGAAGGCCCGCGGATGACCGACAGCACCCGCCGCAAGAGGACGGTCTTCGACCCCGTGGCCACGGCGCAACAGATCCTGGACTACCCGCCCGTCCCGGGCCCCTCGCAGCCGCCCTGGCACGGCACCGCCGTCCAGGAGAGCCTCCTCGACCCCGTGCCACCAGCAGCCGCTGCCGCGTTTCCGCAGGCGGCCGTGGAGCCCGCCCAGGCCGCGCAGGCCTCTGCGGGGGGCCCACAGGCGACCCCCCACGGTCTGCTGCCCGACTCACTCTCCGACCGCGGCAACGCCAAGCTCTTCGTCCACCTCTACGGACGCGACTACCGCCACGTCCCCGGCCTCGGCTGGTACCGCTGGTCCGCCCACCGCTGGCAGCTCGACGAGGACGACACCGTCCTGTGGGCCGCCGGCGAGATGGCCGAGAGCATCGCCACCCACGACCCACGCGGCCTCTACACCAATACGGACCTGCGCCGGCACCGCCGCCGGGCGCTGTCCACCTCCGGCATGAACGCCATGCTCGCCCAGGCCAAGTCCGCCCCCGGCATGGTCCTCAACGCCGCCCTCCTGGACGCCGACGCCTACGCCCTGTGCACCCCCGGCGGCGTCGTCGACCTGCGTACCGGCGCCATCGTCCCGCCCGACCCGAAGGTCCACCACCACTCGCGTTCCACCACCCTGGCCCCCGCCCGGATGCCCACCCCGCGCTGGAACCGCTTCCTGACCGACACCTTCGGCGACGACAAGGAAGGCCGTCAGACCCGCGACTTCCTCCACCTGCTGCTCGGCTACTCGATCAGCGGCGACGTCGGAGCCCAGGTCATGCCGTTCCTCTACGGTCAGGGCAAGAACGGCAAGTCCGTCCTGCTCGACGTCATGATCCAGCTCCTCGGCGACTACGCCGACGCGGCCCCGCCAGGCTTCCTCATGGCCAAGACCTTCGACGGCCACCCCACCGACCTCGCCGAACTCCACGGCCGCCGCATCATCGTCTGTTCCGAGCTCAAGCCCGGCGACCGCTTCGACGAGGCCCGGGTCAAGCTGCTCACCGGCGGCGACAAGATCAAGGCCCGCCGGATGCGCCAGGACTTCTTCTCCTTCGAGCCCACCCACAAGCTCTGGCTGCTCGGCAACCACCGCCCCGAGGTCGGCACCGGCGGCTTCGCCTTCTGGCGGCGCATGCGCCTGATCCCGTTCGAGCGGGTCGTTCCCGAGGAGCGCAAGATCGACAACCTGGCCCACGTCCTCGTCGCCGAGGAGGGCCCCGGGATCCTCGCCTGGCTCATCGAAGGCGCCTGCCGCTACTTCGCCGGAGAGAAGGACCTCGCCGGCCCCCAGGCCGTCCAGACCGCCACCACCGCCTACGCCGAGACCGAGGACCACGTCGGCCGCTTCCTCAAGGAGGCGTGCGTCACAGGCGAGGGCATGCGTGCCGAACAGTCCCAGCTCTTCGGGGCCTACACCCGTTGGTGCGGCTTCGAGGGAGCCAATCCCGTATCCGGGCGTGCCTTCGCCGCACGAGTCCGAGAGACACTGGGTATGACCTCTCCCAAGGAGATGGTCCTGTCCAACAGCCGCAAGTACTACCCGGGCATCGGCCTGATCACCGACGACACAGAGGAGCACAACGCGTGAGCGCGCTGATCGACCCGGCCGAGCTCGCCCACGAAACCGACCTCGTCTGGCTGGAGGACACCTCCGACCTCGACTACGTCCGTCAGTCGCTGGACCGCCTCACCACCCGCCGCGGTCGCCCGGCCTACCACCGAGACGGCCGCATGGTCGGCTACGCCATCCTTGGCCCCGACGCCAAGTCCTCCCGGGCCTCCGGCACCTTCCGCCGCCGCGTCTTCTGGCTCCTGCCGCACGACCGCGACCAGGACCCCGAGGGCCTCTACTCCACCGGCGCCCCCTCCGAGGCCGTGGACCCGCGCACCGTCGCACCCCGGGTCAAGGGCTACAAGACCGAGCGCTCCGAGGGCGGCCCGGCATCGCCGGCGATGCTCGAACTGGGGATAACGCTCCCGAAGGCCTGATCGCTGTCATGCGGTGGGGGGGGGGGGGCCCGGGGGGGGCCCCCCCCCCCCCCGGGGGGGCGCCCCCCCCCCCCCCCCCCGGCCCCCCCCCCCCGGCCCCCCCCCCGCCCCCCCCCCCCCCCCCCGGGCCCCGCCCCCCCCCCCCC
>NZ_JBIWNZ010000023.1:98393-156682 GCF_044767505.1 Kitasatospora sp. NPDC101235
CCGCCGGCGGGGGGGGGTGTGTTCCGCGTGGCCACCCCCCCCGCCTGGCGTGTTGGGGGGGGGGGGGGGGGGGGGGCGGGGGGGGCGCCCCCCCCCACCACCGCATGGTGCTCACCAGCCCTCTCCGCGCGGCTCCCCTGGACGGCTGCCCGCCCGCCGGCGAGCCGACGGCGACAGGTGCACGATGACGCCCGCCCGCCTCGCCGATACGGCTTCCCGGACACCGACGGGCCCGACGAGGTCCGCGAGGCGGCCGTACGGGCGCTGCGCCAGGGACGCCCCGGGTGGCGGCCGCCCTGCTGTTCGTGTCGGATGCATCTTCCGAGTACCCGGCCGGATGGACCGGACCGTCCCCACGCGGTGGAACGGCTACAGGGTGACCAGCCCTCGAGGGGCTGGTGGCCGGGGCTGGGATCATGAACGCATGTCTGAGGAATCGAACGTGCTGTCAGACCTGTGGCCGCTCGCCTCGTCCGGCGCGACCGACTGGTTGCAGGAACTGTGCGGCGAGGGCCTGACCGGGTTCATGCCGCCGGCGACGTTGGACGCGGTCTGGGTGCTCAACGCCATGTACGAGCACGAGCGGGGGCCGACCGAGGTGTCGCACCACGAGTACCACCAGGCGGGTCTGGCGGACGGGAGCGTCCAGCCCCTCATCGTCGCGGGCTTCGACTTCGACGCCGTGGGCGTCGCCACGGGAGGCGGGCTGGGCCGGGCCGAACACCCCGGCACCGGCTGGCGGCGGCTGCGCTGGGCGGAACTCGCCCGCCGGACCGGCGACCCGGTCGTGCCCGACGGGCAGTTGCCCTCCTACCACTGCTTCCCCTCTGTCAAGAAGGAGGGCAGCTGGCCGGTCGGCATCATCCCGCCCACCGAGGGGAGCCTGGACCGGGAGACCTGGATCGGACTGATCGCCATCCTCACCGAGCACAGCCCCGCGGGCCCGGACACCCGCTGCCTGGCCTACTACAGCCCGTTGACGCTCCGGGACGCCGACTACGACAACCACCATGTGCGTGCAAGCCGCCTCGGCGACGCCGGGATCCTGTACGACATATCCGAGGCGGACTACAGCCCGTCGAACCTCTGGGCCGAGGACCGCTCATGGCTCCTGTGCACCGACTACGACCTGTGGGCCACCAAGGTCGCCGGACCCCCGGACCTGATCGCAGCGCTGCTGAACGACTCCGAGATCGAAGCGGTACGACTGCCCTGGGCGCCCTGACGAGGAGCAGCACAGGGGCCGTGGCGTCGCACTCCCCCGAGCCCTCTCCCCCACCTACTGCCGGATTCGATTCCCGGATGTGACCGGATGATTTTCCGCGGAAAATTCGTGGGCCGGGGGACACGGACGGCCCGGTGGTGCGGGCGCGCTCGCAATGCGTCGGCTCACCGGCGGTCATCTGCCAGCGAGCCTGACCGCCAGCGAGCCTGACCGCCAGCGAACCCGACTGCCGGCGGGCCCGACCGCTGGCGGGCCCGGATTTTCCGCGGAAAATCCTTCGCGCGGATCGCGGTCACTCCCGGCGGACCCGGGCCGGCACCGAGAGGTAGGCCAGGTGCTCCGGCTTCCCCTCGAAGGTCACCGGTGTGTCGTGGAGGTAGCGGGCGCACTCCGCGTACGCCTCGATGGTGAAGAAGCCGCTTGGGTCGTAGAAGTCGACGAAGACGTTCTCGGAGACGCTTCCGGGGCCGGCACTCGGAGGCGTCAGCTTCAGTTGGATGTCGCCGGACAGGTCGCGGAGCCCGGCTGTCCAACCCTGCCCGGCCAGGGCTCGGCGAGCCCGCTCCATCGCCTCCGCGGCCTGGGAGTGGGTGAGCCCGGTGAGCGTGAAGCCCGCCGCGGCGGACGGATCGCCGGTGATCCGCCAGTGGGCCTCGGCGGCGTGCAGCCGGGTCCAGCCGTCGCCGCTGTCGAGGTAGCGCTCGACCAGGGGCAGCAGGGGAGCGGCTGCGCTGCCCAGGCGTCACCGGTCCCGCCCCGGCCGACCGATTTTCCGCGGAAAATTCCGCGGATCCTGGCGGCTGCACCTGGACCGGTGACACGGGCCGGTCGAGCAGCAGATCGGACTGCGTCGAGCTGTGGTCTCGTCCGGCCCGGGCAGTTCTCGGCGGACACGAATTTTCTGCGGAAAATTCCCGAGCGTGGGCCCGGGCTGGTCCGGTGTGCGGAGTGGCCGGAGCGCTGGCCGGTTCTACGGGCGGGAGGAATGTCAGTGCCGTCGTGGATGCTGAGTGGCTGATGTCATCAAGCCAGGGGGCCTTCAGGTGTCGATCCGTATCGCCAGCCGTCGCCGTTCGATGGCGTCACTGACCGCCGCGTTCCCCGGGGCAGAGATCATCGATGTCACCTCCAAGGCACCGGACCCGTGGGTGCGGTTGAGCCCGTTCTACCCGCACGGCGGCATCCCGGTCCCCTACAGCGACGGTGTGACCAGCCAGTCGGTGGAAGGGATCTGGCAATCCCTCAAGGTCTTCCAGGACTCCGACGTCGATCCCGAGAAGCTCGGGGTCACCACGATGAAAGGCCTGAAGCGGACGGTCCGCCGGTACGGTCCCGTCCGAGGTCACCGAACCGGCCTGCACGGCGATCGGCTGCTGCCCTACGAGGCGGCCCGACGCCGGATCTACCTGCCAGCCTATCGCTGGATCCTCGAGCACCGCGTCGCCGACCTGGTCGAGCTGATCAGGACCAAGGACGACGTCGTACTCCTGGACTACGCCACCAACGGGGACGTCACCGACCCCGGCAGCCCGCTCTCCCACGCCGCACTCATCCAGCTGCACGTAGAGGGGCGCTGGCCCGGTGAAGAGGACGTCGAGGCTTCCAGCAGCACCAGCGGTCGAATGCTGTGAGTGGTCCGACGACGGAAGCACGGGATGCGTGGTGGGTGCCATGGGCCCGCAGCGATGGCAGGGAGACGACTACCCGCTGATTTTCCGCGGAAAATCCGGGAAGGGCTTCGGGCAGCCAGGCCAGGCCCGTGAACGCAGTCGGACACGATCGGTGGGGGCGAACGCGTGGACGACGAGCAGACAGTACGAGGCGTCTCGAACCGCATCATCAACAGCACCGTCCACGGCGACGTGTACCGGGGAACTGGCCGCCACGCGCGTCAGCCTGGCAGCGGTACTGACGGCGCGAGGCCACGCCCTCCTACCGGACGACACAGCCGGCGCATGGCGCGACGCCGCGTCAGCCGTCCAGGCCGTCGGCCCGCACCCCGCCGACGACCCTGCCGCGTACGGCCGGCCGCTCGCGAACGCCTACCGGCTCGCCGGCGATGCCCTGGACGTGGATGGTCAGCCCCAGGCAGCCCTCCGCTACCGCGCTCTCGCCGCGACCACCGGGCCGACCGGCAACGTGGCACCGACCAGTCCCACGGACGGCACCGAACCGTGAGCGGATCAGTCGCTCCTCGGATTTTCCGCGGAAAATTCCTTGTACCTGGTGCGGCCGCGGCCACGACGTGTTCAGCCAGCACGGATACGGCCGCGTGAACCCGAGACGCCGACACCGCGCCTCTGCCCTGGCCCTCGTCGGACGCCGCACGATTTTCCGCAGAAAATCGTGCGGCGTCGTCGGGCGGCGAGGCAGTGTGATCCGTGCGGCCGCACAGCACCGTGCGAATGATCAGTGTGGACATCCAGAACCTCCAGCCGTCCTCGGCTCCACAGGTGGGCCCGTGCACTTCTGGAGCGAGGCGGTCTCAGGCTTCAGACGTCACGGCGCCAGCGGTCGGCGGCGAACCGGGTCAGCGCAACCTCCAGGTCGAGCGGAACCACTTCGGTGGAGCCCAGCTCCCACACCCGGATCCAGCCGTCCGAGTCGGTGAGGGACGGCGTCGCTTCCCGTCCGGCGACCGGCTTCATCGCGAGACAGTACGAGACGTTCAGACCAGGGGAGCCGGTCTCCACGTTCCTGCGGGATCGGACTCTGACTACCCGTGCCTCCGCCACGTCGTCCCACCGCAGCCGTAGCTTGCGGCCTTCGTTGAGCTCCACGCCCTCGCCGTCGATGCGCAGCCGGGTCGCGACCGCCCGCAAGGCCAGTGCCCCGAGGAGGAGCACGCCGAACCGCCGCAGCACGCCCAACTGGCGGCCGTCCTCCAGGAAGCCCAGCACATCGCGTGGCAGACGTCGACGCCCCGCCACGATGAGGCGTGTGGCGGTCCAGCGGCCCCATCGACTGAGGGCGATCAGCACGGCGGCCGAGCACGACCAGCCGATGACGAGACCGCCGGCGATGAGGAGCGGATCGCCGTTGAGCCAGTGGAAGAACGCCAGTGAGGTTCCCGCGATGGCCGGTGCGACCACTGTGGATTCGACAAGAGCCATCCTGCGCTCCTCGCGCAGCAGCTGCCCGGGCCTGGCCGCCATATCGACTCGGCCGACCGGGTCAGGAGCACACCGGAGAGCAGGGGAAGAAGAAAGACGCACAGGTTCGCTGACGTGCTGCCGGGCAGCGTCACGCCGACGGCCGTCGTAGCCGCGGCCGCTACTGCCAGGAACAGCCGTCCACTGACACCGGCCGCCGGTCGTCGTGGGCGATCGTCGAAGCCGCTGAACAGGTGCCTTGTGAGGATCCTTCCGAACGCCGTCGCGATGATGGCGACCGCGGCGACGGCCCCGAGCACTTGGCCCACCCCCTGGATCCCGAGCCCGGGCCGCGGGGGAGAGACCCCCAGGAGGGCGGCCAGCCCCGCGATTGCATAGCTCGCCGACGTGCCGTAGATGCCTACGGCAACGATGACGACGGTGCCCCAGATGCCCGGCTCGGTCAGCAGGCTCCGCAGCGCTGCGCGTTCGGGTCGCTCCGGTGACCCTGCTCCAGCTCCCAGGGGATCGCCATCGGAACCCGATGGTGCAGACCGCGGATGCCGGCCTCATCCCGCCACTGATCCAGGACCTCGCGGGCCAGCCCGTCCAGGACATCGCTCTCGGCGTCGGCGGAGGCCGACCGTCTGCCAGGGGAGGGGGAGTCGGAGCCCAGATAGATGTCGCGGACGTTTCCCGCCTGGATCAAGTTCCGAGGCGAACCCTTGTTGTCGTTGTGCACCGCACCAGTCATCTCGACATGCTGTCAGGCCGGCGCGTGTGGGCGACGGGCTTCCGGGGGAGTGGGTGACGGCTCTTTGACGGCTTGTCCGGACCAGTGGAGGCTGATGACCTCAGACGATCGTGAAATTTCGCGTTGAGTCGCTTCTGCGGTCAACGTGGAGAACATAAAAGACTCAATAAACCGCCAATAGACGCAACGGGTCAGGTGTGACATGCTCACGCTGGCTAGTCGGGCGGGAGGAGGAGGGCGGCGGGGGTAACCGGACCGGATGGCTCGAATGCCTCGGCATCGAGAAGTCATCTCTTCGGGCCTCAAGTAGCCTTTGGAGGTGTGATCATCATGGAACGCTCGGCACCCGACGGATTACGGGAACCGCACTGTCCTCGGCAACGACCGAACAACCGAGTACCGGCCACCTCGTGAGCGACAGATTCGGCGAACTGGCCCTCCCTCCAACCGATCTTGCGCGCAACACACTGCGCTACGCACAGGCCCTGGTCCCAGCCGCGATCTTCAATCACAGCCTGCGTACCTATCTCTACGGACGCCTCCTCGGTGAGCGACGTGGTCTGCAACCGGACCGCGACTACGACGACGAACTCCTCTTCTTGGGATGCGTCCTGCACGACTGCGGGCTCAGTATCGAGGGCAACGGCGACCAGCGGTTCGAGCTGGACGGTGCCGATCTGGCAATCCGCTTCCTGACCGAGCAAGGAGTGCCACCGGAGCGCACGGACGTCGTGTGGGACGCGATCGCGCTGCACATGGACCGTGAGATCGCCCTGCGGAAGCGGCCGGAGATCGCGCTGGTCGCCCTTGGCGCGGGCTTCGATCTGGGCGGCGGCCCAACCGCACTCCCGGACGGCTACGCGGACCGCGTCCAGCAGGTGCTGCCCCGTCTGCACGCTGCGGCGGTCCTCCACGACAGCATTGTCAGCCAGGCGCTGGAGAAGCCGCACAAGGCGCCGCCCTTCACGATGCAAGGCGAGCTCGTTCGCCAGGTGACCGGCCGGACCTGGCCAGCCTGGGAACAGCTTGCCCGATCCTCAGGATGGAACGACTACGACCACTACCGCCCTGATTCACCGAGCACACCTTCAGAGGGCTGCTGATTCTGAGAGCGAGCTGCTCTGGCCCCTCTGCCTCGAATGAAACGCGATCTTCAACGGCATTGACACCGAAAGTGGTGGGACTCGCTGGACCCGGCCACACGCCGGCAGCTCCTCCAGGACCATCCGGACAGGATCGCGGCTCTGGCCGGGCCGATGACCTCGCAGGTCACGACGGTCGGCCCCGCACGCGGGGGGATGGCTTCCTCCGTACGAGGGGCCGGCGTCTGCGGGCTCTCACACGGCCGATCCCGTCCGGGTCCAGGGCCAGCTGACGGTGGTGCGGCGGCCTCCGGCCGGGGCAGGCAGTGGTGGCTGAGTGGCGCGAGACGGCGGGGTGGCGAGCCTGGGGGAGACGCCGTGTCAACCGTGCTGCACCCGACCGAATGTCACAGTCCAGTGCCTGTCATGTCCTGATGATTGTGACGCCGTGCATGCCACCAAAAGCCGTCGGCTGACCGTCATGTGAGGTGTCCAAGCAGTCAGCGCACACCGCCATCGGGGAGTCACCGTGTCCGTCCGCCACCACCGTCGCCCGCTGTTCGCCTCCGCCGTCCTGGTCGCCGCTGCGGGACTCGCGTTGACCGCCTGCGGGCCGGAGAACTCCGACTCGGCCGGCGGTTCGGCGGCCTCCGCGCCCGCCACGGCGGCCGTCACGCCCTCGCCGGCCGGCGGCCCGGCCTCCGGAGCCCCGTCGGCGGGCGCACCGGGCGCGGGAACGGCATCGCACCCCGCCGCGCAGAAGCCGTCCGGCGCGAGCCCGTCGGGTGGTACCCGGCCCGGCGCCGGGAGTGCCGGTTCCGCCGCCGACCACCCCTGCGACATCCAGAACCTCGCGATCCAGGCGACGGCCCGCGCCGGGGCGCCCAACCAGTGGGTGATCGAGGTGCGCAACACCGGCGCGAGCGCCTGCAGCCTGAGCTCCTCCCCGGGCGTCGACCTGGGCAACTCCACCTCTCCCGACCAGAGCAAGAACATCAAGCCGGTGCTCGCCAGCGGCACCTCGCGCTTCCCGGTCCCGGCGGGCCAGAAGGCCTACGCGGTGATCGACCTCGACCCGAGCGGCGCCACCACCGGCACCGTCCCCGGCATCAACGAAATCAACGTGCTGGTCGACCAGGACGGCACCAACATGCCCCTCGCGAACACCCGCAACTTCCCGCTCGACAGCGGCGCACGAGTCCTGAACCCCAAGATGGGCCTCTACCGGTCCAGCGTGGCGGACGCGGTCACCTCCATGGCCGCCGCCCCCAAGTAGCTCCGAGCTGACCCACGGTCGGCAGTCTCCGCGCCCGCCGCGTCCGCCGTCGCCCCGGCAGGAACTGCCGTCGGCCGTCACAACGACGTCCAACGTGGCGGCCAGTGCGGGTGGCCCGTGCTCCACCTCGCCGAGCGGGCGGTGAAAATCCCGTGCCGTGCCGGCCCGGACGGGGGCAGAATCGCCTCCATGGCGGACATGCGGGCGTTCCGGGAGGCGGTCATCGGCTGGGCGGCGGGAGAACCCGGCGGGCCGGCGGGTGAGCTGGCCGGGCGGCTGCGGGTACGGACGGCGGTGCTGCTGGAAGGACCGAGCGACCTCGCGGCCGTCGAGACGCTGGCCGCGCGCCACGGCCGGGACCTGGCCGCCGAGGGGGTGTGCGTCGTCCCGATGGGCGGGGCGATGAGCGTCGGCCGATTCGCCGGCCTGCTCGGGCCGCCCGGGCTGGGTCTGCGCCTCGCCGGGCTCTGTGACGAGGGCGAACGGGGCTTCTACGAGCGCGGTCTCGAACGGGCCGGCGCGCCGCGCGACGGGTTCTTCGTGTGCGCGGCGGACCTGGAGGACGAACTCATCCGCGCGCTGGGCGTGCCACGGGTCGAGGAGATCCTGCGGGCCGAGGGCGACCTCCCGGCCTGGCAGATCTTCGTGCGTCAGCCCGCCCAGCAGGACCGGCCGCCGCACCAGCGGATGCGCCGCTTCCTCGGCACGAAGAAGGGACGCAAGATCCGCTACGGCCGCCTCCTGACCGAGGCCCTCGCCCCGGAGCAGATCCCCGCACCCCTCCAGGGCCTGCTCCTGCACCTGTGACGGCGGTCCACAGCCTCGTCATCCGCACTGTTCGGGCCGGGCCCTGCGCGTGAGGCTGCGGCCCACCAGGCGTCGCCGGCGAAGGTGAGCTTCACGGCGCACAGCTGCAGGAGTCCGGCGGCGCCTGCGGCCGCGCCCAGCCTTCCGGCTGCTGCTGGCCGGCCCAGCCGTCGCTGCCGCGCGCCGGAGCGACGGCGAGCTGCTGCGGGTAGACGACGGCGGGCCGCCCGTGGGTCAGCTCCGGCCACGTGGCTTGGCCGCGGTAGGCGGCGAGGGCGCTGTCCACGCTGATCTACTCCTCCTCGGCCGCCGGTCCGGGAACCGTGGCGGCCCGAGCAGGGCCGGCGGCGTGGATGAGCTGGCGGAGCGCGCCGAAGTAGACCTCGTGGTCGACCACGGCGGGCAGGACCGCGCCGAGCTGCCCGGTCAGGACCGGGAACTCCCCGGGGTCGAGCGCGGCCAGCGCGCGCCGGGTGGCGCTCTGAGCGGCTTTGGGGTCGCGGTGGTTGACGAAGCTCGCGCTGCCCAGGGTCAGCAGGTAGAGCCGCCGGTGGGTGACGATCGCCTCCTCGGGGGTCATCCCGGCGGCGAGGGAGTCGGCGAGCTGTGGCTCCACCAGGCGCTTGAGCAGCTGCGGACCGAGCCAGGGCCGGTCGCCGCGCAGGGCGACCAGGCCCGGATGGTCCGTCAGCAGCTCGTACAGCGCGGCGAACCGTGCCTCCGTTGCGCTCGCCCAGGCGGTGCCCGGCTCGATCTCGGGCAGGCGGGCGGCAAGGTGGTCGGTGACCAGGTCGAGCAGGCCGGCCAGGTCGGTGCAGCGGCGCTGGAGGGACGCGACGGAGATGTCCAGCGCGGACGCGAGGGTGCGGAAGCTGAGCGCGGTGTACCCGTCCTGATCCACGATCAACAGAGCTTGCTCGGCGATCCGTTCGGGAGTCGCCCGGTCCAGGGAAGTGGATTGCCTCGGCATGCGAGTGAGCGTACGGTGCAGCGTACCGTCACGGTAGGTCCCCGACTCCTCACGGAGGCGACATGCCCCGCACCGCGGCACTCGACCCGCTGTTCAGCGCGGTGGACAGCACGGCCTTCACCGCCCGGCACCTGGCCGACCTCGCGGCCGGCACCCTCGCGGCCGTCCGCCCTTCGCGTTCTTCCTCGGCCTGACCACCAGCGGCCGGCTCATCGCCTGGTCGTGACCGACTCATCGCAGGAGCAACGACGTGCACCAGCTGACGTACGGCGACATCAAGGCCGCCACCGACCGCACCGCCGGACGCATCCGCTCCGTCGCCCTGGCCCGGCTCGACCCGGGCGCGATCCGCACGGCCCGGCTCGACCCCCTGGACGACCGTGAGGCCGAGCCGTGCGAGGTGTGGCTGGCCATGGAGTTCATGCAGCACACCGGCTCGTTCAAGGCCCGCGGCGCGCAGAACTTCATCCAGGCCCACCGCGACGCCGAGACCCTGCCCGACGCCGGGGTGACGATCGCCTCGGGCGGCAACGCCGGCCTGGCGTGCGCCTGGGCCGCCCAGCAGCAGGGCGTCCGGGCGACCGTCTTCCTGCCCGAGACCGCTCCGGCGGTGAAGGTGGCCAAGCTCCACGGCTACGGCGCCGAGGTCCGTCTGGTCGGCGCGGAGTACGCCGAGGCGCTCGCGGCCTGCGAGGAGTTCGCCGCCGCCACCGGCGCGCTCGCCTCCCACGCCTACGACCACCCGCTGATCGCCGCCGGGGCCGGCACCCTGCTGGAGGAGATCCACCAGCAGCTCCCCGGCCTGGACACCGTGGTGGTCGCGGTCGGCGGCGGCGGCCTGTTCGCCGGCGTCGCCACCGCCGCCCGGCACCACGGCATCCGCACCGTGGCGGTGGAGCCGGAGAACTGCCGCGCGCTGAACGCCGCGATCGAGGCCGGCCGCCCGGTCGACGTCACGGTGGACTCGATCGCCGCAGACTCCCTCGGCGCCCGCCGCACCTCCGCCATGGCCCTGCACGCCGCCCACCAGGACGGCGTGCACTCCGTGCTGGTGGCGGACGACGGGATCGCCCGGGCCCGCCAGGCGCTGTGGGACCACCGCCGTGTCGCGGTCGAGCACGGCGCCGCGACCGCGCTGGCCGCGCTCACCACCCCGGACCAGCACGGCACCGACCGCGATCTGCCGACCCGCCCCGCGAGCGCGGGCCGCAGCTACCGGCCCGGCAGCGGCGAGAAGGTCTGCGTCGTGCTGTGCGGGGCGAACACCGACCCATCCGACCTCGTGACCCGGCCCACCGCGCACTGACGCACACGACGAGGCGGCAGCCGACCGGCCAACCGCCCGGCTGCCCCCCTCGTCGTGTTCGAAGAGCATCACCCGGCCGTTGAGAGGCTCTCTGCAATCAGAGACCTGGACACACCGGACATGTTCCGGGGGACGCACGTGTGGTGCGCCGGAACCTGGTCCCGGCGCACCACATCGCCCCCATGTCACCACGCGAGCGGTCAGCTCCTCGCGCCCGGTCGCGATTCGGCGGCCGCGAGGCCGGCGATGGCCGTGAGCATCAGCACCGTGCCGACGACCGTGGCCGCGGTGAGCCGCTCGCCGAGGAACAACACGGCGAGCACCGCTGCACTGACCGGCTCGATGAGCATCACCACCGATGCCGTGGCCGCCCGGACGGCGCCCGCCCCGGCGAAGTACAGCGGGTAGGCGAGCGCCGTCGTGACGGTGGCGACGTAGAGCATCAGCAGCACGACGTGGCCCGGGTGGGCGGTGTGCGGCACGAGGCCCTCGCCCCAGGCGAACGGCAGCATGACGGTCGCGCCGACGGCGAACGACCCCACCGTGAGGGTGTACGGGTCCTCTCCGGCGCCGTGCCGTCCGGTCCACCGGCCCAGGATGTTGGAGGCGGCGTACCCGGCGGCGGACAGCAGGGCCATCCCCACGCCGACGGGGTGGACGACACCGGCCCGGTTGCCCAGGACCAGGATCGCGAGGCCGGCCAGCGCGCCGGCGACCGCGAGCAGCCCGGCGCGTCCGATGCGCTCGCCCAGGAACAGGCGTCCACCGGCGGCGGTGAACACCGGGGCCGCCCCGAGTGTGACGATGGTGCCGACGGCCAGCCCGGTGTCCCGCACGGCGGCGAAGTAGGCGGTCTGGAAGACCGCCAAGCCGACGCCGGTGCCCGCGAACAGCAGCACACGGCGGCCCATCGGCTGCCGCGTCCTGGGCGTGGTACGGGAAGGGTGGAAGGCGCGGGCCGCGAGCAGCAGCGCCATGCCGGTCAGAAAGCGCCAGAACGAGACGGCCATGGGCCCGAAGTCGCTGGACCGGTAGACGATGTCCACGGCGGCTCCGGTAGTGCCCCAGGTGATGCCGGCGAACGCCAGGCAGGCAAGGCCGCGGCGCACGGATCTGGGTGCCGCCACGGGGGCAGGGGTCATTGCAACAGCAGTTTTCGACACGGAAGGAGTCTCCAGACGGAGCAGATGGTCGTGGTCTCGCGTCTGCGGGCACAACCGATCAGCGCGTCGCGGCCAGTGGCCTGCCTACGCGCCGGTGTCGATGGCGACCCGCCTCAGAGGACGGGCGGCGAGAGAACCGCTGCAGAAAACATGGTCTCCACCGTACGGCATCCGAGGTAGGGCTCCTCCTGTCGGCCCTCGGGCGCTTCCGCCCGGCCACGGGCCCCGCCAGGTGTCCGGCAGCCTCACCACGTCCGCGCTGTACTCTGCCCGTCGGGAGTGAGGGGCCGATGAAGCACACGACGACACCCGACGGGGTCCGTATCGCCTACCAGGTGCAAGGCGAGGGGGCTCCCCTTGTCCTGCTGGCAGGCCAGGCGAACAACCACCACTGGTGGGACGGGGTGCGCGACGACTTCCACGCCGTCCGCAGCACCATCACGCTCGACTACCGAGGTACGGGGGAGAGTGACAAGCCCGACGAGCCCTACAGCACCGAGGTCTTTGCGCAGGACGTGATCGCTGTGCTCGACGAACTCGGTGTCGACCGGGCCGACGTCTACGGCACGTCGATGGGCGGGCGTGTGGCCCAGCAGCTCGCGGCCCGCCATCCGAACCGAGTGGATGCCCTGGTACTCGGCTGCACGTCGCCCGGAGGCCCGCACAGCGTCGAACGCGACAACGACGTGCGCAGGTCACTGGCGCAACCTCAACCGACGGCGGCTCGGCAGGCCCTCCTGGAGCTCATGTACACCCCGGACTGGCTGGCGACCCATTCGGGCCCCTGCCACACGCTCGGCGACCCGGGCATGCCTGCTCACGCGCGGCGTCGCCACCTCGCGGCCAGTAACCAGCACGATGCATGGGACCTCCTGCCGGGAATCAGCGCACCCACCCTGGTCGTGCACGGAAGCGATGACCTGCTCAACCCCACCGCCAACGCGCACCTGCTCGCGCACCGAATCCCCGATGCCCGGCTGCATCTGATTCCCGGAGCACGGCACGCCTACTTCGAGGAGTTCCGCGCCGTCGCGAGCCCGCTCGTTCTGGACTTCCTCACCACCGCGTGATCAGTCCAGGTCAACGCGCTCGTCAGGGGAACCAGGCTTGGCGCCCGATCCGCCCCCAGGCGACAGTCCAGCACATGGATGACGCGTTCACACTCCTTCGGCAGGCTGTCGACCTACTGCCCACAGCCGACGTTCGCCTGGCTCCCCTGCAGCCCGAGCAGTGGCAGCATCTGCAGCCTGGTGATGTGATCACCATGCACGAGGCTCAACCCGCCGCTGGCATCGCCGAAATCATCGAGGTCCTGCCTCCTCGCGTCTGAGGCCACTGCGCAGCCAAGCGCGAAGGGCCCGCAGTCGGACGGCTGTCAGTCGCCGTCAGGGCTTTCGGTGAGTCGGCCGGCGCTGGTGCGGACGTCGGGAATGCCGAGGTGGACGCCGGTGTGCCGGGAGGTCGCGCACGGCGGCGAGCTTCTGCTCGGCGGCGGCGAGGCGATGCTGGCCTCGATCGCAGCGTCCTTGCCGAGCCACCCCTGTCCCTTGGCACCCTGGAGCCGGTTGTCAGGGTCGTTCCACATTGCTTCGGCTTCGCGCTCACGGTGTCGCGTGGGTCGCGGAGCACTCATGCTGATGGGGCGGTGGTCCCACGACGTTGAGGATCGGGCCTTCTCCATCCGGGATTTCGAAGACGAAGACGATGCCGGAGGACGTGGCCTGGATAGCGCATCGGTTGTCGAAGGTGAGGGGCGTGTAGGGCTGCCAGGCGCAACCGGCGCAACCGGCGCGATCGAGGGAAGCGATCACCTCGGCGTACTCGGGTTGGCCGGGGAACTTCTCCCTGGCGACCAGGCCGGCAGGGAGGTCGATGACATCACGCCGGGTCTGGAGGCAGATCAGGGTGATCGGGTGGGGAGGGGAAGGAAGAGGTGCGCCGGCCCCGGGAGGGAGAACCGGGGCCGGCGCGCGGAGTTCTATCACACCGGGGTGCCCGGAATCTGGGCGAACCCCGGGCCGCAGGCAGTCGCCAGGTTCGACGCGCTGAACGGCGTTGCGGTGATGTTGCACACGGCCTGGAAGATCTTCCCGTCCTCGCTCTCCACGTTGAGGAAGAGCTTGTTGGGGATGTTCGCGCCGCTCTCGGTGGCGGACAGGTCGGTGTCGATCACACACTTCGGGGCGCCGGGGATGACGTCGATGTCCACCCATACTCCCGGGTTCCGGCTGTCATTGAGGAATGCCTCGCCCTGGCGGTTCGTCGCCAGGTGGAACTGGGTGTCCGAGAAGGTTCCGAAGTCCACGACGTCGGAGCTGAAGTCCCGCTGTACCCGCTCGCAGTGCTTGTTGCCTCCGGTGCTGCCCTTCTGGTCCGCCGTGTGCCCGGACAGGAGTCGGGGAGCGGTGGAGTCGGTTCGAGCTGTCGAGTCCACACCGCCCTGGGCGACCGCGGGCGAGGCGAGGAGGATCGCGGCGACCACCGTTCCGGTCACCGTGGACAGGCGTCTGAAACCGTACTTCATGTGTGAATCCCTTTCCTTGGAGGTGTGCGACGCCGGCCCGGCAGCTCCAAGGATTTCTCCGACCGGTTCACTGGCAGTGCGATCTCACTGCGAACGACTTTCAGCGGCCTTCGGAGGTTTCATGGAATCAGGCCGCAGCCCTTCTGCCCGGCACAGGCTGCACACTCGAACGAAGTCGATGATCCCCAGGAATGACGCGCGGGAGTTCACGCCATGCCGGAGCCGTCGCTCGCTGGGAGCACGGTTTGCGCCCGAACGGATCAAGCGTCCGCCGCAGCCATGCCGGGCCCGCGGCCGGCGGTCGACGAACGCCGGCCTCAGCGTCGTCGCCCGGCGGTCGGCCGGCGGATGCGGCTTCCCTGCTGCACGACGCGGGCGGTGGTCCTGGCCCAGGTGGGTTTGGCGGCCTCGTTGCGCTGCGAGTACAGGCGGTCGGTCAAGCGACGGCAGGGCTGCGGCGTTCCACCAGGACAACGTCGCGCCAGCGCCCGTGGTGGCGGCCCAGCCGCTCGCGGGTGCCGACTACCCGGAATCCGGCCTTGGCGTGGAGAGCGAGACTGGCGGTGTTCTCCGGGAAGATCCCGGACTGCACGGTCCAGATCCCGGCGGCGTCGGTGGAGGCCAGCAGCGCCAGCAGCAGGGCCAGGCCGACGCCCTGCCCCCGGGCGTCGGGGCGGACGTAGACGGAGTGCTCGACCACCCCGATGTACGCGCACCGGTCCGAGACCGGCACGACCGCGGCCCATCCCAGCACCCGGTCGCCGTGCAGGGCGACCAGGCGGTGCTCGGTGAGCCGGGAGGCGTCGAAGGCCTCCCAGGCCGGTGCGGCTTCCTCGAAGGTGGCGTCGCCGCCGTCGATCCCGGCCTGGTAGATCGTCAGCACCTGCGCGGCGTGCTCGGGGAGCATCCCGGTGACGGTCACCGCGGTGGTCACGCGGCGGCCTCGATGCCGAGCTCGGCGAGCAGGCCCCGAATCCGCTGCTCGATCCGATCGCGGATCGGGCGGACCGCGTCGACGCCCTGGCCGGCCGGGTCCTCCAGCTTCCAGTCCAGGTACCGCTTGCCGGGGAAGTAGGGGCAGGCGTCGCCGCAGCCCATGGTGATCACCACGTCGGAGGTCTGCACTGCCTCGACGGTCAGCACCTTCGGCACTTCGGCGGAGATGTCGATGCCGACCTCGGCCAGGGCCTCGACCACGGCCGGGTTCACGGTGTCGGCCGGGGCGGATCCGGCCGAGCGGACCTCGACCCGGTCGCCGCCGAGGTGGCCGAGGAAGGCAGCGGCCATCTGGGAGCGGCCGGCGTTGTGCACGCAGACGAACAGCACGGACGGGATGGCGGCGGGAGTACTCACAGGGATCTTCCTTCGGGCAGGAGCGGCGGGGCTGGGTTCAGCGGCCGGCGGCGGCCGGGTGGTGCTCGACGTGCGGGGCCGCAAGGTCCTCGGCGGTGGGCGCGGCGGGGCGGCCGAACAGCACGGCGACGAGGGCGAGCCCGACGGCCAGGCCGACGAGCTGGGCGGCGACGAAGGGGCCGACGGAGGCGGGTGCGATTCCGGCGAAGGTGTCCGTGAAGGTGCGGCCGATCGTGACGGCGGGGTTGGCGAAGCTGGTGCTGGAGGTGAACCAGTACGCGGCGCCGATGTAGGAGGCGACCGCGACCGGGGCGAAGTGCGCGCGGCCGGTGCGCGCCAGGCCGAAGATCAGCAGGACCAGCCCGGCGGTGGCGACGACCTCGCCCAGCCACAGGTGCGGGGCCGAGCGGTCGTGGGTGGACCAGCGCACGAGCGGCTCGGCGAACATCGCGTCGGCCAGCACCGCGCCGCCGATCGCCCCGAGGATCTGCGCGGGCACGTAGGCGGCGACCTCGCGCAGGCTGGGGCCCCCGCCGCCGCGGCGGCCGGTCCACCAGGCAGCCACGGTGACCACGGGGTTGAAGTGCGCGCCGGAGACCGGGCCGAGGAGCGCGATCAGCACCCCGAGGCCGAACACGGTGGCCAGGGAGTTGGCGAGCAGCTGCACGCCGACGTCCTGGGAGAGCTTGGTGGCCTGGATGCCGGAGCCGACCACGACGGTCACCAGCGTGCCTGTCCCGACGAACTCGACCGCCGTGCGGCGGCCCAGCGGGACCATCTCGGTCATCTCGCGCCCCCCGCGGCCTGGACGGCGGTGCCGGCCGGGGCCTGCAGCAGGGCGGAGAGCTTGGCCAGGGCGGCGGGCAGCACCCAGTAGTAGACCCAGGTGCCGCGGCGCTCGGAGCCGACCAGGCCGGCCTCGCGCAGCACCTTCAGGTGGTGGGAGATGGTCGGCTGGGAGACGTCGAACGGGCCGGTGAGGTCACAGACGCAGGCCTCGCCGCCCTCGTGCGAGGCGATCAGGGACAGCAGCCGCAGCCGCACCGGGTCGGCCAGGGCCTTGAACATCTTCGCCAGGTCGGCGGCGGCCTCTTCCCCGAGCGGCTCGCGGACCATCGGCGAGCAGCACGCGACCGGGTCGTCCTGCCTGGGCATCATGAGTTCCGAATTCGACACATGTCTATGTTGACAGCCATCTATTCAAAGAGGCAAGCTCGCTGTATCGACACTCATCGAAACAAGACCAAGGATCTGGGAGACCGCCATGTCCCGTGTTCAGCTCGCCCTGCGCGTCGCCGACCTCGAAGGCTCCATCGCCTTCTACTCCAAGCTCTTCGGCACTGAGCCGGCCAAGCGCCGCCCCGGCTACGCCAACTTCGCCATCGCCCGGCCCCCGCTCAAGCTCGTCCTCATCGAGGGCGAGGCCGGCGAGGACACCCGCCTCGACCACCTCGGCATCGAGGTCGAGACCACCGAGCAGGTCACCGCCGCCACTGCCCGGCTGCAGGAGGCGGGCCTGGCCACCTTCGAGGAGAACGACACCTCCTGCTGCTACGCGCTCCAGGACAAGACATGGGTGACCGGCCCGGGCAAGGAGCCCTGGGAGGTCTACGTGGTCAAGGCCGACGCCGACACCCTCGGCAAGAGCGCCGACGGCGCGCCGGACGCCTGCTGCGGCACCACCGCCTGCTGCAGCCCGGAGGAGCAGAGCATCGACCTCACCCGGACCCCTGCTGCGGCGAAGGCTGTCGCGGGCTGCGCCTGCGGGGAGGGATCCGCGGTGTCGGGATCCCGCCGGTAGTGCTGCTGGATTGAACGCCAAGTGGTCGGCTCCGGAAGTCGTTCGGGGATGGACTTCCGGAGCATCGGGCGGAGGCGGCTTTCAGGAGGATGTCGGCGGCGGTGGTGCGACAGGTGCTCACGCGGTGGTGGGCCGCACGGGGGGTGTGTGGGGCGCGCTCGCGTTTCCGGCTGCCTGGTGCGGTAGGGAGGGGCTACGGTACGGCAGCGCGTCCAGCGTGACACGACCGCCTGGCCGGGGTCGGTGATCTCGTCCGGTAGGCGGCCACGTTGTCGGGGTTGTGGTACAGATCGGGGCGCCACGCGTCCGGGCAGAGGGCGAGCAGTTCGGCCACCTTTTCGCGGCGGGCCTGATGCCAGCCCCCTGCCGGGTGAGGTGTGGTGACCGTGTGGACGTCGACGCCGTAGGCGCGTAGGAGCCCGGCGACCTGGGCCTCCATCCCGGGGGCAAGGCAGAGGCCTTTCCGTCGGCCGGCGCGCTGGAAAGCATGCGCAGTGGGGGAGAGGCACCCCCACGTTCCGCTCACAGGCCGGGTGCCTGGAGGCCGTTCAGGTACCAGAGGGGGGCTGCGTACCAGATCAGGGCGATCGCGGTGACGAGGGTACCGCCGGCCAGGGGGAGTGCCCAGCCGGGCCAGCGGCGGTGCCGGACCACGATGACCTTGGCGACGAAGGCCCCGTAGAGGAAGCATCCGGTGAGCGAGTGCAGCGCCACACGCGTGTCGGTGAACTGGACGCCGTAGGCGGTGATGCAGTGCCGGGCGATGGGCAGGGAGAGGAGGAAGGCGGTCAGGCCGATGAGGCGGTGCGTGGTACGGACCCGGTGCGGCGCGGTTCGCAGTGCGGGCAGGCGGCCGTAGATCCACAGGGCGAGGACCAGCTGGATCAGCGCCAGGCCCAGGAGCGCCGATCCCAGTTGGGCTTTCAGCAGTTGTGCGTCATCGCCGCGGTTCCCGAAGAGGCTGGTCTCGTAGTTGGGGGTGTGTACCCGGCCGTACCAGAAGAGGCCGGCCACCACCGCTACCGGCAGGAGAAGCCACAGGACGTCATGGAGCCGTCGGTGGCCGGCGACGGGCGTGAGGCCCGCCACGTGCTCGGCCGCCGCCGCTCTCGACTTCACCGCCGCCGTCAGCAAGGGCTGCCAGGCCACGAGGATCAGCAGGGTGAGTGTCTCGGCGATGAGGCTGAGCAGGGCCTGTGGGGCGGGTTGCAGGCCGTTTTCGGAGAACCCGAACAATCCTGTGGTGCGGGATGCGGCGAACCCGATGAGCGTGCCGATGGCGATGGCGGCAGCGGCGATGCGCAGGAGCAGGGGTGCCGCGATCAGGAGGAGTGCGGCCACGGCGAAGGCGGTACTGGCCTGTAGCAGGAACATCGAGCCGATGATGTGGACGAGGCGGTATCCGTCGATGTAGAGCTGGGCGTGGATGTATCCGCTCGCCGCGAGCGTGGCGGCGAGCGCCAGGCGCAGCGCGAGGGCGGGCAGGCGCCGGGCGCTCTCGGCATCCGCACCGCTGATGACCGGCCGGGCAGCCACGTGTCCTTGAGGAGTCCGGCCGGCAGCACCTGCGGATTGGGTCCGGGGCCCTGGCCGGGTCTGGGAAACGGATGGCTGTGGGTCCGGGTCGCCTTCGTGCCCGCCTTGACCGTCAGTTGGCCGGGCGCGGCGGTGTCGCCGGGCCTCGAATGCCTGCCAGATCGCGAGGATCAGCAGGGTGAGTGTCTCGGCGATGAGGCTGAGCAGGGCCTGTGGGGCGGGTTGCAGGCCGTTTTCGGAGAACCCGAACAATCCTGTGGTGCGGGATACGGCGAACCCGATGAGCGTGCCGATGGCGATGGCGGCGGCGGCGATGCGCAGGAGCAGGGGTGCCGCGATCAGGAGGAGTGCGGCCACCGCGAAGGCGGTACTGGCCTGTAGCAGGAACATCGAGCCGATGATGTGGACGGAGCGGTATCCGTCGATGTAGAGCTGGGCGTGGATGTATCCGCTCGCCGCGAGCGTGGCGGCGAGCGCCAGGCGCAGCGCGAGGGCGGGCAGGCTCCGGGTGTTCATGCGAGCGTTTCGTCCTTGACGGCCAGTTCGTGCTTGCCCTGCCAGTAGTTGACGGTGCGGATGCCGAGCGCGTCCTTGAGGCGTCCGGCGGGCAGCACCTGGGGGAGTGGGGCGGGTCCCTGGCCGGGTTGGGGGAACGGGTAGCAGGTGGGGCGGGCCGAGTGGAAGGTGATGTTGCCCTCGGTCTTGCTGAACAGCTGGTGGACGTGCCCGTTGAGGCACGTGACCGAGGAGAAGCGGCGGAACATCGACAGCAGCTGTACCGCGTCGTCGGTGCCCCAGCCCCACGTCGGATACATCGCGAACAACGGGATGTGACTGAAGATGACGATGGGGGTGTCCGACGACAGGCCGGCGATGTCCTTGCGCACGAAGTCGATCTGGTCGTTGCCCAGGTGGCCGAGTTGCTCCAGGTGCAGCGTGTTGACCAGCGCGATGAAGTGCACACCGTGGGTGTCGAAGCTGTACCAGCCGTCGCCGATGGTGTTGTGGCCGAAGGTCTGCTGGTAGGCGCGTGGTCCGTTGTCTCCGATCGAGTCGTGCTCGCCCGGCACGGTGAAGACCCGGTCCGTGTCCAGTTGCGACAGCATCTGCTTGACCTGGTCGAACTGGGCGGGGGTGGAGAGGTGCGTCAGGTCGCCGCTGTGCATGACGAAGTCGGGTCGGAACCCGAGGGAGTTGACCTGGTCGATCGCTGCGGCGAACGTCCCGGTGACGTCCATGTTGGCCGGGCCCTGGAAGCCGATGTGGCTGTCGGAGATCTGTACGAAATGCAGGTCCGCGCTGCTTGCCGGGGCCGTGTTCGTCGATCCGGGGATGTGACTGATCACCTCTCCTGCGGTGACTGTCAGGACCACGGCACCACCGAACCAGGCGGCGTGCCGCATGAGCTGCCGGCGGGTCATGCCGTGCTCGCCGCCGCCGCCGTCGGAGTCGTGTGTGTCCTCGGTCATGGGGTCACCTCCACGGTGGCGGTCATGAACGGGTGGATGGTGCAGTAGTAGGGGTAGGTGCCGGGTTGGGTGAACGTGTAGCTGTAGGTGTCGTTGGTGGCCAGGGCCGCCGACTGCAGCGGCCCGCCCGATCCCTGCTTGCTGGTGACGGTGTGAGCGTCGGCGTCGGTGTTGGTCCAGGTCACCGTCGTGCCCGCCTTGACCGTCAGTGTGGGCGGGGAGAACGCAAAGTTCTTGATCGTCACCGCGTTGGCGGCCGCTGGAGCGGACGGCTGGCCGCCGGCAGGTGAGGTCGAGGACGTGCCCGGTGGTGCGCTGGCAGCGACCGTACCGCCCGTTCCGGAGGCGCCGGGAAATCCCGCCAGGCTCTGGCCGGGTCCGGGACTCAGCGCGCCGGTGGGTCCGGGCTGTGACGATCCGCCGCACGCGCTGAGCAGTCCGAGTGCTCCGGCAACGGCGACAGCGGCCAGACACAACGTACGCGACCGCCGGACCGGCGGAGAGGAGCTCGCATTCATGACCATCGTTCCTTCTGCGCGTCCCCAGCCGCACGGGCGGGTGCGATCCGGGATCGGTCCGGGATCGGTCGTCCCAGCAGACAGACGACCGCGTGACGCCCGCCGGGGGATGCCGGAAGGGGTGCAACCCGGTGGGTTACTGTATGTGAGCGGACGGCACGTTCCGTGTAGCGAAACGAATTCCTCAGCGGAGTCCCGTTGTTTCACCCTGGCGGCGGGCAGCGGCACGCCTCAGGCAGGTCAGGGGCGTCCGGGCCGCTCACTGCCCGTCGCGGGGTGTCGAGCGGGTGATCGTGGTGAGGGCGTGGTGGAGGGCGGTGTCGCTCGGCGGGCGGTCGCGCCAGCGGGCGCCGATGTGGCCGTCGGGTCGGATGAGTAGTGCGCCGTGTGAGCGGAGGCCGCAGAGGTCGGTGTGCTCGTCGGGAAGGGCCTCGATGTGCAGTGGCCATGGTGCGGTGGTTTGTTGCTGCCAGTGAGTGGGGTCCGGGGTGAGCAGGGTGAACCATTCGCCGAGAGCGTCGAGCGTGGAGCGGTCGGGTGCGAGCCAGAGGTGCGGCATGCGACGGCCCGGCTCTGCGGTGGGGATGTAGTCCGTGCCTGTGTCGGATGGTTCGGGTGGGGTGCTGTTGTCGGCGAGGACGGCGCCGGAGTGGTAGGTGGCGCCGAGCACGAGACCGAGTTGGGCGAAGTACCGGTCCGACCAGGGAAGTTCGACATGGGCCGGCGCCGCTTCGCTGGTCCGGCGCTGCTCGCGGCGTCGGTTCTGCACGTGGAGCAGGAGCCGGGTGTTCTCCACCGCTTGGCGGAGAGTCCGGTGGGCGACGGGTTGTCGCTCCGCCTCGTAGCTTCCCAGCAGACTCGGTTCGGCCCACCCGTGGAGGACGCCCGCCAGCTTCCAGCACAGGTTGTGCACATCGGCGATGCCGGCGTTCATGCCCAGGCCGCCGACGATGGGGACCGCGTGCGCGGCATCGCCGGTCAGCAGGATCCGGCCGTGGCGGAAGCGCTCGGCGACGAACGCGTTCATCACCCAGTGCTGAACCCGCAAGACGTCGGCTCGGACCCCGGCGCCGGGGCTGATGGCGCGTGCGAGGAGGTCGGACCAGTCGGTGTGTGCAGCGTCTTCGGGCGTGGGAACGAACCAGGCCCAGCCTCGTTCGGGGTAGAGCGGGCCGAACAGGCCGTGCGCGGTGAAGTAGACGCCGGCGGGCTGGTGGGCGCACCAGCGGTCGAGGTCGGCGTCGAACACGACGGTGGTGAAGCCCCCCATCGCTCCGGGACCAGTGGTGTCGATTCCCAGCCGTTGTCGGACGGTGGAGGTCGCGCCGTCGGCGGCGATGACATAACGGGCACGGACGCGGGTCTCGTCACCGCGTCGGTCGACGAGCAGAGCCACGACGCTGTCGGTTTCCTCGGCCAGGCCGGTGAGCTCGGTCCCGAAGCGCACCTGTGCGCCTGCTGCGGCGAGCAGGGTGGGTTCCAGCCGATCCTGTGAGGTGACCACGCCGGTCACGGGGCTCTCGGGTACCGGTGCGTTGACTCCGACCATCGCCGCTGTGGCGAAGTCACGGTCGCACAGGGTGTCGCGGAAGCGGATGCGGCCGTACTCCGGTGCGAACGCGTTGGCCGTGATCCCGGCTGCGAGCCCGAGTTGGCGATAGATCTCCATCGAGCGCACGTTGACCAGCCGGGACCGTGGAAAGGGCGACAGTTCGCGGTGTTTCTCGACCAGTAGTACCCGTACGCCCCAGCGTTCCAGTAGCGCTCGGGCGGTGAGCCCGACCGGCCCGCCACCGACAATCAGTACTGCTACCTCGGTGTCTGCTACGGGCATGTCCCGCTTCTCCTGCTCACCTCGGGCCGGGTCTGATGGGGGTACTTCGTGACGTGACCTTCAGCCGTGTCGTCCCGGGATTCCGGCCGGTTCCAATAGCAGGCCGACCGCGTCCCCGACTCGATGACCGCCTCGACGATGACCCGAACCGTCGCGATCAATCTTCCCGATCCCACGGCCGGCCGCAATGTCCGCGCGTCGACGTGCACCCGAACGTTTCAGGCAGGCACGGCTACGCCCCCGGCCTTTCGCGGTCCGGAAGCACTCCTCGATCGCGTCCGCCGGGTTGCCGGCCGTCCTCCGGGGTGTCGGCTTGTAGCCGTTTGTCGCCCCACCTAGGCTTCCGAAAGCCACTCAGATGACATTGAGGAGCACTTCATGGGAAATCCGACGGCCAATCCCGGGCAGCCACTTCCGAAGTTCGAGGAAGCCAAGGGGCTGGGTCCGCAGGACAGCCAGTTCGTGCGCGATCTGGTGGATGTGCTGGAAAAGCACGGGAATCTCGACCGTTTTGGCCTGTGTCTGCTGCACGAGCACTTTCCCGTCGCGTGCGACGAGGTCCTGGTCGAGACTCATGACCTCGCTGCACGCACGCTCCAGATCCGGGTCGACAAGGCGGACGCGACCGGTCACACCAAGCCTTCGCAGTGGCGGTTCGTGAAGACCGGACGCGACAGCGGTGAGGTCGAGAGCCACGCCTACCAGGTGATCCTGCAGTGCAGTCCGATCAGCGGGTGCCCGGGAAGCAGGAGCACACCGCGTTGAAGAACGAGGACGGCGGCGAGGCGAACACGAACACCTCGCCGCCGTCGCACGGTTGCAGCCCAAGAGTCCGCAGCACCGCGGTGTACCGGTGGGGACTGTGCGCCGTGCCGTTGCTGGTTTTTCTGATTCTCTGGGGTGGACAGTCCGCCCGAGCGGATTCCCCGCCCACGAGCAGCTGCCATACGGAGCAGTTGACTGCGGCCCAGGTGGACGTCGAACTCACAATCGCCAACCACACCCACAACACGGCCGAGGGCCGGGGAACCATGACCGTCCGCGTACCCAGGTCCTGGGAGTACGCCGACGGCCTGCTGCTGCAGAAGAGTTCTGTTGCCTACCGCGACGCGATGCACTGTCTCCTGCGCGACGAGCAGGAGTCGGGACGGCCCCCGCAACAGTACCTGCGCCAATACGAGTGGCGCTCGTCCAACCCGGCGGTGAGCACCGAGCCCGACGTGGTCAAGGTCGAGTACCCGACGATCTTCTGGTTCGACCACGGCGGCACGTTCCTCGTCGGGCCGTGGGAAATCGATGTGCAGCCCGGCCAGTGGGATCTGTCCCTCGTTCCGCCGACGGCTCTGGCGGGGGCCCACTGGAACTCGGTCAAGCTCGATCTGGGCGGCCTGGAGGCATCCGGCGTGGCGCCCGAACCCTCGACCGCCGGCAACGGGAGCATGGTGTGGACCGACCCCGACGGGCCTCAGGGGTCGAGCTCGTTGCTGACGGTTCGGGTGGCTCCCCCGTGGCAACGCGCATGGGCGGCGGTGAGCAGCAACGATGCGCCGTTGCTCGTCAGCAACAAGATCGGGCAGGCCACCTGGTGGGTGGTCATCTCCGCCGTCGTCACGGTGGCCGCTCTACGAGCCCGCCGCCGGCCGGCCCACGACGAGGCCACCGCGCTCGAGATCTGCAGCAGCACGGTCCTGCTGCAGTGGGGTGTGGTCAGCGCCGTCATCATCCTGACGTTCCTGCTACCGCAGTACGCGCTCCTCGACCAACGTTGGATGATCCTGACCGGGATTCTGGTCGGCTGGGCGTTGACGGCCACCGCCCGTCCGAAGAGGTCGGTGCTGCTGGCCGCCTCGCTGGTGGCGGCGGCCGGCGGCCTGGTAGCCGCCTGGCCGTCCCTGTTCAGTCTCCCCCAGAGCCTCACCTTCTCCGGGACCGGCCCCGTCCACGGCTTCGCCCCACTGGTGGCCATGACCGCGGCGCTCCTGTGGCTGTGGCTGACCGGTCTGGCGCTGTGGATCTGGCGGCTCGCGTGTGAGGGCGGGCTGATCCGGCCACCGACGTCACCCTGGCGGCTGCGCCGCGTCGGATCGGGACTTGCCGTGGTCACCCTCCTTCTGCTCGGGTGGCAGTGGTGGACCCAGGCCCGCGGGTGGGAGCGGGCCAGCTGGCTGAGCAACCGCGCGATGCCGGAGTACGGTTGGCTGCACCGGTCCTTCCTGAACGAGCGTCTGGTGTCCTACGCGACCCAGATCCCCTCGTGGTGCGGCTCCTGGACCTGGGTGCTGACCGGCATCGCCGTCGTGGCCCTGCTCCGGGCCCGGGACCTGGCGTTCCCCGTGCCGCGCGCGTATCCCACCAGACTGGACCGCCTCCTGCTCGCCGTGTTCTTCGCCGTCGTGGTGGCCTACCGCCAGGGCTCGTTCGCAGGCAGCCAGGCCGTGGCTGTCCTCTGGCTCGTCCTGGACATCGCCGGGCTCTACGCCCTGTTGGCGGTCGGGAGCCGTTGGGCGGTCCTGGCCCATCACCTTGAGGGAAGCGGGGACACTCCGAGGCTGAGCGAAGCGACCACGGAGGCGAGCCGCTCCGGCCTCATCGTGCGTGCCCGCCGCTACCGGGAGCTGACCGACGAGCTCCGTGACATGGGGAAGAATGAGGGAGCCGCGAGCCGACATGCGGCGGAGAAGGAACGGCACGCGATGGAGCGGGAGCTGAGCGGGCTGCACCGCTGGCGATCGCCGACCGGAACCGCCAACACGGCACGGGCCTGGCTGCCCGGCCAGTACACGATCATGGACGTCGCCCTGAGCTGGGGCCCACACGCCAGGTGGTGGGAGAACGCCCGCCGGGCCGCCCTGCTGGCGGCCGCCTTCGGCCTTCCGGGCACTCTCGTCATCCTCTGGTTCTCCTACCAGGCGGAGCAGACCCAGTGGATGTACACCGCGCAGGACTCCTTCGGGGCACCCAACATGGTCAGGCTGTTCTTGACCTTGGAGCTCGCCTCGGCAGGCGCGGGCCTGGTACTGGGAGGGCTCTGGCGCCTGCTGCCCGGACGCCGCGGTCCGGCACGCGCCCTGAGCCTGGTCGCCGTCTACACCCTGCTGATCGTCGTCGGGACCCTGGGCGACCTCATCACCGATCAGCCATTCGGCAACGTGGCCATCGCCACCTGCCAAATGCTTCTGGTACTGACCCTCACCGGCCTCGCCATGGACGCGGACACCTTCCACGCCGAGCGGCGTCTGTGGCCCAGCCGCTTCGGACTGCTGCTCTGGATCTACCAGCTCCGCGGCTTCTCCGCACAGATCGCCTATGTACTGGCGCAGTTGGGCGCACTGATCGTGATCGCGAAGTTCTTCATCGGACCCGACATCCGGAGCATGAAGCCGCCGTAAAGTCGCAATTCGCGCGAGGTGGTGAGTTGCCTCGGGACGCGGCCGGAGGCGCGGAGTTCCCGCGGGTCGGGGATGTGGTTGTCGAGGGTGCCGGGGCTGACGCCGAGGATCTCGGCGATCGAGGTGATCGAGTTCTCGGGGTCGGGGGGGGCATGTCGCGGGCGCCGACAGGGCCGGCCAGGGTCAGCGGGTCATCGGAGTGAACAGGTCGGGGTCGATCGTCTGGGCCATGGCGTGGTGTCCGGTGTCGTTGGGGTGGAGGTGGTCCCCGGAGTCGTAGTCGGGCCGGATGCGGGTGGGATCGGTCGGGTCTCTGAGCGCGGCGTCGAAGTCGATGACACCGTCGAAGAGCTGACCCTGGCGGATCGCATCATTGACGGTTTGCCGGCAGTGTTCGCCGGCGCTCTCGTAGCGTCCGAAGCCGCCGTAGGGCGGGATGGTCGTGCCGACGACCCTGACGTCCTTGGCGTGGGCCTTGGCGACGAAGGATCGCAGTCCGGCGATGATCGCGGCCGGATCGTACTGGTGGGGGGTCTGTTGGATGTCGTTGATGACGTCCGTGAGCACGATGGTGCCCGCTCCGGGAACGGCGAGGGCGTCCTTGTCCTCGCGGGTCAGGGAGCTGGGCATGGTGGGGCCGTTGTCGGTGAGCAGCCTGGTGGCGCTGATGCTGGCGTTGACCACCTGGTCCGGCCGACCGGCCTGCTGCAGGCGGCGGGCGAGTTCGCTGGGCCAGGATGCGCCGGGTGAGGCCTTGTAGCCGTCGGAGACGGAGGCCCCGATGACGACGATGGACTTCGCGGCCGCCGCGTCGGGCTTCGGAGCTGGGACGGCGGAAGCCGAGGCCGCGGTCGGAGGATGCGGGGCGGGCGTGTGGGCCTGTGCCGTCGGCCTGTCAGCGGGCGTCGGCAGGCGTGGGGTTGGGGCCGGTGTCCCGCAGCCGGCCAGGGCGGCCTGCGTGGCAAGAACAACGAGCGCACCCGCGCGGATCCGCAGCGTGGTCGGCATGTCAGTCCCTTCTTCCCGACTTGCTGGGCAGGCGGGTGTGTGCGGCCGTGGAGCGGCGCGATGCGGGGTGTGATCGGAGCAGTAGTTGTCGGCCGGGGCGTTCGACGCCGGCGTACAGGGCCCAGGCAAGAGTGAGCGAGAGGGCGAAGGCCGCTGCCGTGGCGGCAAGGGCGGGGACGGTGGCGAGGTGGGGCCGGTCGCCGAACAGGGCTTCGCCGGTGCGCATGACCAGGATGTGGATCATGTAGAAGGCGAAGGACCACTCGCCGAGCCGCACCAGGCGCGGGTGGCGCCAGAACGAGGGGGCGCCGGTGAGGTCGGCCCTGGCGGCGGCGGGGATGAGCATGGCCAGGCCGAGCACGGTGCAGGCGGCGTAGCCGTATTCGCCCGGGAGCTGGGCGACGAGGAAGTAGCCGATCAGCGTGGCCGCCAGGGCGACATCGAGTCCGGGGCCGCGCCAGGTGCCGGTCTTGACCAGGAGGCCGAGCGTGACGCCGAGAACGAATTCCGGGAGCCGGGGGAGCGGGGAGGAGTAGAGCGTCCAGCCGAGGGCGTAGTGGGTGTTCGCCCACGGCAGCAGCACGAGGAGCGTGCCTGCGGCCAGGGCGGTGGCGGCGAGGGCACGGGTGGGCAGGCGGCGCAGGCCTGCGTACAGGACGGGGAAGGCGGCGTAGAAGAAGGCCTCGCAGACCAGGGACCAGCTGACCGGGTTCAGGGCCTGCCACCACTCGGGCTTCCAGGAGCTGACCAGCAGCAGGTTCGCCGCCGCCTCCTGGGCACCTCCGGGCCGAAGCCCGGGAACCAGGCTGTAGGCCAGCACCAGCGCGGTGACGGCGGTGACCAGGTGGACCGGATAGATGCGGGCCAGGCGCCGCCGCCAGAAAGTGCGGGCCCGCTCCCCGGGCAGGGCGGACCAGGCCAGCACGAACCCGGACAGGATGAAGAAGAACGACACCCCCACGGCGCCGGCCCCGAAGGCCCAGTTCACCAGGCGGCCGCTCCGGCCTTGCCCGAAGTAGCCGAAGTTGCGGACGTGGTAGACGAAGACCGTGAACGCGGCCACCCAGCGCATCCCGGTCAGCGACGGCAGCTGACCACCGTCGGGCCGCTGCGGGGTTCTCGGGGTTGATCGTGGGTGTGTTCGCTGTGCTGTCAGGGCCATACGGGCACCGGCCGGTGGTTGGTGGCCATGCGTATGAGGGCGGGCAAGAGGAACCTCCTGTCGAGAGGGTGTGCAGGACGCGATCACGGGATGGGCAGCTCGGGACGGGTGCCTTGGCGGGCGGCCGACAGGTCTGGGGACCGTCGGCCGCCTGTGGAACCGAGGGTCGTTGCGCGTCCGGGTCGGGGAGAATGCGGGAGGGCGACAGCCGACCGGTGGTCTACCGCGTGGGGGCGGGCTCGGTGTCGGCCGCCAGGTAGACGGTGTAGGAGATCACCGAGGGGATGGGGACGCCGAGCTTGCCGGCGCTCTTGGTGAGCGTCTCCTCGTCGCCGATGATCCGGCCGGTGACCGGGTCGACGATCAGGGTGTGTCGCTTGGGCAGGCCGCCGTGGTCACCGTCGAGAGAAAAGGCCTTGCCCGTACGGCCGGCCCGGTCGGTGGTGGTGCCCTGGTAGGCGAGCCCGGGCACATCGGCCAGCACGCGCAGCACCGCGGCCCGCTCCGGGGCGGACAGGACACGCTCGCGCAGCAGGTCGGTGATCGCCGCCAGGGTCTCGGCCGGTCCGTTCTCGACCGGGTGACCCTGTTCGAGCCAGGTCTTGAGCACCTTCGGGTCGGTCGGCGGGCGGTCGTCCCACATCCGCGCCCGGGAGCCGGCGGGCTCGTCGTTGACCTCCAGCTTGCCCGCTTCGGTGGGCCAGCCGTGGTCCTTCCAGTACTGGCGGGCTTCCTCGTTCGGGAACTCGGGTGCTTCGGCGCGGCTGGTGGAGTGCGCGGAGCCGTCCGGATCGACCCACCCCTCGCTCTCGGTGGCCACGATGGCAGAGGCGGTCTGCCCGGCGCCCATGACGGCGGAGAGGGACCAGTCGCGGCGCTTGAAGTGCTCGGTGCCGCTCACGCTGGTGTCCGGCTGGCGGGCGGCAGTGTCCGCGATCTGCCCGAGGATCTTCGCCGCGTCCTGGGACGGGGAGTCCTGGACGTAGGTCAGCAGCTTGGGAGTGGCAGCTGCCGCCGGGGTGCTGCTGGTGCCCGGCAGGAGGACCGTCACGCCGAGTGTGAGCGCCCCGACCGCGGCGGCGGTGCCGGCCAGAGCGAGTACCCGTCGGCGCGGCACCGAAGCCGGCAGCCTGCTGCTCCTGCTCTTGTTGTCCTGGCGGGCCATCTGCAGCCAACTGCTCATCAGGTGTTCCTCACGCTGGTGCCGGCGGCCGGGCGGGAAGTCCCGCTCGGCGGGCACCGGCAGCATCCGGCGCAGTGCCCGCAGGTCGCTGTCGTCGTGGTCTGACGTCATCGCGGCTTCCTTTCTTCTGACCGGACCGCACTGTTGCGGTCACCTGTTAGCTGCCAGGCTGTGGACGCGGGTTCCCTGTTCGCGTGGAGATTTTTCTCGGTGAGCTTGTCCAGACGACGGCGGGCACGCGAGAGCCGGGAGCGCACCGTGCCGACGGCCACCCCGAGGGCCTCGGCCGCGGCGGCATAATCCAGACCGGCCCACACGCACAGCGCCAGGACCTCCCGGTCGGCCCGGGGCAGCCGCTCCAGCACCTGGCGCATCGCGTGGATCTTCTCCTGGTCCTCCAGGCGGCCGACCAACTCGTCGGCGAAATCCGACACGAGCTCCGGTGCGGGCAACCTGTCCAGCAGGGCCTGGTGGCGGCGGGCGACCCGGCGCCTGCGGTGGACCACGTTCGTGGCGACGCCCAGCAGCCACGGCAGCAGGCCGCCGCCGTCCGGATGGACCTTGGAGCGCAGCCGCCAGGCCTCCAGAAACACCAGCGAGGTGCAGTCCTCCGCTGCCGACCAGTCACCCGTCAGCCGGAAGCAGTGGTTGTACACGGCGGAGGCATGCTCACGGAACAAGACGCCGAAGGCGCCCTCGTCACCGGCCCGCAGCCGGGCCCGAAATCCTGGATCCATACCTGGCTCTGCCATATCCGCACACCCGAGTTCCCGTGACCCCGCTCACACCGGCAGGAGACCGCCCTGACCGCGGACGCCCTCGCGTCGGACGCGATGCGCCACGCCGTGCGGTGACGCACCACTCGGTAAGTCGGGCGGAGGAGGAGTGGTTCCCCCGCCGGGGGGAGCCGGTCCCTCCCTGCGGCGGAGGCTGCGACCGGGGGTGAGCTGGGAGGTTGGAGGCAGTCGGGAAGCATCCCGACTCCCCTCTCACCACCGAGGACTGACCATGCGAAAGCTCACCACCGCCATCGCGCTCACCACAGCGGCCGTGGCCCTCGCGGCCGGGACGGCCGGCACCGCCGCGGCCGCACCCGCGCCGGCCACCCCCGTACCGGCCCAGCACCTCACGCTGCAGAGCTGGACCCTGCTCAACGAGCACGGCCCGGGCCCCAACCCGGGCGAGCGGCTCACCGCGCAGGTCAGCGCCCGTACGGTCGACGGCCACACCCGGGGGCACGCCGTGGTGCAGCACGTGTTCGAGAAGAGCGGCACCATCCGGGCCGAGTTCGACGTCGACTGCCTGACCGTCGACGGGAACGGCGCCATCACCGTGACCGGGCCCATCTCGCAGACCGTCGTCACCCCGCTCGGGGGCGAGCCGTACCTCTTCGAGGAGGGCCGGCACCCCGAGGCCGGCCTCACCTTCTATCCGACCGACGAGCAGCACCAGCGCCGGGCCGGCTGGAACCGGACCAACCCCCAGATGCACTCCGAAGTCGTCAAGTGCGGTGCGGTTCCGGCCGGCTTCTGGGTCATCGACGGTGGGACCTTCCTGCGCCGCTAGGCACGTGTCTCAGTGATCGGTAGCCGCTGCGGCCAACCGGTAGCCGCTGTAACTCACAGGTCAGGTCAGGTGGGTGGTCGAATAGCCGCCCGGCCCACGCTCTGGGGAGCGTGGGCCGGGCGGCTATTCGCCGCGGCCCAATCCGAAATGTGTTGCCAGCTGGCCGGCCAGGTCGGTGGCGGGAGTGCTGCCGTTGACCGTGATGATGTCGAGGGCGTGACCGTCGGCCTGGCGGCGGACTTCCTCGTCCCAGAGGGCATCGCGGGCGAGGCGCATGGCCAGCATGGTCTCGGGATCACCGCTGCCCCAGTTGGCTTGCGCACGGGCGGGATCCGCGTAGCGCGCACGGAGTGCGTTCTGCCGGAACTCGGGTGTGGGCAGGAGAAAGACCGCTTGGTCGGGCCGGTACAGCAGCGGTGCGAGATGGGCGGGCAGGATCCCGAAGTAGTTCACCAGGATGATGTGATCGGCCGTCATGGCGAGCAGGTCTTCGATGACGAAGCCGATCGTCTCTCCGTGCAGACCCGCCATCGCTTGGAACACCTGTTGCGGGGTGCGCCCCTCCCACATTCCGCCGGGCGGCACTCCCTGCATGGCGGACAGGTGAGGATGGCGCTGCGGCGTGCATCGCGCCAGCCAGCTGTGTTCCGCGCGGTCGCCGTTGTACACGTGGACGCCGTGCCGGTCGGCCAGTACGCGGGCCAGCGTGCTCTTTCCGGCAGCCGTACCACCGGCGATCCAGCGTACGTGGGCGAGTCGATCGGTCAGTTCTCTGCTGCTCCCGGTGTCCGGGAATGGAGAAGCCATGGGTGCCATGGTCCCGGTCTCGGATTGGAAATTTCAGTCTTGTTCTTGTGCGGTACATGACCGACGCCGAAAGGGAGAGGCTGGCATTCGGCCCGTCAGCTCCTGGGCTCGGCCCGGTGATCGGAACATGTGACGGGAGCCTTTGGGGTGCGCTCCTGCCGGGCGATCGAGCGCCGTTGCGTCGACGACGTGGCCTTCCGGTTCCTGGCCGCCGACCAGGCCCCGGACTTCCGGTCGATCGCCCGGTTCCGCCGCCACCTGGACGCCCTCGCCGGCCTGTTCCTCCAGTCACTCCACCTCGCGCAGAACTCGGCATGGTCAAGATGGGCCGCGTCGCCCCGGACGGCGCGAAGCCGCAGGCCAACGCCTTCAAGCGCAAGGCCATGAGCCACGGCCGGCTCATCGACGAGGAAGAACGCGTCGAGGCCGAGGCCGCCGACAAGGCCTGCCACGTCCAGGACGAGGAACGCCGCCGCCGGCAGTGCACCGGCACCTACCGACGAGCAGGCCACGATCGCCTGAACGGCCCGGAGGCGAGCCAGACCACCCGCCACCGGCACGCAGGACCGGACAAGCGCCCGGCAACCGGCGATCACATCCGCGCAGCCAGTTGCCCGTTACTGGCCCACGCTCCTGGCTGACGGGGTGTCTAAAGAGAACGTAGCGGCCCACGCTGTCCCTGCCAAGACAGCTGACAATGTGTACGGGATCGCCTACGAACCGTCACGTTTTCGCACTGCCGATCGGCGTGGCGGAGGTGATCTTTCCGGCATATCGAACGAGTGACGGAAATGTGCTGGTGATCCGTAGATCTTTACCCCACCATCTCCCAGGGCACACCGCCCATTTCTCGCCGACCACAAGTCGATGCAGCAGCAGCCCTCAGGAGAGAGTGATGAGTTCGACGGGACTTCCCCCGCTGGAGCCGGCCGCGCCGCTGGCCGCCCTGGTTACCGCCCAGGTCAGACGGACTCCGGACGCCACCGCCGTGATCGACGGCACGCGCCGGTTGACCTACCGTCAACTGGATGCCGCGGCCGAGGCGATGGCGGGCCGACTGGCCGCCGCCGGTGTCCGAGCCGAGACACTGGTCGGAGTCTGCCTACCGCGAACGGCGGACCTGGTGGTCAGCCTGCTGGCGGTCCTGCGGGCCGGCGGCGCGTACGTGCCGCTCGACCCGGCGTACCCACGCGACCGCCTCGAACTGGTCGTCGGCGACGCGCAGGCTCCCGTCGTGGTCACCGACCGCGCCCACGAGCACCTTCTGAACGGTGCCGGCGCCACCCTCCTGTACGTCGACGGCGAGAGCCCCTCCGCTGCGCTCGACCCGGCCGCCGAGCGCCCCACCACCGGCGACGCCGCCACCGACGCGCTCGCCTACGTGCTCTACACCTCCGGCTCCACCGGCCGCCCCAAGGGCGTCTCGGTCACCCAGCGCGGCGTCAACGCCATGCTCCGCTGGGCCGCCGGCACCTACACCGCCGCCGACCTCGCCGGCGTCCTGTTCGGCACCTCCGTCTGCTTCGACATCTCGGTGTACGAGCTGTTCCTCCCGCTCTCCGTCGGCGGCACGATCATCGTCGCGGAGAACGTCCTCGCCCTGCCCGAGCTGCCCGCCCGGGACGAGGTCACCCTGGTCAACACCGTGCCCAGCGCCATGGCGGCGCTGCTGCGCGGCGACGGCCTTCCCGGCGGCGGGGGTCTGCCGGGCACCGTGCGCGTGGTCAACCTGGCCGGTGAGGCCCTGCCCCGCCACCTGGCCGACAAGGTCTACACCCAGCCCCGGGTCGAGCGCCTCTACAACCTGTACGGGCCCACCGAGGACACCGTCTACTCCACCTGGTCGCTGGTCCCCCGCGACGAGACCGGCGAGCCCGTCATCGGCCGCCCGCTCGACGGCACCCTCGGCCACGTCCTCGACGAGCACCGGATACCCGTGCCCGACGGCGGCATCGGCGAGCTCTACCTCTCCGGCGAGGGCCTGGCCCGCGGCTACCACGGCCGCCCCGACCTCACCGAGGAGCGCTTCGTCCACGTCGACGGCCTGCGCTGCTACCGCACCGGCGACCTGGTCCGCCGCCTGCCCGACGGCGACCTGGAGTACCACGGGCGCGTCGACCACCAGGTGAAGGTCCGCGGCTTCCGCGTCGAGCTCGGCGAGATCGAGGCCGTGCTCGCCACCCACCCCGCCGTCGAGTCCGCCGCCGCGGTCGTCCAGCGCGACGAGGCCGGCGACTACCTGGCCGCCTTCGTCCAGCCCGCCCCCGGCGCGGCCGAGCCGACGCCCGCCGAGCTGCGCGCCCACTGCGCCGCCGCCCTGCCCGGCTACATGGTGCCGCTGGCCGTCGCCGTCCTGGCGCAGATGCCGCTCACCCCCAACGGCAAGACCGACCGCAAGGCACTGCCCCCGGTCGCCCGCAGCCGCGCCGGGCACGAGCTGTTCGTCGCCCCCCGCACCCCCGTCGAGACCCGGATCGCCGAACTCTGGCAGGCCCTGCTCGGCGTCCCCGAGGTCGGCGTCCACGACGTCTTCCTCGACCTCGGCGGCCACTCCCTGCTCGCCGCCGGCCTGCTCGCCCGGATCGAGCGCGAGTTCGGCACCCGGGTGCCGCTCGCCGAGTTCTTCGCCGCCCCGACCATCGCCGCCCTCGCCGTCCGGGTCGCCAACGGCGGCGGCGGCCGGGCCTCCGTCGAGCCGCCCCGGCGCCAGGCCGAGCTGCCCGCCCGCGCCACCGACTTCCAGCGCGAACTGTGGCTGCACGAATCCATGCGGCACGACAGCCCGCTCTACAACGTGCCGCTGCGGATCCGCGCCGAGGGCGCCCTCGACCGCGAGGCGCTCGGCCGCGCGCTCACCGAGGTCGTCCGCCGCCACGAGGCGCTGCGCACCGCGCTGCGCGGAGCCCCGATCCCGACCGAGCACGACCCGGTCATCGCCGACGTCCGCCCCCCGTACGCCGTCGACGTCCCGCTGCTCGACCTCACCGGGCCCGACGGCGCCGCGCCCGACGAGCAGACGCTCGACGCCGCGCTGCGCGCCGAGGCCGCCCGCCCGCTCGACCTGTTCAACGGCCGGCTGCTGCGCGCCCTCGCCGTGCGCACCGGCGAGGACCGGCACGAACTGCTGCTCACCGTGCACCACGCCGCGATGGACGGCTGGGCCGCCGGACTGCTGCTCACCGAGGTCGCCCGCGCCCACCACGACGGTGAACTGCCCGAGCCCGCGCTGCAGCTGTCCGACGTCGCCCGCTGGGAGGAGCGCAACGTCGAGGCCGGCCGCGAGGCCGCCGAGCGCTGGGGCGAGCGGCTGCGCGGCATCGAGGCCGACCAGCACCTGCCCGGCGACCGCCCGCACCCCAACCCGCAGGACGTCGCCGGCCGCCGGATCTCCCGCCGGCTCGACGCCGGCCTCGTCACCGGCGTCGAGAAGTGGGCCGCCCAGGAGGGCGCCAGCCTCTACATGGCGGTGCTCGCCGCGCTCGGCGGGATGCTGCACCGCTACACCGGCCACACCGACGTCGCCGTGATCAGCCCCTTCGCCGTCCGCCCGGTGCCCGAGCTGGAGACGGTGCTCGGCTCGCTGATCAACACCGTCGCGCTGCGCTTCGACGTGGCCGGCACCGACACCTTCCGCGAGCTGCTCGCCCGGGTCCGCCCGACCGTCCTGGAGGCCGCCGAGCACAGCGGCCACCCGTTCGTCGAGCACGCCCGCCGCTTCGGCGGCTCGGCCGGCCTCACCGCCTCGCCGATCTCCCAGGTGCTGCTCGCCGTCCAGAACCACCCGGTGGCCGGCGTCGAACTGCCGGGCCTGCGCCTGACGTTCGTCGGCGAGGTGTGCAACAGCGCCGCGAAGACCGACCTCTCGCTGTTCCTGGAGTTCCCGGCCGACGGACCGCTGCTGTCCGCCGAGTACCGCATCTCCCGTTACGAGGAGCGGTCCGTGCGCGCCGCGCTCGACCACCTGGTCGCGCTGCTCTCCGCCGCCGTCGCCGAACCCGACCGCCCGCTCGGCGAGCTGGCCATGCTCTCCGCCGCCGAACTCGTGGCCGACGAGCCGGTCAACCGCACCGAGGCGCCGATCCCCGACGCCCGGCTGCACGAGCTGGTCGCCGCCCAGGCCGCCCGCACCCCGGACGCGCCCGCCGTGTCCGCGGCCGACGGCACCCTCGGCTACGCCGAACTCGACGCCGCCGCCAACCGGCTGGCCCACCTGCTGGCCGCCCGCGGCGCGGGCCCCGGCAGCCTGGTCGCCGTCGCCGTCCGGCGCGGCCGGCTGCTGCCCGCCGCCCTGCTCGGCGTGCTGCGCAGCGGCGCCGCCTACCTGCCGGTCGACATCGACCAGCCGCTCGCCCGCAACCGGGGCGTGCTCGACGACGCCGGCGTCACCCTGCTGGTCGCCGAGACCGCCACCGCCGGCGACGAACTGCTGCACGGGCGCGAAAGCGTCCTGGTGGACGGCCCCGAGCACGCCGCGGCCCCCGCCGAGGCGCTGGCCGTCACCGTCGGCCCGGAGGACCCGGCCTACCTGCTGTACACCTCCGGCTCCACCGGCCGCCCCAAGGGCGTCGCCGTGCCGCACCGCGCGATCGTCAACTTCCTGACCTCGATGGGCCGCGAACCCGGCCTCACCGAGCAGGACGTGATGGCCGCCGTCACCACCGTCACCTTCGACATCGCCGGCCTGGAACTGTGGCTTCCGCTGGTCACCGGCGCCCGGGTGGAGATCGCCGACCGCGCCACCGCCACCGACGGGGCCGCGCTCGGCGCCTGGCTCGACACGCAGGGCGTCACCCACCTCCAGGCCACCCCCGCCACCTGGCGGATGCTGCTGGAGGCCGACTGGGCCGGCCGCTCCGGGCTGACCGCCCTGTGCGGCGGCGAGGCGCTCACCGCCGACCTCGCCCGCGCCCTGCTCGGCCGGGTCGGCGCGCTGTGGAACCTGTACGGCCCGACCGAGACCACCGTCTGGTCGACCGTCCAGCAGGTCACCCCGGAACTCGCCGCCCACGGCGGCGTGGTGGCCCTCGGCGCGCCCATCGCCAACACCCGGCTGCACCTGCTCGGCTCCTCCGGGCAGCCCGTCCCGGTCAACGGCATCGGCGAACTCTGCATCGCCGGCGCCGGCGTCGCGCTCGGCTACCACGGCCGGCCCGACCTGACCGCCGAACGGTTCACCGCCGAACCCGGCCGCACCGACGGCGCGCCGATGTACCGCACCGGCGACCTCGCCTGCCGCCGCGCCGACGGCCGCCTGGAGTACCACGGCCGCGTCGACGCCCAGGTCAAGCTCCGCGGCTTCCGCATCGAGCTGGGCGAGATCGAGGCCGCGATCACCGCCGTCCCCGGCGTCACCGCCGGCGCCGCCCGGCTCGTCGAGACCCCGGCCGGCTCGGTCCTGGCCGGCTACGCCGTCGCCCCCGGCCTCACCGAGGACGCGCTGCGCACCGCCCTGTTCGAGCGCCTGCCCGACTACATGGTGCCCGCCGGCCTCGTGCTGCTCGACGCGCTGCCGCTGACCCCGGCCGGCAAGGTCGACCGGGCCTCGCTGCCCGTGCCGCAGCTCGGCGGCGCCGGCGCCCCGCCCGAGGGCGACTGCGAGGAATTGCTCGCCGACCTGTGGATCGAGGTCCTCAAGGTCGAACGGGTCTCCCGGCACGACGACTTCTTCGCGCTGGGCGGCCACTCGCTGCTCGCCACCCGGCTGCTCGCCCGGATCCGGGACACCTTCGAAACCGAACTGCCCCTGCGCGTCGTCTTCGAGGACCGGACACTGGCCGCCCTGGCCCGCCGCGTCGAGGAGCGCCTGCTGGAGGAGATCGACGACCTCGACGACGACCTCGACGGCCTCGACGAGACCGCCGGGAGCACGCTGTGACCCACCGCACCGAATCCGGAACCACCGGCAACACCGGCGGCTCCGGAACCACCGACGCACGACCGGCCGCCGGCGACACCGGCGCCCGAACGGGGGAGACCGCATGACCGACCAGCCCACCACCGGGTCCGTCCCGGAACCGGATCCGGCCGCCAGACGGCAGGAACTGCTGCGCCGCCGCCTCGCCAAGGCCAAGGCCGCCAAGGCGGCGGCCGCGGCCGGCGGCACCGAGCGCCACAGCATCGCCCCGCGCCCCGCAGGCACCCCGGTGCCGCTCTCCTCGGCCCAGCGCCGGATGTGGTTCCTGGCCCAGTACGAGCCGGACAGCGCCGCCTACCACATCCCGCTCGCCCTGCACCTCGACGGCGAGCCCGACGAGGCCGCCCTCGGCGCCGCCCTCACCGACGTCCTCGCCCGGCACGAGGTGCTGCGCACCGTCTACCCGGAGGCCGACGGCGAGGTGAGCCCCGAGACGCTGCCCGCCGACCGGTTCACCCTCACCACCGCCGACGTCCCCGCCGAGCAGGTCGACGCCTGGCTGGAGACCGAGGCCCGCCGCCCCTTCGACCTCGCCGCCGACCTGCCGCTGCGCGCCGCCCTGCTGCGCACCGGCGACGGCGCCGTACTCAGCCTGGTGCTGCACCACATCGCGGCCGACGGCTGGTCGATCGGCGTGCTCTTCGGCGACCTCGCGACCGCCTACGGAGCCCGGCGCACCGGCGCCGCCCCGGCGTTCGAGCCGCTGCCCGTCCAGTACGCGGACGTCGCGCACTGGCAGCAGACCGAGCTCGCCGCCGAACTCGACCGCCAGCAGGCCTGGTGGCAGGAGCGCCTGCGCGGCGCCACCGCCACCGTCACGGTGCCCGCCGACCGGCCGCGGCCCGCCGTCGCGGGCACCGCGGGCGCCCGGTTCACCGCCGAGCTGGGCATCGAGCGCAGCCGCCGGATCCGCACCCTCGCCGAACAGACCGGCACCACCGTCTACATGGTGCTGCTGGCCGCCCTGCAGACCGTCCTCGGCCGCTACACCGGCAGCGAGGACGTCACCGTCGGCACCCCGATCGCCGGACGCACCCGCAGCGAGACCGAGCCGCTGGTCGGCTGCTTCGTCAACACCCTGGCGATGCGCACCGACCTCTCCGGCGACCCGACGGTCCGCGAGCTCCTGGAGCGCGTCAAGGACGCCACCCTCGGCGCCTACGGCCACCAGGACCTGCCCTTCGAGCGGCTGATCGACGCGCTCGGCCTGGCGCGCGAACTCGCCCACACCCCGCTGTTCCAGGTGCTGCTCAACGTCCACAACCAGGCCGAGGCCCGCCCCGAGCTGCCCGGACACACCGTCCACTGGCAGCCGATCGGCACCGACACCGCCAAGTTCGACCTGTCGGTGGCCGTCGTCGACACCGGCGGCGAACTCGCCGCCGACCTCGTCTGGCGCACCGAGCTGTACGACGAGGCCACCGTGCGCCGGGTCTTCGGCCACCTCACCACGGTGCTCGACGCGATGGCCGCCGGCCCCGACGGCCCGCTCGCCGACCTTCCCCTGCTCACCCCGTCCGAGCAGCGGCAGCTCGCCGACTGGGACAACGAGACCCTGCGCAGCTGGGAGCTCGACGGCACCCTGCACGGCCTGGTCGAGGAACAGGCCCGCCGCACCCCCGACGCGCCCGCCGTGCGCGGCGCCGACGGCGTGCTCAGCTACGCCGAACTCGACCGGCGCGCCAACGCGCTGGCCCACCGGCTGCGCGCGCACGGCGTCGGCCCGGACCGCCCGGTCGGCCTGCTGGTCGAGCGCTCCGCCGCCCTGGTGGTCGGCATGCTCGGCATCCTCAAGGCCGGCGGCGCCTACCTGCCGCTCGACCCGGTCTACCCGGACGGGCGCATCCACGGCCTGCTCGACGCCTCCGGGGCCGCCGCCGTCGTCACCACCGACGACCTGCGCGAGCGGCTCACCGGCGACCTCCCGGTGGTCGTCCCGGACGGCGAGGAGCGCGCCGACGCGCCCGAGGCGGACGTCCGCCCCGAGCACCTCTGCTACGTCATCTTCACCTCCGGCTCCACCGGCGCGCCCAAGGGCGTCGCCGTCGAGCACCGCAACTACCTCAACTACCTGCACGGCCTGCGCGAGCGGATCGGCGGCGACCAGCAGGGCTGGAACTGGGCGCTGGTCTCCACCTTCGCCGCCGACCTGGGCACCACCAACGTGTTCGGCGCGCTCACCGGCGGCGGCTGCCTGCACCTGCTGACCCGCGACCAGGCCACCGACCCGGACGCCTTCGCCGCCTACGCGGCCGAGCACCGGATCGACGCCATGAAGCTGGTCCCCAGCCACCTGGAGGGCCTGGCCGCGCACGGCACCGGACTCGGCGCGATCCTCCCCGCCCGGCTGCTGATCTGCGCCGGCGAGGCGCTGCGGCCCGACCTGGTGGCCCGGATCCGCGCCGCCCGGCCCGACCTGCCGCTGCACAACCACTACGGGCCCACCGAGACCACCGTCTCGATGCTCGGCATGCCGGTGCCCGCCGACCTCGGCGACGCGGCCACCGCGCCGCTCGGCCGGCCGTTCGGCAACGTCCGCGCCCACCTCCTGGACGCCCGCCGGCGCCCCGTCCCGCTCGGCGTCCCCGGCGAGCTGTACGTCTCCGGCGGCGGCGTCGCCCGCGGCTACCTCGGCCGCGACGACCTCACCGCCGAGCGCTTCCTGGAGGTGGAGGGCCGTCGCGCCTACCGCACCGGCGACCTGGTCCGCCGCCGCCCCGACGGTGCCATCGAGTTCCTCGGCCGGATCGACCACCAGGTCAAGATCCGCGGCTTCCGGGTCGAGATCGGCGAGGTCGAGGCCGAGCTGACCGCCCGCCCCGAGGTGCGCGAGGCCGTCGTGGTCGCCCGGGGCGAGGGCGCCGCCCGCTCCCTGGTCGGCTACCTGGTGCCCGCCGACCCGGCCGCCGCGCCCGACCCGGGCGAGCTGCGCGCCGCGCTGCGCACCCGGCTGCCCGACTACATGGTCCCGGCCGCGCTGGTCGTCCTGGACGCCCTGCCGCTGAACGCCAACGGCAAGGTCGACCGGGCCGCCCTGCCCGAGCCGGTCGCCGCCCAGCCGGTCTCCGGCGGCGGCGAGCTGACCACCGACACCGAGCACGCGGTGGCCGAGGTCTACCGCCAGGTGCTGGAGGTCGAGGAGATCGGCGCGGCCGACGACTTCTTCGCGCTCGGCGGCGACTCCTTCTCCGCCGTGCGGGCCGTGCGCCTGATCGGTGACGGCCTGTCGGTCATCGACCTGTTCCAGCACCCCACGGTCCGCGAGCTCGCCGCGCTGATCGACGCCCGGGCCGGCGGCACCGCCGACGAGGGCCCGCGCACCCTGCTGCACAAACTCACCCGCGGCAACGCCCCGGCCGAGATCAACGTGGTCTGCGTCCCCTACGGCGGCGGCAGCCCGATCACCTTCCAGCCGCTCGCCGACGCGCTCCCGGCCGGCCACCGGCTGTACGCCGTCGAGCTGCCCGGCCACGACCCGAGCCGCCCCGACGACGAGCTCGCCGAACTCGCCACGCTCGCCGACACCCTGACCGCCCAGATACTGGAGAAGGTCGACGGCCCGGTGCTGCTCTACGGCCACTGCCTGGGCGGGGCGCTCGCCACCGCCCTCGGCTCACGGCTGGAGGCGGCCGGCGTCGACCTGCGCGGCCTCGCCCTCGGCGGCACCTTCCCCGCCGCCCGGCTGCCCGGCCGCTTCGCCGAGTGGATGGCGCGCCGGATGCCGGGTGACCGGGTGCTGTCCAACCGGGGCTACCTCGAGTACCTGCGCGCCATGGGCGGCTTCACCGACGTCTACGACCAGGCCGAGCAGGACTTCCTGGTCCGGGCGCTGCGCCACGACGTCCGGCAGGCCGAGGACTTCTACACCCGCGCCTACGGGGACGAGCGGCCGGAGAAGATCTCCGCCCCGATCCTGTGCGTGGTCGGCGAGAAGGACCGCGCCACCCAGCTCTACGAGGAGCGGTACGCCGAGTGGGAGCACTTCGGCGACACCGTCGAGCTCGCGGTCGTGCCGCGCGCCGGGCACTACTTCCTCAAGCACCAGGCCGACGAACTCGCCCGGGTGCTGGCGGAGTTCGCCGCCACCGGGGCGATATCCACCCCGGCCGCGGTCAAGCGCCCGGCCGCCCGGGCCGAGCTGGGTGTCTTCGCCAAGGTGGCGATCGGCCAGTTCGTCTCGATGATCGGCACCAGCCTGTCCACCTTCGCGCTCGGCGTCTGGGTCTACCAGCAGACCAACTCGGCCTTCGACTTCGCGATGATCTCGTTCATCGCGGTGCTGCCGGCCGTCCTGTTGCTGCCGGTCGCCGGTGCGCTCGCCGACCGGGTCGACCGGCGCAAGATCATGATCGTCACGGACACCGTGGCCGCCGCAGGCATGCTCGGCCTCGGCGTGCTGCTCTGGACCGACCTCCTGGAGATCTGGCACATCTACGTGGTGGCCTGCATCGGCTCCACCTGCGGAGCCTTCCAACGGCCCGCCTACCTCGCCTCGATCACCCAACTGGTGCCCAAGCGCTACCTCGGACAGGCCAACGGCCTCGCCCAGCTCGGCACCGGCGCCGGCGACATGATGGCCATCCTGGCGGGCGGCGTGCTGGTCACGCTGATCGGCCTGCACGGCGTCGTGCTGTTCGACATGGCCACCTTCCTCACCGGTGTCACCTGCCTGCTGCTGGTCCGCTTCCCGGACGCCATGTTCGACAAGCAGGAGGAGCCGCTCTGGCGGGAGGTCGTCACCGGCTGGCGGTACATCGCGCGCCGGCACAGCCTGGTCGCCATGGTGGTCTTCTTCGTGGTGTTCAACTACCTGTTCGCCGTCGCCACCGTGCTGATCACCCCGATGGTGCTGGCCAGCGGCACGCCGATACAGCTCAGTGTCATCACCGCCCTCGGCGGCCTCGGCGCCATGGTCGGCGCCCTGGTCATGGGGCTCTGGGGTGGCACGCGCCGCCGCACCGTCGGCATGATCGGCTTCACCTCGGTGGTCGGCCTCGCCGCGGTCCTCGCCGGCAGCCGCCCCGAGACCGCGCTCACCGCCTGCGGACTCTTCGTCCTCTGGGCTGCCATGATGATCCTCAACTCGCACTGGATGGCGCTGATCCAGACCAAGGTCGGGATGGAGCTCCAGGGCCGCGTCCTGGCCACCAACCAGATGCTCGCCATGTCGATGATGCCGCTCGGCTTCCTCACCGCGGGCCCGCTCTCCGACCACGTCTTCGAGCCGCTGATGCGCCCCGGCGGCGCGCTCGCCGACTCGGTCGGCCTGGTGCTCGGCGCCGGACCGGGCCGCGGCGCCGGACTGCTGCTCGTGGTGGTCGGCCTGCTGCTTTTCGTCTGGGGCCTGATCGGCCTCGCCTACCGGCCGCTGCGCCTGCTGGAGGACATCCTCCCCGACGCGCTGCCGGACGCCGAGATCGGCGACAAGGACGCCATCCAGGCCGAGGCCGACCGGCAGCTCGCCCTCGCCGAGGCCGCCCGCAAGGGTCGCCGCGCCCCCGGCGCCGTCCGGGTGCCGCACCCGTCCGGCAAGCCCGAACCGGTCGAGGACGACGACCCCGCCGACCGGGTGCACGCCTCCACCGGCCGCCGGTAGACGGTCCCACCGCAACGAACGGCGCCCCCGTCCCCTCTCCGCGAGGGGGCGGGGGCGCCGTTCGTCAGCACGTTGTCGACGCGTTGTCGACGTGCCGCCTTCGAACTGACGGGACAGCACACCCGGCAGCAGATGGACACCCATGCGCATACGCGCTCTCCTCGCAGTGGCCGTGGCATCGGTGGCGGCCCTCGGCGCCGACCGGGCGACGAACCCGCGCCGGGTAGTGTTCGGATACAAAGGATCAAGCGATTCCGCCGGGCCGCGCCACGGCCCGCGGACAAGGGGAGGCCAACGTGATCATGGGTACCGGCCGGAGGCTCGTCCTGATCCGTCATGCGCAGGCCGAACGGGAGACGGCGGTCGACAAGGAACGGCGTCTCGACGAGCAGGGGCGGGAGGAGGCGTCCCGGGCCGGACGATGGCTCGCGGGTTCCGGCATCACGCCCGATCTCGCGCGGGTGTCCGGCGCCCGCCGGACCAGGGAGACCTGGGAAGCGCCGCGGCGGCCTGCCCGCCTCCGGGGAAGCGAGGGGTGCACCGTGCTCGTCGGGTCGCCGCAGAGAGTAGTTGGTTATCGCACAGGGCAGCCGGCGGGTTGAACCCGTCCAGAGATCCTGACCTTCCTGCGAAACAGACTATCCCGCGCACTCATCGCCTGCACTTGGGAAAGGCCCGCCGTGCCTGTTCGGCGCCAGGAGCCGCATATCCCCCCTGTGGCCGGGTCGCGTTCGACTGATCAGCGCAATCTGCCCGGGCACCGCGTGTGGCCCGGGCTTTCGGATGATTCGGTGTCGAACAGGAGTCGGCCGGCTCCACACGAGGTCGTCAGAACTGCCAGTCGAGGAGGAGAACCGGCGTGAGTGTGACTCAGGGAGCCCCTCAGGGCGTCATTCCCGCACATCTACTCAAAGGCCAGAAGGCACTCGTCACCGGTGCGAACTCGGGCATCGGCAAGGCGACGGCCATCGGCCTGGGTCGCGCCGGAGCCGACGTGGTCGTGAACTACGTCGCCGGGCGCGAGGAGGCCGAGCAGGTGGTCGAGGAGATTGCCGGGTTCGGCGTGCGCGCGATGGCGTACGAGGCCGATGTGTCCCAGGAGGACCAGGTCGTCGCGATGATCGAACGGATGGTGCAGGAGTTCGGGACCATCGACATCCTCGTGGCCAACGCCGGGCTGCAGCGCGATGCCCCGTTCACCGAGATGACGATGGCCCAGTGGGAGAAGGTTCTGGACGTCAACCTCACGGGCCAGTTCCTGTGCGCGCGGGAGGCGACCAAGGAATTCCTGAGGCGGGGGGTCGTCCCCGAGGTGTCGCGAGCAGCCGGGAAGATCATCTGCATGAGCTCGGTGCACCAGCTCATCCCCTGGGCCGGGCACGTCAACTACGCGGCCTCCAAGGGCGGTGTGCAGATGATGATGGGGACACTCGCCCAGGAGCTCGCGCCCCACCGGATCAGGGTCAACGCGATTGCTCCGGGAGCCATCAGGACACCCATCAACCGCGACGCCTGGGACACTCCCGACGCCGAGAAGGAGCTGTTGCAGCTGATTCCCTACGGGCGCGTCGGTGATCCCGAGGACATCGCCCACGCGGCCGTCGGCCTCGCCTCGGACCTCATGGACTACGTGGTGGGCACCACCCTCTACGTGGACGGCGGCATGACCCTCTTCCCTGGTTTCGCCACCGGAGGCTGAACCGCTGCGCGGCCTCGGGTGACCGCGTCGGACCGCGGTTCTCAGTCGCGCTGCCGGTCGAGGGCGTCGTCCAGGGTAGTGGCGGCCATGATCAGCGACAGATGCGTGAAAGCCTGCGGGAAGTTGCCCAACTGCTCGCCACTGGGGCCGATCTCCTCGGCGAACAGGCCGACGTGGTTGGCGTAGGTCTGCATCTTCTCGAAGGCATACCGAGCCGGACGAGTCCGCTCTGCGCGGGCAAGAGCGTCCACATAGAGGAAGGTGCAGAGACTGAACGTGCCTTCGGCGCCACGCAGACCGTCCGGGGAGGCCGCAGGGTCGTAGCGGTAGACGAGGCTGTCCGACACCAGCGTGCGCTCCATCGCGTCCAAGGTCGACAGCCAGCTCACCGTTCTGGGCGCCAGGAACCCGACGCGCGGAATGAGCAGCAACGAAGCGTCGAGGACTTCGCTTCCGTAGTGCTGGACGAGGGCCTGTTCCTTCTCGTTCCAGCCCCGCTCCATCACCTGTTCGAGGATCGCGTCACGAGCCGCGGTCCACCGAGAAGCGTCGGCGGGGCGGCTGTGCTCTCTCGCCAGGCGCAGTCCCCGGTCGAAGGCCACCCAGGCCATCACGCGGCTGAAGGTGAAGTCCTTGCGTCCGCCACGGGTCTCCCAGATACCCTCGTCGGGGCGGTCCCAGGAGTCGGCGAGCCAGTCGAGCGTTCGCGCGACGTTCTTCCAGCCGTGATAGCCGCCTCTCATGGCGACCTCACGCCCCTCCGACAAGGCGTAGAGTGCCTCGCCGTAGATGTCCAGCTGCAGCTGATCGGCCGCCGCGTTCCCGACCCGCACCGGATACGAACCCCGATAGCCCTCGAAGTGCGGGAGAATCTCTTCCGGCAGCTCGGGGTCACCGTCGACGCGGTACATGATCTGCAGCGGCTCGCCATCGGCGCCCTCCCGGGCCTGGAGGCGCTCTCCCATCCAGCGCGTGAACTGCGCCGCCTCCTCGTCGAACCCCAGGTCGAGCAGGGCGCGCACGGACAGGGAACCATCGCGGACCCAGGTGTAGCGGTAGTCCCAGTTGCGTTCCCCTCCGATCTGCTCGGGCAGCCCCATGGTGGCGGCGGCGACGGGAGCGCCCGTGGGTGCGTAGGTGAGCAGCTTCAGCGTGATGGCCGAGCGATGCACGGCACCCGGCCACCGGCCGCGGTAGCTGGAGTGGTGCACCCAGCGCTGCCAGAAGTCCACCACGTCCCAGAACCGCTCCATCGTCCGGTCTGGCGTGATCGGCAGCGGGGGGTGCCCGTCCGGTCCGTCGACGGTGAACTCCGCCGCAGCCACCTCACCCGGCCTCAAGGTCACCTCACCCCGTACGTCCCTGCCGTCCCGCTGCAGGGGGAAGGTGCTCTGCAGAAAGGCGGTGACGTTCGGTGCCCGAAACGTGGCGGTACTGTCCTGCAGGTCGAGATGGTGGGTGGCCCGGGCGTAGTCGAACCGCGGACGGCACTCCAAAGTGAAGCGCACCGTGCCACGCACCGCCCGCACACCGCGTAGCAGCACATGCCTTTCAGCGGGGGTGCCGGTGCGATCCGGTGGCATGCAGTCGAAGACCTCGCCGACTCCGTCCGGCGACATGAACCGCGTGACCACCACGGCGGTGTCCGGGTAGTAGAGCTGCTTGCAGGTGACGTTCCGACCCTCCGGCGCGAACAGGAAGTAGCCGCCGCCGTCATGGTCGAGCAGAGCAGCGAAGACACTGGGCGAGTCGAACCGGGGAGCTGCGAACCAGTCGACGGCCCCCTGGGACGACACCAGAGCAGCGGTCTGCAGGTCTCCGATGAGGCCATGGTCGGCAATAGGCGGGTAACGGTCCATGATCATCTCGCTTACCTGATGCCCCTCATCCCACTTTCCGCCCTGTGCGACGAGGCCGCCACGGGATGCGAAACGAGAGACGAGACCACACGACGGCCGCCGTCAGACGGTGAAGACGGCGTCCCCCGAGTTGATGCAGCCGATCACGATGAGGGTCTGCGCCAGGAGCGCACACTCACGCAGGTTCCGCTCCCTGACTGTGGGACGGGCCACCGAGCAACTCTCCCGGCTCGATACAGCGGCGAAGCCGCTCCACATCGCGGGCATCTTTATCCGGTCCGCCCGCTGGTCCGAAAGAACACGACCGGCGGCAAGCAGCTCTGCAACCATGAAGATCACGACCTGTGACCGGAGGCGACTACGCCGGAAGGTCCTGGCCTATCGCCCGCAGGACGTCGGCGAGCCACACCAGGTGGTATCCCAGAGCACGATCCTGGTCGGCAAGCAGATCCCTCAGATGCTGCCAGGACTCCGAGAGCTGTCCGATCGTCAGGTCGCTCGGCTCCCTGGTGACGTCGTACTGCTCGTCCGAGGGGATGGACCAGAAGTAGTCCTTGTCCAGGGCGACGGCATCGCCCGCCGTGGTGGCTTCCACATGGCGCAGCAGCACGTCGAACGACCTGCGCAGCTCAGCGAGGGGCACGGACAAGGGCTCACCAGTCATGAGCACCCATTATGAAGGACGGACAAGATCACGATCTACGGCTGCTGGTGGCCGTTGCCGAACGTTCCGCCGGCACTGGCCGGGTTGGCGCACGGCAGATGGCCGAGCAGCCCCTCCACGCGCTCAAGTGCGGACTGCGTGGACTTGACCGGTTCCGGGTCACCCTTGGCGGTCCGCAGCTGCTGCGCTTCCCGCAGGCACGTACGCGCGGACGCGAGGTCGCCCTGCTCCATGAGGTGCTTCCCGAGATGCTGGAGAGCGAAGTCGACGAGGTCGGAACGCTGGCTGCGGGCGGCGCCCAGGGCACTGCGGTAGAACGCGTCTGCGGTCTCCACGTCACCGCCATAGCGGTAGGCGTCCCCGAGGTTGAGCTGCGTGGCGATGACGGCACCGGCGCTGCCGCTGGCAGTGGCCAGGTCGAGCGCCTGCCGCAGGAACACCCGTGCCTCATCGGGGTCACCCAGGCTCACGAGACCGATGCCGATCCACCGGGCCAAGACGCGCGCCTGGCTGGGGTCCGCGCCCTCGGGGAGGGCCCGCAGGTCCTCGGGGAGCCCCTCGACGGCGGCGGCCAACTGGTCGCGGTCGGTGGGGACCATACGAAGGTGCTCGTCCTGGGAGATGAGGTGCTGGAGCATCCGCCCCTCCCTTTCTCTGCTGCTCCGACGGGTCGGTGCTACAGCTCGTCGGTTCGGCGGCGCAAGTCGGCCGGGAGCCCCACAACGAAGGGCGGGCGCGAGCCCGTGCCCTCGCCGCTTGACACTCCAGCTCATGGGTGGGGCTGTTCCTGGTGGATTTCGGGGTAGCCGGAGGAAGATGATCGAGCAGGCGAGTCCGAGCAGGGCGCCTCGACGAGGTCGAGGCGGACCTTGCGCTGGGACACCCGCCCAGCCTGTCGCAGCAGTGCCGAGAGAGTGCGCGAGACCGCGTCGACCCAGGTGCGGGTGTGGTGGGCATCGCCACGGGTCGGCTCAGAACCCGCGTGGTGAGCTCCCGCAAGCGGCCTCGGCGTCGCGGACGACAGCCCGGGCGGTGGCGTGGTCAGCCCACCCGAGACCCCGACCAGCTCTGATGGCGCTCGTTGAAATTGGCTCTGCCCGCAGTTCCGTGACGAGCCTGCGGAGGTTCGCTATCCGGCGGCCACGACCTGGCCGGCCGTGACCTGCGGAGGGTTGGGAAGCAGTGTCTCGAGGTTGTCCCGCACGAAGCCCGTCGCCCTCTGGATCGACTCTTCGGCCCCGGCCTGGTCTTCGAAGACGCTGGTGGAGACCATCACTCCGTCCCCGGCATCAACCCAGTAATAGGCTACGAATCCGGGCACCTGGCGAAGGAGAGGCACGAATCCTTCGGCCACTCGGCGTCCCGCCTCCGCGGGGTCGGTCACCCCTTCGTACCGCCGCACTGCCGCGTACACGCTGGTCTCCTAACGGGTCCCCAGGTCATCTCGTGCGAGACGACATACCCCTCGGCGCGCGTCTCTCGCTCGCGATATGTCCGGAAGGCGCTCTGATAGCCGCATTGGTGATCCGCAGCCGGCCGCTCTGGCCGGCTCCGGGCCAGGACGAACCGAGGCTTCACGGAACGGCGGTCAGAGCCGTTTTCGTTCATCCTCATCATGGTGAGGTCGCCGGTGATGACGCTGACCTCCTCGGCCATCACCCCGCCAGGGCCGTCGGTGACCCGCTCCTCGAAGCGCTCGGGGGCAGGGGCGGTCACTGCGGGCAGGTGTCGAGCATCGGTGAGGGCCTGCTGCTCGCCCTCGGTGACGTTCAGCTGACAGAGGCTCTTGATGTGGACCCAGGCGCGGGAGTACGTGCACCGGTAGGAGCGCAGGGGCGGGCGGCAGGTCTCAGGGGACTGGTCGCCTTTGCTGCGGTTGGAGACGGCGACGAGGGGGGCGTCGTTCCGACTGTGCTGTATTCGAAGCAGTCGGTGACTTGGTGTCAGGGGCAGGGGCTACGGTGCGTCGTCGTGGACGCTGCTGATCTTGATTATCGGGTCCGGATGCGGTCCGGCTGTATTCCGCCGGAGTTGGTCTCCCGGCTGTTCGAACGCGGGCATGGCGCTGTGGTGGGGGCGTGGGCCGGGCGTGGGGAGTGGTTCTGCGCGCGGGAGTGGGCACGGCTGTTGGGTGAGCGGGGCCGGCAGGCCGAGGCGCTGGATGTGCTGGCACCGTTCCTCGCGACCGGCTGGTGGACGGCCACCGTGACTGCTGCGGAACTGTTGGAGGGCTGGGGCCGCATTGAGGAGGCGATCGAGGTGACCCGGGCCCGGATGGCGCTCGGGCACCCGATGGCGTTGGAGTCCTACGCTCGCCTGCTCGCACGCCACGGCCGGGCCGAGGAGGCGTTCACCCTGCTGGTGCCGCATGTCGACGACGGGTGCCTCGCCCACGCCCTGGTCGACATCGCGCAGGACGCGGGTCGGGACGAGGAGGCCGCCGTGCTGCTTGCCGCCCGGATCCCGGCCGGCCACCGCTGCGACAGCCCGTGGTGCTGCCGCGGTCTCGACTCCGACACGGCGATCGGCCTGCTAGCAACGATCCGCGAGCGCCAGGGCCGCGTCGACGAGGCCGTCTCCCTGCTCCGCAACCGGAGCATCACCTCGGTCAACGGCTGCGACCAGCTCGCCGACCTGCTCGCCCGGCACGGCCGGATCGCGGAACTGCGCGCCTGCGCAACGGCCGACACCTACGGGCATGCCGCCCAGCGGCTGGCGGAACTGCTGGAGGAGCGCGGCGACGTCGAGGGCGCGATCGCCGTGTACCAGCCGGGCGACCGACCTGCGCCGCAGGGCGCGAACTCGGCCTACCGGTTCGCGCGGCTCCTGGCCCGGCACGGCCGGGGTGGCGAGGCGATCGACGTGATGCGTGCCCAGGCCGACGCCTACCCCAGGGACGACTGGATTCTTCATGCCCTGGCCGACCTGTGCCTCGGCCAGGGCCGCCCCCGGGACGGCTTGGCCCACCTCGACGATCTCAAGGCCCGCCGTGGTGGTGAGGAGGAGTGGGAGCTGTTCTGGATGCGGCTGCCGCTGATCGCCGCCAGCGCAGGAGTCGACGAGGCGGTCGAAGCGGCCCGGGCCCACCCGAAGGGCGACACCTGGTACGCAGCTGAACACATCGCCGAGCTCCTCGCCGACGCCGGACGCACCGAGGAAGCCGTCGCCGCACTCCAACGGCACGCCCCCGCCGACTGCCACGCCCTGGCCGGCTACCTCATCGACCTCGGCCGCGTCGACGACGCCGTGGCCGTCCTCCAGCAGAACGGCTCCCGGCCGCCTCAACCGGCGACCGGCCCCTGGCACGACGAGCCCCCGTTCTGAAGTGGCCGGTCGGCTTGCTGAGCCCCCGGCGGGCCGACCGGGTGCTGCTACGCGCAGGTGTCGAGCATCTCGACGAGCGCGGCCTTCTCGGAGGTGGTGGTGCTGAGGCCGTAGACGTACTTGACGTCGACCCAGGCGCGGCTGTACGTGCACCAGTACGACCGGAGCGGCGGGCGTCAGGCGTCCGGTCCCTTGTTGCCCTTGGCGCGGTTCGAGACGGCGGAGACCGCGATCAGCGGCGAGTGCGTCAAGTCGTTGGCGACATCCCCGCGCCCGATCCGGCGGCGCTCGGCGGCCTCCGCCCTCCCGACGACCTGCCGCCGCTCCACTCCCGGGCCGCGGACGTGGCCGCGGTCATCTGGGAAGCCCGACGCCTGACCACCGCCCAACTCGACGAGGTCAACCTCACCTCCCGCCACCTGGCCGGCCGCTGACCGCCTCCCGGTGCCACCACGGTGCACACGCTGTTCGGCCGTTCCGACGAGTGGGACATCCGGCGCGGCGTCCTGTGTTTTCGGCCGATGGACGGCCATCGTGCCTTCGCCGTGGCGCAAGGCCAATCCAGGTGCACCAGTTGGTCAGGTTCGGGCACACTGCGCTGGTGAACGCTCATACAGCCCCGTCTCCACAGAAACAGGCAATCCGTCATGTCGCGTCGCTGTCATCCGGGCCTCCGGTCGACCCCGCGCTGCGAGTGACCCTGAACTTTCACCCGGACCGCACGGTGCGCGGTCGGCCGATCCTGCTCGCATTGGCCGAGGACGGCGTCTATCACTCGCAGTTCGTCACGGGAACAAGCAACGGCGGCTTGACGGCCCACCCCGGCGGTGACCGGTGGCGCTGGGAGAGCCGGATCTTCGGGGGCGCGTATGACCACGCGCCTGCGCACGAGCGGCCTGTCTACGGCGCGCTGGACTTCCGGCGCAGGCCGCTCGGCGGGGCGCCCCGGTTCGGCTCCGCGCACTTTCGGCTGACTGCTGAGGTCCTTCCGCGAGCCACGTTCTGCTACCCGGACAGCGTCTTCGAACCGTCGGCCTTCGGTGTCGCGGCCGGCATGTCCCTCATAGAGCTGGCTGAGGCCGACGGCCAGGACGCACTCGACGACTACATCGAGGCACAGGTACACGGGCCACTCGTCCTGGAGCGCGATGTCGAGGCACTGGTCCTGGACCCGAGCTTTCGAGGAACGGCAGTGGAAGCCGCAGCCCGCCGCCTGCCATGCCCGCTCGAATGGCACCCAGGACTCAGGCTTACGGTCGAAGAGCTCGGACGCCACCCGGACTACCGCGGACAGGAGTACGTCGACCTGGGAGTCGAGATCGCCGTTGACGGCTACCTCGATCCCCGGATTGTCGGAGACGCCGCACGCACCGGACTCCATGACCAGCAGGCGCTCAAGAAGGTGTGGCACTGTCTGGCGCGCTTCGGGACGGCCGAGGAGCGCGACGCCTGATCAGGCAGGCATTCGGACAGTTCCAGTACCCGACTCCACCATTGGACGGCGCCCGCACCGGAGTGCGCCGAAGAACGGTGCGCATGGCGCGCTGGGGAAGGCTGGCCGGTTTCTGTGAGCATTTGAGTGCTTTGCGCCATTGAAGAGGGTCTGACATTCCGCAGCGGAACCGGTGGGCGCCCGGCGGCGCGCAATGTATCTTGATGTCGAGATAATCGCCGTGAGACCGAACCAGCTGGAGGCCCGTGCCATGACCGCTGCCCTCTCCCTCGCTGCCATCAACCATGTCCAGCTCGCCATCCCGTCCGGTGGCGAGCAGCAGTGCCGAGCCTTCTGGGGTGAACTGCTCGGTCTGTCCGAGATCCCCAAGCCGCCGGCGCTCGCCGCCCGTGGCGGCTGCTGGTTTCAGGGGTCCGGCTTTCAAGTCCACCTCGGAGTGGAGCTGGATTTCCGGCCCGCGCTCAGGGCCCATCCCGGCTTCGAGATCCGCGGGCTGCGTGCGCTCGCGGACCGGCTGGCCGACCACGGATATCCCGTCACTTTCAGCAACGAAGTGCCCGGGCAGGACCGCTTTCATACCGTCGACCCGTTCGGCAACCGGCTCGAATTCCTCGAGCTGCACTCCTGATCGGGCGTTCGACGGGCCGTTGTCTGGTTCTGGCCTGAGGAGGGTGTCGGCGGACTCTGGTGGGTCGGTTGCGGTATGCGAACAGGCCAGGTCCGGGTTCGATGAGGATGCCGCGAGGATCTGGTGGTAGGCCGAGGGAAGAGGGCCGGAGGCCCGATCACCGGTGCCGGCGATCTCGAGCAGTGCCTCGCGGGTGACCTGCAGCCGTTCCAGGACCTCTTCAGCGGCAGCCGGATGGTCGGTGAGGTGGGCGATCTGTTGGCGGAGCCGGTCGGCCCCCTCACCGGCCGCGGCCTGCCGGGCCTCGATCCTCTCCAGCAGCTCGCGCATACGCGACTCCGCTCGTCGTGGTGCGCGTCCCCGCTGTCGGCGGGTCGCGCCAGGTCCGCGTGCTCGTGCGCGACCTCCTCCAGCGTCCTGGTCGCCGGCGCCGGTCCGGAACAGCAGGTTGAGCCGGTCGAGGACGAGCATCCCGGCCCTGTTCTCCCGAATCTGCCCCGAAGTGACAAGCAGGGTCAGCCATGCGGTCGCGTGACCCGGCATCGATCAGCTCACAGAGCGCGGCCGCATCGTGGTGCCGAACTCAGGGCGGACCGGCCGTCCCGCGCGCAAAGGAAGAGGATCGCGCAGCCTGGCCACATACCGCCGGTACGCCCGCGCCGCGGCCGAGGCGCCCCCGACGGCGGCGAGGCGGTCACGGAACATCACTCCTCCCGCGTGCAGGTGGGCATTCGTCCCGAACCGGTCGCCGTGGAGGCGGCCGGTTACCAGCCGGCCCTGGTTCCGGGGAATCAACTTGGACTGGCCGGCTACCACCGGGCCGCGGTTGACCTGGAACCAGACCTCGCGCTGGTTGCCGAACAGCACGACGCTCTCGCGGAGATCACGCACGTCGGTGTACACGTCGAAGTCCCAGTCACCCGGAGCTCCGCCCGAGCCGTAGTACCCACGAAGGTGGTGCATGAACCGGGGCAGGCTGACAGGGGCACCGAACGGAATCACCGCGTCGGCGGGATCGATGTTCAGGCGTCGCGTGTCCGAATGGCCGGTATGAGATGGCGAGTTGGCAGGGGTGACGCACTCCCGCTCCAACCACCGGCGGCGCCTTCCTGCCCTCCATTCGTCACTTGACCGGTGCCCGTGCTTCGGCGCGCCCTCGCGCGCGGCCGGGCACCCCGAGGAGTTCCGTCTCGCGGCCCGACAACTCCTGGAGTGCGGCGTCACGTTGGACCCGGGCACCGCCGCCGTGGCCGGCTTCGCTCTCAGGGGCCACCTCGCGAGCCACCGGGAAGGGCCCGCGGTGACCGTGGGCTGACCGGCCGGTACTCGTCGATCGGCGCCCGCTCCGCCGCACTGCGGGGCGGGTGCCGGCTGACTCGCCCCGTACGCCCGCCGTCCCGGCCCATCCAGGCCGGGACGGCCACCACCCGTAGGTCCCGCGCCGTGCGCGTCTCACAGTCCGTCGGCGAAACAACCCTCGGTATCGAGCCCGAACCGTCCGCGCCCCGGTGTGCGGTTGCGCCGCTCCAGCACCCGCAGCAGGCCCTCCCCGGCCCCGGCAGGCCTCGGCCAGCAGGGACCCCTTCGGACGGGCAGGCCGCGCCCCGTGCGGCGTGTCGCCAGGGCGATGGCAGTGACGGTGGAAGCGGCCGGGAAATCCGATGGGTGCTCGTTCGGCCAGGACCTATTCTCACACCCATGACGACTCATCACGAGATACTCGACGCCGCGCTCGCCCGGATCACTGCCGGTTACGTGTTCCCCGAACAGACGGCCGCCATCGACGCGGCGATCCGGGGCCGCCTGGCCGAAGGCGCGTACCAGGGCCTGGAAGAACGGGAGTTGTGCGAGCAGGTCACGCGGGATCTCCAGCAGGCCTGCCCCGACAAGCATCTGCGGTTGCTGTGGACCGAGGAGCCGCAGCCGATGGACGAGGAGCCGGAGGAGGTCGCCCGCGCCCGCTTCGCGCAGTACGCCCGGGAGAGCAACTATGGCGTCCGGCGCGTGGAGCAGCTCGACGGCAACATCGGCTACCTCGACCTGCGCATGATCGCCCCCGCCGGGCTGGGGGGTCCCGCGATCGCCGCGGCGATGCAACTGCTCGCTCCCACCGAGGCGTTGGTCATCGACCTGCGGCAGTGCCGGGGTGGCTCACCGGAGGGCGTGCAGCTGTGGTGCAGCTACTTCTTCCCGGACGCGGAGGTCCACCTGAACGACATCTATCAGCGGGCCACCGACTCCACCCGCCAGTACTGGACCCTGGGGAGCCTCGCCGCCCCCCGCTACCTGGACCGCCCTGTCGCCGTGCTGACCAGCGACTTCACCTTCTCCGGCGGAGAGGAGCTGGCGTACAACCTGAAGGTGCTGGGGCGCGCCACCGTGGTGGGCCGGACCACCCGGGGCGGCGCCCACCCCACGGATCGTATTCCGGTCTCCCCGCACGTCGCCGTGACCGTCCCCGCCGCCCGCTCGATCAACCCGGTCACCGGCACCAACTGGGAGGGCGTCGGCGTCGAGCCCGACCTGCCCGTCGCGGCCGAGGACGCGCTGGAGGCGGCACTGGGACACCTGCGCACACGGCTCGGCTGAGCACACCCAGGAGAGTCGGCCGGTCAGGCTGGGTTCGGCGGCGATGAGGGAGCCATCGTCCGCCACCTCACCGGGCGGCAGAGCAGGCAGCGGTTCACCGGAGTGGCGCGCGCAGAGGCGTCCGTTCTCCCGGCTGTCACCGGGGCGCGGCTGCGGTCCACGGTGTTCGCCGCGCACCACCTACCAGCCGAGCCTCGGTCCGGTCCTCGACGGGAAGGCTCCGGGGCCATTTCCGACGCCGGGGGAGGCCGGTACGGCGGCAGCGCGGTGTGGGACAAGGTCGCCGAGCCGCACGTCGGCGTCCGGCAGACGTCGCCGCGCGGCGGCCGCCATCCGCTCGTCCGCGTCGATGCCGACCGCGCGGGCGCCCGGCTCGGTCAGTTGGGCGACGGTGCGGCCCGCACCGCAGCCGACATCGACCACGGCCGCGCCGGGAGCGAGTGCGAGCAGGTCGTACGAGCGGGCCCGGAGTTCGGCGGCTCCAGGTGCGGCGTCGGCCGCGTCGAGCAGCCCGATCGGGGAGTCGACGGCTTCCGCGGTCTGCCCACCACAGGGTGCCCTGCTCGCGGTCGAAGCGGGCGGCCAGGGTCTTGGCTGCCTTCGAGCCCGTCTGCGCGGCCAGGTCCAGCAGTTCTCGCTGACGCGGCGTCGGGGCGAAGGGCCGGTCGACCTCGGCGTGGAGCTCGGGCCGTAGCGTTCATCGGGAGCCCTGGGATCTCAGGGCTCCCGCGTGAGTGGCTGCGCGTCGCGTCAACGTGCGAACTTCTCGATGGCTGCCGGGGTGACGGGGGTGAAGAAGTTGACGAGGTTGCCGTCGGGGTCGCGGAACAGCAGCGACCGGTTGCCCCAGGGCATCGTGGTGGGCCCGTTGACGAAGTCGGTGACGAAGCCGGTCAGGTTCCGGTGAACGCGGTCCACGTCCTCGACGAGGAACTCGGTGATCACGCTGTGGTTGTCCGCCGGACGGGCGGAGCCCGGGGCGAACAGCGGGACAGTGCGGGTGCCGGCGATCGCGAGGGTGGCGCCCGCGGTCTTGAGCTCGGCGAAGTCCTCGGTGGCCCACGTCGCCTGCACCCCTGTGGCGTGCTGGTAGAACTCGACGAGGCGCGCGACGTCGCTGGTGATGATGCGGATCGAGACGAAGTCCATAGGGGTCTCCTTGGCTGTACTGGGGGCGAGCACGTCGCAGACTAGGAGAAATAGTGGACAGAATCGGTCCACTATTCGCGTTAGGTTGTGCACATGCCTCGACCCACTGGCCGCGTGCTGAAACTCCTGGAGCTGCTGCAATCGGGCGGCACCCGGACTGTGGCCGAACTCGCCGACCGGCTCGGCGTCGAAGGACGCACCGTGCGGCGATATGTGGACCAGCTGATCGACCTGGACGTGCCCGTGGAATCGGTGCGCGGCCGCTATGGCGGGTACCGGCTCGCCCCCGGGTACCGCTTGCCTCCGCTCATGCTCAGCGACGAGGAGGCACTGGCCGTGCTGCTCGGCCTGGTCGCCGGCCGCCGAGCAGGGCTGACCACGACGGAGCACACGGCAAACGAGACGGCATCGGCGAAGATCCGGCGGGTGCTGCCCAAGCACATCGCCCGTCGGCTCGACACACTCCTGGAGGCGCTCGCCTTCACGGATCAGCCCGGCGAGTTCGACCCCCCGGACACCGGGGTCCTGCTCACCATCGCCGATGCGGTGCGCCACCGTCGACCGGTCTCGATCAGATACACCGACCGCAACGGACGGCGTAGCGAACGCACGCTGCACGCGTACGGGATCGTCACCCATTCGGGCCGGTGGTACGTCACGGGCAAGGACGCCGAGATCGGCGAGGACCGAACCTTCCGGCTCGATCGCATCGCAGACGCGAGGACCCTGTCCGGCTCTTTCGAAGCGCCCATGGGTCCCGGCCCGGCACAGCGCGTGTTGTCAGGGTTCGCCACGGCCGAGTACCGGCATGAGGTGATTCTGCGGATCCACGGGACAGTTGAACACGTCCGCGCCCACCTTCCCGCCAGCGTCGCGGCCCTGGAGGAGCATGAACCCGCGGCAGGCGAGGACCGGACGGCCGAGCGCTGGCTGCGCGTCGAGCTACGGGCGGAGCGGCTCGACTGGTTGCCTCCGGTACTCGCCTCACTCGACCGGCCGTTCGTCATCGAGCGCCCCGATGAATTGCGCGACCTCGTCATCGCGCTCGCCGATCGCCTCGCGTCCTACGCCCGCCAAACCTGATGTCACTTCTCGACGCAAAACGTCACTGCGGGGCTCGGGTCAGGTCTGCGCTGTGTCGTTCGACTGGTCCTGTCGCGGACCACCGCCTCCCGGTGCTCCTCCACCCACTGCCCAACCCGTACCCGCGCGGCACCATCGGCCACCCGGAACGGGGCCGCCGCCCCGAACGCCGCGAGCAGCACTGGCGCCGCACCTACCCGACACCGGCCGCCCCGGCTACCCGCCCATCGCCACGTCATCCACCGACCCGGCACCCACACTGCCAGGGTGACAGTACCGGTGCTGCCACCCTCTCCGCTTGGTGGCGGCGTTCGGCCGGGCCGCCGGACACGGCGAAGGCGGCCGGGCCCGCGCGTCGCGCGCGAAGCCACCTGTACTGAGCCTTCGGCGTCCGGGAGGGCTCGGCACGTTTATCGGTAACTTCCGCGATCACAACATGCGGAATGCCTCCGGCAGCGGCGGGTCAGCGGCGGGTCAGGTCCGCGGCGTACTCGGTGCCGGAGCCC
>NZ_JBIWNZ010000024.1:0-142403 GCF_044767505.1 Kitasatospora sp. NPDC101235
CGACCGTGGCGGTTTCCGTCGTGACGACCGCCCCTCGGGTGGTTTCCGTCGTGACGACCGCCCGGCCGGCGGTGGTTTCCGTCGCGACGACCGCCCGAGTGGCTTCCGTCGTGATGACCGTGATGACCGTCCGCGTCGTGACGACCGTCCGTCGGGCGGGTACGGCCGTGACCGTGACGACCGCGGTGGCGACCGTGGCGGTTTCCGTCGTGACGACCGCCCCTCGGGTGGTTTCCGTCGTGACGACCGCCCGGCCGGCGGTGGTTTCCGTCGCGACGACCGCCCGAGTGGCTTCCGTCGTGATGACCGTGATGACCGTCCGCGTCGTGACGACCGTCCGTCGGGCGGGTACGGCCGTGACCGCGACGAGCGCGGTGGCGCCCGCGGCGGCTTCCGTCGCGACGACCGCCAGGGCGGCGGCTTCAACCGCGACCGCGGTGACCGTGGCGGCTTCCGCCGCGACGACCGTGGCGGCGACCGCGGTGGCTTCCGCCGTGACGACCGCCAGGGCGGCGGCTACCGCCGTGACCGTGACGAGCGCGGCGGTGACCGTCGGGACTACGACGACCGCCGTGGCAACTACGAGCCCGTCAAGCGTCTGCCGATCCCGGAGGACGTCACCGGCTTCGAGCTGGACGCGGATGTGCGTCAGGAGCTCAAGAGCCTGCCCAAGACCCTCGCGGACGACGTCGCCCGCAACCTGGTGATGGTGGCCCGCCTGCTCGACAGCGAGCCGGAGGAGGCGTACCAGTTCTCGCGCGTCGCGCTCCGACTGGCTTCCCGCGTGGCGGCCGTCCGTGAGGCGGCCGGTTTCGCTTCGTACATGACGCAGCGTTACTCCGAGGCGCTGACCGAGTTCCGCGCCGCCCGTCGGATGACCGGCCGGGCGGACCTGTGGCCGGTCATGGCCGACTGCGAGCGCGGTCTGGGCCGTCCGGAGCGGGCGCTGGCGATGGCCGGTGAGCCCGAGGTGAAGCAGCTGGACAAGGCCGGCCAGGTCGAGATGCGCCTGGTCGCGGCCGGTGCCCGCAGCGACATGGAGCAGTTCGACGCCGCCGTGGTGACGCTGCAGAGCCCGGAGCTGGCCTCCAGCGCCGTGCACCCGTGGACCGCGCGCCTGCGCTACGCCTACGCCGAGGCCCTGATCGCGGCCGGCCGGGCCGACGAGGCCCGTGACTGGTTCGCCAAGGCCGCCGAGGCCGACACCGACGGCAGCACCAACGCCTCGGAGCGGCTGGCCGAGATCGACGGCGTCGAGTTCACCGACGCGCTCGACCCGGAGCTGGCCGAGGACGAGACCGAGTCGACCGACGCCCCGGCGAAGAAGCGCAGTGGCGGCGACAACGCCGACGACCGCGTGATCTTCGAGGACGAGGAGGACGTCGAGGAGTACTACGACGAGGACGACCTCGAGATCGACGAGGACTTCGACGGCGTCGTCCCCGCGCGGGCTCAGGACGCCCAGGACACCAAGGCCGAGAACACCAAGGTCGAGGAGTCCAACGCCGAGGAGGCCGAGGCTGCCAAGGCCGACGCAGACAAGGGCTGATCAGCACCCTGAGGCAACGCCGTGAGGCCCTGCCGTTCCCCGGGAACTCCGGGAACGGCAGGGCCTCACGGCGTCCGGGCCTGTGTCCGGCCGGCGGAGGTGTCAGCCCAGCGCGAGGTTGCGCAGCACCAGCCCGGTGGCCGGCTTCGGCCCGAAGGAGGTGGACTTGCGCGGCATGGTGACGCCCTGTTCGGCCAGCCGTCGCACCACGGACTCCCGGACCGGGTGCAGCAGGACGGCGGTGCCGCCGGTGCGGGCGGCCTCCCGTTCGGCGGCCACGGCGGTGTGCAGGTAGCCGATGTCGTCCGGACCGTCGGGGACGTGCCAGGTGCGGTCCAGCAGGGTGGCGTGCAGGACGGTGGCGTCCAGGTGGCGCCACTCCTCGGGCCGGCCGTGCGGCACGGTGGCGTCGAGCAGGGACTCCTCGGGCTCGCCGAGAAGCCAGTAGATGCCGTCGCCGCCGGTCACGACGAAGCCGTTGCCGCCGTGCCGTTTCTGCTCGGCGAGGGCCTGGAGCGCGGCGGACAGCGGTCCGGGGACCTCCTTGACCTTCCACTGGTCGCCGAGCCGCTCGAGTGCCTCGGCCACCGGCAGCCGGTACAGCACGCGGTGGATGGCGCGGACCCGCAGCGGGTAGCGGGCGGTGTCCACCAGGAGCACCATGCCGCGGTCCCAGGGGCTGCGCGGCAGGTGGCGGTGCTCGCGCTGGAGGCGCAGGTACATCTCCCAGCGATGGTGGCCGTCGGCGATCAGGGCCCGGCAGGTGGCGAGGTCGCGGCTGATCTCGGCGATCTCGGCCGGGTCGGTGACCGCCCACAGGCGGTGGTGGGTGCCGTCGCTGGTGGCCGTGGAGAGCAGCGGCTCGCCCTCGACCGTCCGCTCGATCACGCCGGAGGCGCCGCCGTTGCCCCGATAGGTGAGCAGCAGCGGTTCCAGGTTGGCCCGGGTGGTGCGCATCAGGCCGACCCGGTCGGCGACCGGCCGCGGCATCACGTCCTCGTGCGGGAGCACCACACCGCCCTCGCGGCCGCTCACCGCGAGGGCGCCGATCAGGCCGCGCTGGAGCAGCTCGGGGGAGTCGGCGGTGGCCGGCACCCGTTGCTCGTAGACGTAGATCGCGGGTTCGGGATCGGCGGCCAGGACGCCCTCGCGCTGCCAGGCGGCCAGCAGCCGGGCGGCGTGCCGGTAGCGGGTGTCGCGGTCGGGGCGGTCGCCGGCGTCCTCGGGTTCGGGCCTGGGCAGGATCAGCCGGACCACGTTGTGCGGGTCGGCGGTCTCCAGGTCGAGCCGGCGGCCCGGGTCGACGACGTCGTACGGCGGGGACATCACCGCGGCCAGGGCGCCGACCCGGTCGGGGACGTAGCGCAGGCCGCGGAAGGGGGACAGGGACAGGCCGGCGGTGGCAACGTGCCCGGGATCGCCGGGGCCGCCCTCGGGAGTCTCGACTCCGTCTTCTGCACTGGGTGTGCTCATTCTGGGCATCGTAACCGGGTACACGTTGTTGAGAGATCGGAATGCCCGCGCCGAGTTGGTGGGGCGGGTGTGTGACCGAGGGCGAGGTACGGCATGGACGACGGGCAGGAACGGGTGGACGGTGGCGGCCCGGCCGAGTCGGGCGGGCCGAGCGGTGCCACCCACGGGGGCGCTCCGGCCGACGGCGCGGCCGGCTGTGCACCGGCCGACGGCACGGCGGTCGGCGAGGTGCCGGTCGGCGGAGTGCCGCGGCAGAGCCGTTCCGGGGAGCCCACCGGGGACGTGTACGACTGGTTCCGCCGGGGCGCCCGGTTGCTGGCACAGGGGCATCCCGCGGCCGCCGAGCAGCTGCTCGCCCGGGCGGCGGCGGCCGAGCCGCACTCGCGCAGCATCCGGGAGGCGCTGGCACGGGCCCAGTTCGACGCGGGCTCGTACGCGGCGGCGCTGGAGAACTTCCGGGCCGTGGCGCTCGCGGACCCGGCGGACGACTACGCTCAGTTCGGGTGGGGCGTCGCGGCGGCCCGGCTGGGCGACTTCGAGGCCTCCGCCGAGCACTTGGCGCTGGCCGTGGCGATGCGGCCGGAGGCGGACCACTACCGGCAGGCGCTGCGACAGACCCGGGCGACCCTGGCGGCCCGTGCCGGGGCGTACGGACCGCTGCTGCCGGGAGCACCCGGGTACCTGGCGCCCCCGGCGGTCGCCGAGGACCCGGCCGGAGGGTCCGGAGGAGCGGCGGATGACACCGGTGCCGGGACCGGAGCCGGTGCCGACGACGGCGCCTGACCGGTGGGCGCGACGACCGGCCGGACGCCGTGACGGTCGGCGTGACGCACGACGCGGTGCGGCACGGACGGCGTGACGCACGAGGAAGTGCGGCACGGACGAGGCGACGGACGACGCAGTGAACGACGATGCAGTGAACGACGCAGTGAATGAGGTAGCGCAGCCATGACCGAGACGGCCACCCCCGTGCGACGGACCGCCCCCGGCGGCAGCGAGCGGCCGCTGACCGACGCGTACGACACCGCGCTGCTGGACCTGGACGGTGTGGTCTACGCGGGCGCACACGCGATCGAGCACGCGGTGGACGCGCTGGACGCCGCCCGGACGGCCGGGATGCGGCTCGCGTACGTGACCAACAACGCCTCCCGCCCGCCGCGCGTGGTGGCCGAGCACCTGACCGAGCTGGGAGTCCCGGCCGAGCCGACCGACGTGATCAACTCGGCCCAGGCCGCCGCCCGGCTGGTTGCCGAGAAGGTGCCGGCCGGGTCGAAGGTGCTGGTCGTGGGCGGTCTCGGGCTGGAGGAGGCGCTGGCCGAGCTGGGGCTGGTCGCGGTCCGCTCGCTGGCCGACGGGCCGCTTGCGGTGGTCCAGGGCTTCGACCCCTCGGTGGGCTGGGCGGATCTGGCGGAGGCCTCGTACGCGGTGCAGAGCGGCCTGCCGTGGGTGGCGTCCAACCTGGACCTGACGGTGCCGAGGGCCCGCGGCATCGCGCCCGGCAACGGCACCCTGGTGGCGGCGGTGCGGGCGGCGACCGGGGTGGAGCCGGAGGTGGCGGGCAAGCCGCTGCCGCCGATGCACCGCGAGACCGTGCTGCGTACCGGCGCGGAGCGGCCGCTGGTGGTCGGGGACCGGCTGGACACCGACATCGAGGGCGCGTTCAACGGCGGGGTGGACAGCCTGCTGGTGTTCACCGGGGTGACCACTCCGGAGCTGCTGCTGGCGGCCCCGGTCGAGCACCGGCCGACCTACCTTGCGGCCGACCTGCGCGGACTGCTCGTCCCGCACCCGGCGGTGACGGCCGTGGACGGCGGCTTCGCGTGCGGCGGCTGGGTCGCGGGGGTCGAGGCCGGGGTGCTGCGGCTGTCCGGGGCAGGGGACCGCTGGGACGGCCTGCGGGCGCTGTGTGCGGCGGCGTGGACGGTGCTGGACGCGGGTGGTGCGCCGGTGGACGGCCGGAAGGCGCTGGCCGACCTGGGGTTCTGAGGGCGGTCGGCGGTACCGGGGCCTGACTGCCTCCGGCGCTGCCTTCGGCGGCCGGGTTCAGAACAGGGTGCGCAGCCGCAGCAGGTCGCGGAAGCCCGCCTCCAGCTTGATCCGGCCGCTCGCCCACGCGGAGGCGAAGTTGAGCCGGCCGCCGACCAGCGCGACCAGGTCGTCGCTGCTCATGGTGAGCCGGATCTCCGCCTTCGCGGCCGGGGGGCCGGGGGCGGCCACCACGTCCTGGATCCGGCCGTCGCGCAGCTGCCCGGTGAAGGTCAGGTCGAGGTCGGTGATCCGGCAGCTGAGCGAGCGGTCGAGGGCCGCGGCCTTGCGGACGTCGCCGGTGGACTTCGTCATGTTCCGGCTGAGCTGCTCCAGTGCCTCCCGGCACTCCTCGGAATTCGCCACGGGGCGGCTCCCTCCCCCGGTCGCTACGGTGCTGACTGCGGGCCACGGTACCTCAGGAGGGTTTTGGCGGTAGCGTCGTCAGTGGGGTGCCCGGAACGGCCCGGGTGCCGAGGGCGACAGAGCGACACGTGTAGGCGATTGGGAGGCACCCGGATGCTGCCGAGGACGGTTCGGGGAGTGGTGGAGACCGCCGCCGGGGTGGTCGAGGAGGTCGGCAAGCTGGTCGTCGGGACGGCGACCTCGATCCTGGAGAAGGCGGGGGTCGACGTCGCCGAGGTCGAGCGTCGGATGGGTGGCCAGTTCCCGCCGTCGGTGGAGACCTTGCAGACCCTGGCCGGGGAAGCGGTCACCGCCGGGCGCGCCGGGGTGGACCTGGCGGTGGGCGTGGCGCGCAACGAGGCGGAGAAGGTCTTCGAGAAGGTCGGCGACCAGGTGACCAAGGTCGGTGTGGTGCTGGCGTACCTGGAGACCAAGCTGCGCGAGGTCGAGGAGGAGGCCCCGGCGGCCGAGTCCGGGCCGCGGTCGTACGAGGCCGAGCAGCCGGTGCCGGCGCCGCGGGCGGGCGACCTGTTCGGACACGGCTGGGAGTTCGAGGAGGAGCGGTCGGCCGCCCGGACGGCGGATGAGCCGATAGTCGCCGAGCGGGTGGAGGTGGACGAGCCGGTCGAGGTCGATCCGCCGATTGCGCCCGAGCCGGTGCCCGTGGTCTCCCCGACCCCGCAGGAGGAGCCCGCCGTCGGCGGCAAGGCGGGACCGGCCGGGGAGTCCGCGGTGAAGAAGAGCGCCGCAGGCGAGGGTGCTGCGAGCACGAGCCCCGCGAGCAAGAACGCCGCCAAGAAGAGCACGGCGAAGAAGACCGCGGCCGACAGGGCCACGCCGAAGAAGACGGCGGGCAAGAAGGCCGCCGCGAAGAAGACGACGACCGTCAAGAAGACCGCCACCGCCAAGCAGGCCGAAGCGCAGTCCGAGGCCGGCGCCCGGCCCGGAACTCCCGCCAAGCGTGCGGCGACCAGGAAGACCACCGTCCGCAAGGCCACCAGCACGAAGAAGCCCGATGCCCGAGACGAGTGAACCGCCCGGGTCCGCCCGCCCGTCCGGGTCCGCCCGCCTGCCCGAGACCGTTCGCCCACCCGATTCCGTTCGGCACGCCATGCCGCCGGCACCGCTCGACGCGGTCGTCCCCGCCGAGCCGCTCGGCGTCGAAATGGCTCCCACCGGCCACCCCGGGATCGACGCCGGGCTGGCTCTGCTGGAGGCCTTGGACGGGGTCCCGGCCGAGGCACACGTCGCGGTGTACGAAGATGTTCACCAGCGGCTCGTCGACACACTGGCCGCGCTCGACCAGGAATGACCCCGCAGGATCCGTAGGAGCTGAAACACCAGTGGCAGTGGCACGACGCCGACTCGACGCGGAACTGGTCCGCCGCAAGCTGGCCCGATCGCGTGAACACGCGTCCGAACTGATCGCGGCCGGACGGGTGACCGTCGGCGGCACCACCGCGACCAAGCCGGCCACCCAGGTGGAGACCTCGGCGGCGGTCGTGGTGGCCAAGGACGAGAACGACCCCGACTACGTCTCGCGCGGCGGCCACAAGCTCGCCGGCGCGTTCGCGGCCTTCGTGCCGCAGGGCCTGGTGGTCGAGGGCCGCCGGGCGCTGGACGCGGGCGCCTCCACCGGCGGGTTCACCGACGTGCTGCTGCGCGCCGGGGCCGCGCACGTGCTGGCGGTGGACGTCGGCTACGGGCAGCTCGCCTGGTCGCTGCAGAGCGACGACCGGGTCACCGTGATGGACCGCACCAATGTGCGCGAGCTGACCCCGGACCTGATCGGCGGCACCCCGGTGGACCTGGTGGTGGGCGACCTGTCGTTCATCTCGCTGGGCTTGGTGCTCCCGGCCCTCGCCTCCTGCGCGGCCGAGGACGCGGACCTGGTCCTGATGGTCAAGCCGCAGTTCGAGATCGGCAAGGAGCGTCTGGGCAGCGGCGGGGTGGTGCGCAGCCCGCAGCTGCGCGCCGAGATGGTGCGCCAGGTCGCCGGTCAGGCGTGGGAGCTCGGGCTGGGCGTGCGTGCGGTCACCGCGAGCCCCCTGCCGGGGCCGTCCGGAAACGTCGAGTACTTCCTCTGGCTGCGCCGGGACGCTCCGCAGCTGGACCCCGAGGCCGCGGACCGGGCCGTGGCGGAGGGGCCCCGGTAGGGTGCCTTGCGAGCGTCCGGCCCGTCATGTTGTATGGCGCGGCCGCACCGGGGCCAAGGGCGACCCGGCAGGCGTTAGGGAGAGGGCAGCGGCATGAGCGATGAAGAACGTACGGTCTTCCTGATCGCGCACACCGGCCGGGAGGCGGCGCTGCGCAGCGTCGAGGCTCTGGTGCACGGGCTGCTGAAGGCGGGGCTCCGGATCAGACTGCTGGAGGCCGAAGCGGTGGACCTGGATCTGCCGGAAGGCGTCGAGAAGGTGGCCGAGGGCCCCGGGGCGGCGGACGGCTGCGAGCTGATCCTGGTGGCCGGCGGGGACGGGACGCTGCTGCGCGGGGCGGAGCTGGCACGCTCGCACGGGCTGCCGATGCTCGGGATCAACCTGGGCCGGGTGGGTTTCCTCGCCGAGGCCGAGCGGGACGACCTGGCGGTGGTGGTCGAGCGGGTGGTGGACGCCGACTACGAGGTCGAGGAGCGGATGACGATCGATGTCATCGTCCGCACCAACGGCGATGTGGTGCACGAGGACTGGGCGCTGAACGAGGCCTCGATCGAGAAGGCGTCGCGGGAGCGGATGCTGGAGGTGGTGACCGAGGTGGACGGCCGTCCGGTCTCCAACTTCGGCTGTGACGGCGTGGTGTGCGCGACGCCGACCGGTTCCACCGCGTACGCGTTCTCCGGGGGCGGTCCGGTGGTGTGGCCGGAGGTGGAGGCGCTGCTGATGGTGCCGATCTCCGCGCACGCGCTGTTCGCCCGCCCGCTGGTGACCTCGCCGAAGTCGGTGCTGGCGGTCGAGGTGCAGCCCAAGACCCCGCACGGCGTGCTCTGGTGCGACGGGCGGCGCTCGGTCGAACTGCCCGCCGGGGCGCGGGTGGAGGTCCGTCGGGGCCGGACTCCGGTGCGGCTGGCCAGACTGCACCGGGCGCCGTTCACCGACCGGCTGGTGGCCAAGTTCGCGCTGCCGGTGACGGGTTGGCGCGGCCGGGCCGACCACCACTAGAGCGCCCCTGACGCCGGCCGGTACCGGGGCAGCCGGCCGCTGCGCGTCCGCGCGCATCAACGTCCGTGCGGGCCAGGGGATTTCATCTGCCACGAGGCCGTGGACCGGCCACCAGCGGTCCGTCAGACCGCCAGCGGCTGGGCCTCGTCGGCCGGTTCGAGCCGGCCGCCGGCCGCCGCGTGGGCGGCCAGGGCGGCGAGGCGTTCGACGGCGGCGGGGACGGTCGCGGCGGGCACGGTGACCGGGAGGCGGATGTGGTGCTCGAAGGCGCCGTCCGAACCGAAGCGGTTGCCCGAGGCGATCCGGACCCCGCCGAGCTCCCCGGCCCGGGCCAGTGCCGCGCCGGACAGGCCGTCGGTGGAGACCCACAGCGAGAGCCCGCCGGGCGGCATGGCGAAGCTCCATCCGGGCAGCCGTTCGGGCAGGGCGGTGGCGAAGGCCCGCGCGGTGGCCCGCAGCCGGGTCAGCTGGTGCTCCCGGACCTCGGGCAGTGGTTCGCCCAGCAGCTCGGCGGCGATCAGCTGGTCCAGCACCGGGGTGCCGACGTCGCTGTAGACCCGCTCGGTGGCCAGTCGGCGCACCAGCGCGGGCGCGGCCCGGACCCAGCCGATCCGCAGGCCGCCCCAGAGCAGCTTGCCCGCCGAGCCGACGGTGACCACCTGGGCGGAGCGGTCCAGCGCCGCCATCGGGCGCGGCAGCGGTGTGGACGGCGGGACGCCCCAGCCGAGTTCGGCGGTGGTCTCGTCGGCCAGCACGATGCTCCCGGCGGCCCGGGCGGCGGCGAGCAGTTCGCGGCGCTGCTCCTCGTCGATCAGCGCACCGGTCGGGTTGTGGAAGTCCGGGATCACGTAGGCGACCCTGGGGCCGGCGCCGCGCAGCACCCGCCGCCACTCGTCGAGGTCCCAGGCGGGCTGCGACGTCCAGGCGTACGGCACCGGCACCAGGCGCGCGCCGGTCAGCCGCAGTGCCTGCAGGGTGTGCGCGTAGCTGGGCGCCTCGACGGCGACCCGGTCGCCGCGGCCGATCAGCGCCCGCTGGACCAGGTGCAGGCCGCCCATCGCACCGGTGGTGATCAGGATCTGGTCGGCGGTGGTGGGCAGCCCGCGCTCGGTGAAGCGGCGGGCGACGGCCTCGCGCAGCACCGGGACGCCGGTGGGGTAGTGGCCGTGCCCGGCGGCGTAGTAGGGCAGCTGTTCGACGGCCCGGGCGGCGGCCCGGCCGACCCAGGGCTGCGGGGCGGGCGGGGCGGCGACGCCGAGGTCCAGGATGCGGCCCTGCTCGTCCGGCGGGACGGGGTGCAGGGCCTCGCCGGGCGGCGGGGCGCCCTCGGGCAGGGCGGTCCAGCTGCCCGCGCCGCGCCGGCTGTGCAGGTAGCCGTCGCCGCGCAGGGTCTCGTACGCGGTGGCGACGGTGGTGCGGCTCATCGACAGGGCGGTGGCCAGCTCGCGTTCGGCGGGCAGACGGGCGCCGACCGGCAGCCGGCCCTCGGTGACCAGCAGCCGGATCTGCCCGGCCAGGGTGCGGTAGGCGGGGCGGCGGGCGGCGGCCGGCTCGGGGAGCCGGGCGGTGGCGAGCAGCCGGGCCAGGGCGGGCGGGGTGACGGTGGTGTGCCAGTCGGCCATGGCAATCAGTCCACTCGATCGGTATTGGCCCTGGAGTGGGCCGTTTTGGCCTGGCCATCATGACAGGGCGGCCACACCGTCCGCCACCGCCGGGCCGGTCCCGGTGGTGCAGCACCACCGCAGGAGCAACATTGGCCACCACGACCACGCCGCCGGCCGTCCCGTCCACCGCCACCCCGGCCACGTGCACGCCCACCGGCACCCCGACCCCGACCTCCGTGCCCGCCGCCCGGGGAGCCGGCCTCGCCGTCCGGGTGCTCGGTGACACCCGCGCCCTGGGCCGCCGGATACCGCAGCTGTTCGTCGGCCTCGCCCTGTACGGGGTGAGCATGGCGCTGATGCTCCGCGCCGGCCTCGGCCTCGACCCCTGGGACGTCCTGCACCAGGGCCTCCAGCGCACCGTCGGCCTCTCGGTCGGCGCCTGGGTGACCATCTGCGGCGCGCTCGTCCTGCTGCTGTGGATCCCGATGCGCCAGCGCCCTGGCCTGGGCACCGTCGCCAACGTGCTGGTGATCGGCACGTCCATGGACCTCACCCTGCGGGTCGTCGACGGCCCCGGCGCCCTGGCCGCCCGGATCGCGCTGACGGCCGTGGCGATCGCCCTCAACGGCCTGGCCAGCGGCCTCTACATCGGTGCCCGGCTCGGCCCCGGCCCGCGCGACGGCCTGATGACCGGCCTGCACCGGCGCACCGGCCGATCGCTGCGGCTGATCCGCACCGGCATCGAGGTGACGGTGCTCACCGCCGGCCTGCTGCTCGGCGGTACCGCCGGGGTCGGCACCGTCGCGTACGCGCTCGCCATCGGCCCGCTGGTGCAGTTCCTCCTGCCCTGGTGCACCGTGCCGGCGCCCGCGGAGGACTCCCGGAAGGGATGAACTTCCGGGTGCGGAGTTGCCGCGCGCCGTTGTCGCTCGTCGCGCGCCGGGGGCGGAACCTCGTAAGGTCGTCTCCGTGTTGGACGAGATGCGGATACGGGATCTTGGGGTCATCGACGACGCGGTGGTCGAACTCGCCCCCGGCTTCACCGCCGTGACCGGTGAGACCGGCGCCGGCAAGACCATGGTCGTGACCAGCCTCGGCCTGCTGCTCGGCGGACGCGCCGATCCGGGCCTGGTGCGCAACGGCACCGGACGCGCCGTCGTGGAGGGCCGGCTGGAACTGCCTGCCGACTCCCCGGTGGCGGCCCGCGCGGTCGAGGCCGGGGCCGAACTGGACGACGACGGTGCGCTGCTGCTCAGCCGGACGGTCTCCGCGGAGGGCCGCTCCCGGGCGCACGTCGGCGGCCGGTCCGTCCCGGTCGGGCTGCTCGCCGAACTCGGCGAGGACCTGATCGCGGTGCACGGCCAGACCGACCAGCAGCGCCTGCTGCGCCCGGCCCGCCAGCGCGGCGCGCTGGACCGGTACGCGGGCGCCTCGGTGGCCGAGCCGCTGGCCCGCTACCGGGAGACCTACCGCGCCCTGCGCGAGGTCTCGGCGAGCCTGGAGGAGCTGACCACCCGGGCCCGCGAGCGCGCCCAAGAGGCCGACCTGCTGCGCTTCGGCCTGGACGAGATCGCCGCCGCCGAGCCGGTGGCCGGCGAGGACGTGGAGCTGGCCGCCGAGGCCGAGCGGCTCGGCCACGCCGATGCGCTGTCCTCCGCCGCGACCCTCGCCCACGCCGCCCTGGCCGGCGACCCGGTCGACCCGGAGGCGCTGGACGCGGGCACCCTGCTCGCCCAGTCCCGCCGGGCCCTGGACGCGGTGCGCCACCACGACGAGCGGCTGGCCGCCCTGGCCGACCGCCTCAACGAGGTCGGCTACCTGCTCGCCGACGTGGCCGGCGACCTGGCCGGCTACGCCGACGACCTGGACGCCGACCCGGTGCGGCTGTCCGCCGTCGAGGACCGCCGGGCCGTGCTGGCCCAGCTGCTGCGCAAGTACGGCGGCGAGGAGAACTCGCTCGCCGAGGTGATCGCCTGGGCCGAGGCCGGGGCGGTGCGGCTCGCCGAGCTCGACGGCGACGACGACCGGATCGACGAGCTCGGCGCCCGGGAGACCGAGCTGCGGGCCGAGCTGGCCGAGCTGGCCGCCGAGGTGTCGCAGGCCCGGCACGCCGCGGCCGGGCGGTTCGCCGAGGCGGTCTCCTCCGAACTCGCCGAACTGGCCATGCCGCACGCCCGGGTGACCTTCTCGATCAGCCAGGTGGACGACCTGGCCGGGATCGAGGTCGGCGGGCGCACCGTCGCGTACGGTCCGCACGGCGTGGACGAGGTCGAGGTGCTGCTCGCCCCGCACCCGGGCGCTCAGCCGCGCCCGATCGCCAAGGGCGCCTCCGGCGGTGAGCTGTCGCGCGTGATGCTCGCCGTCGAGGTGGTCTTCGCGGGGGCCGACCCCGTCCCCACCTACCTGTTCGACGAGGTGGACGCGGGCGTCGGCGGCAAGGCCGCGGTCGAGATCGGCCGCCGGCTGGCCAAGCTGGCCGAGTCCGCCCAGGTCGTGGTGGTCACCCACCTCCCGCAGGTCGCCGCGTTCGCCGACCGTCACCTGGTGGTGGAGAAGACCAACGACGGCACCGTGACCCGCAGTGGCGTCAAGGTGCTGAACGACGAGGAGCGGGTGCGCGAACTCTCCCGGATGCTGGCCGGCCTGGAGGACTCGGAGCTGGGCCGCGCCCACGCCGAGGAACTGCTGGCTGCAGCCCGGGCCCCGCGCCACCGGTAGCCGGCGCCGGCGGCCCCTTTGACGTCGGCGACGCGCCCCGGTGGCGCCGACTGTCCAAGAGGGCCGCCGACCTGGCATGGTGGCGGCTGGACACTGGCTTTCCAGCCCCGAGCGCCGCCCGGCGGGCAATCCTCGCGAAGCGGCGCGCGAACCTGATCGAGTCGGATGCGAGACGACGTGGACCATTCCGCCGCCCGGGCCACCGCGGCCGTCCCCGAACCGGGGCAGCTGCACGTGGTACTCGTCCTGGCCGCCAGCACCGGCGGCATCGGTGCGCACGTGCGCTCCCTGGCCCAGGGCCTGGTCGCGCACGGGGTGAACGTCACGGTCTGCGCGCCGGCCGGCACGGACGCGCTCTTCGGCTTCTCCCGTACGGGCGCCAGGTTCCACACCGTCGACATCACGCCCACGGCGGGCGCCCGCAGCGACGCCACCGCGATCGGCGAACTGCGCCGGGCCTTCACCGGCGCCGACGTGGTGCACGCCCACGGGCTGCGCGCCGGGCTGCTGTCCGACCTGGCGCTGCGCACCGCGGGCCGCTTCCCGGGACTGCGTCCGGAGACCCCGCTGGTGGTCACCTCGCACCACGCGCTGCTCGCCACCGGCATGGAGCGCCGGCTGCAGCGGCTGATGGAACGGCGGGTGGCGCGCGCCGCCGACCTGGTCCTCGGCGCCTCCTCCGACCTGGTCGCCCGGGCCCGTGAGCTGGGTGCCACCGACGCCCGGCTGGGCCCGGTGGCCGCCCCGCCGATGCCGGAGGGCCGGCTCGGCCGCACCGAGGCGCGTGCCGCGCTGCTCGGCGACGGCCCGGACCGCCCGCTGGTGCTGGCGGTCGGCCGACTCGTCCCGCAGAAGGCCTTCGGGCTGCTGCTGGACGCCACCTTGGAGCTGTCCGCGCCGGACCCGCAGCCGCTCGTGCTGATCGCCGGGGACGGCCCGGAGGCGGGCGCGCTGCGCGAGCGGGCGGCCGCGGAGAAGCTGCCGGTGCGGCTGCTCGGCTACCGCACCGACGTGCCCGACCTGCTGGCCGCCGCCGACGTGGTGGTGGTCCCCAGTCGCTGGGAGGCGCGCTCGCTGGTGGTGCAGGAGGCGATGCGGGCCGGGGTGCCGGTGGTCGCCACCGCTGTCGGCGGCGTCCCCGAACTGGTCGGCGACGCCGCCGTGCTGGTGCCCTCCGGGGACCCGGCAGCGCTCGGCCGCGCGGTGCGCGCCCTGCTGGCCGACCCGGCCCGCCGCGAGCAGCTGGTGGCGGCCGGCCGGCAGCAGGCCGAGACCTGGCCGGACGAGGCCGCCACCGTCGCCCAGGTGCTCAGCACCTACGACGAGCTGGTGCAGCGCGGGTAACGCGGGTCCTAGACGGTGGCCCGCTCGACCCGGTCGGCGGCCGGGCCGTCCGGCTGGGCGGACAGGTACGCGGCCCCGCAGGCGGTCAGCCGCAGGGCGGTGTCGATCAGCGGGACGTGGCTGAAGGCCTGGGGGAAGTTGCCGACCTGGCGCTTGAGCCGTGGGTCCCATTCCTCGGCGAGCAGGCCCAGGTCGTTGCGCAGTGCGAGCAGTCGGTCGAACAGTTCGCGGGCCTCCTGCACCCGGCCGATCATGGCGAGGTCGTCGGCCAGCCAGAACGAGCAGGCCAGGAAGGCGCCCTCGTGGCCGGAGAGGCCGTCCACGTTCTCGACGTGGTCGCCGGACGTGTCGTCGTGGGTGGGGTAGCGCAGCACGAAGCCGTCCTCGGTGGACAGTTCGCGCTGGATCGCCTCGATGGTGCCGATGACGCGCTTGTCGTCCGGGGGCAGGAAGCCGACCTGGGGGATCAGCAGCAGCGAGGCGTCCAGTTCCTTGCCGCCGTAGTACTGGGTGAAGGTGTTGCGTTCCGGGTCGTAGCCCTTCTCGCAGACGTCCGCGTGGATCTCGGCGCGCAGCGCGCGCCAGCGTTCCAGGTGGCCGCCGGGGGCGTCCTCGGGGGTCTGTTCCAGCAGTTTGATGGTCCGGTCGACGGCGACCCAGGCCATGACCTTGGAGTGGACGAAGTGCCGGCGCGGGCCGCGGACCTCCCAGATGCCCTCGTCCGGGTTCTGCCAGTGGTCCTCCAGGTACTCGATCAGGCGCAGCTGGAGGTGGTGGGCGTGGTCGTTGCGGACCAGGCCGGTCATGTGGCCCAGGTGCAGGGCTTCGACGACCTCGCCGTAGACGTCGAGCTGGAGCTGTCCGGCTGCGCCGTTGCCGACGCGGACGGGCTGGGAGTGTTCGTAGCCGGGCAGCCAGTCGAGGGAGGATTCGGTGAGTTCGCGCTCGCCGGCGATGCCGTACATGATCTGGAGGTTCTCGGGGTCGCCGGCCACCGCGCGCAGCAGCCACTCGCGCCAGGCCTTGGCCTCTTCGCGGTAGCCGGTGCGCAGCAGTGAGGAGAGGGTGATGGCGGCGTCGCGCAGCCAGGTGTAGCGGTAGTCCCAGTTGCGTTCGCCGCCGATGTCCTCGGGCAGGGAGGTGGTGGGGGCGGCGACGATGCCGCCGGTGGGGGCGTAGGTGAGGCCTTTGAGGGTGATGAGGGAGCGGATCACGGCCTCGCGGTAGGGGCCCTGGTAGGTGCACTGGTCGGCCCATTCGTGCCAGAAGTCGGCGGTGGCGTCCAGCAGCTGTTCGGCGTCGGGGGTCCTGGGCGGGTCGAGGTGGGAGGCCTGCCAGGTGAGGGCGAAGGCGATGCGTTCGCCGGCGTTGACGGTGAAGTCGGCGTAGGTGGTGAGGTCGCGGCCGTAGGTCTCGGCCTCGCCGTCCAGCCAGACGGAGTCGGGTCCGGCGACGGCGACGGTGCGGTGGCCGCCGTCGGCCTGCTCGACGCGGTGCACCCAGGGCACCACCCGGCCGTAGGAGAAGCGCATCCGCAGCGCCGAGCGCATCCGCACGGTGCCCGAGACGCCCTCGACGATCCGGATCACCTGGGGGACGGCGTCCTTGCCGGCCAGGGGACGCGGCGGCATGAAGTCGATCACCCGCACGGTGCCGCCCTGGGCGTCCCACTCCTGCTCCAGGATCAGCGAGTCGCCCCGGTAGTGGCGGCGGTCGGCGGGCAGGGCGGGGGCGGCGGCGGTGGGCGGGGGCACGCGCAGGTCGGCGGGGGTGGCGATGTGGGTCCGGCCGGTGGTGGGGGGCGTGGCGGCGGCCGGTGCGGGGACCTCGGTCGGGACGGCCTCGGCCGGGCCGATCCGCCAGAAGCCGTGTTCATCGGTGCCGAGCAGACCGGCGAACACGGCCGGCGAGTCGAAGCGGGGAAGGCAGAGCCAGTCCACCGCCCCGTCCCTGCTGACCAGGGCAGCGGTCTGCATGTCCCCGATGAGTGCGTAGTCCTCGATACGGCCGGCCACGTGGATCTCCAGTTCGCAATGTGGTCAGGGCATCGGCGAGCGGAGGGAGCGAGCGGTCTGCGGGGCCGGAGGTCCACCCCGGGACGTCCGGCCTGCCGGGGGTGGTGGCAGGCCTTGCTGGAGTGTCCGCGGGGCTCGGTCGAGCCCCTGGAGTGGGTGGGGGGAGCTGGAATACGGGGAGGTCCGGTCGCGCATCGGGGACCGGGAGTGTCCTGACCCTCCCACGCCCTCCGCGTGCTCGTGCTGTCGGCGATGCGTCCGAGCAGCTTACGACGGACGAAAGGGGCGAAGCACGCGGGCGCAGCCCGGTGTGGCGCCGCAATTCGGCGGAAATGCCGTGCATCGTGAGGGCGCGGCGCAGGATGGTCCGGAAGGATCACCTCCGCCTGGTCCGGCCGGAGGGGCCGGTATGGTCCGGATGGATGCTCCGCTCTGGCCCGGTCCGGCCGGTGGTGCGACCGGTGTGACACGTGCGGCGTGTGATGCGCCGGTGGTGCGCCCCGCGCGCGCTCCCGGTGCGGTGCGCGCGGCCCGAACGGCGTCCGGGTCGGGTCACTGATACCCTGGTATCCCGTGGACCGGCGGGATCAAACGCCCCGGACCAGCCGAACCGACGACCCTTCGAGCGCCGCGCACCGAGCCGGCCTCCGTCGCCCGGCGAACCCCGAGCCTCCCGCCCACGTCACTTTCGACACGCGACCCACGGGAGCCCCCTCTTGGCACAGCCCCATTCCGGCAAGGCAGCGAACGGCCGCGCCGTGACGACCAAGCACCTCTTCGTCACCGGGGGTGTCGCCTCTTCGCTCGGCAAGGGGCTCACCGCCTCCAGCCTCGGCGCGCTGCTCAAGGCCCGCGGCCTGCGCGTAACGATGCAGAAGCTCGACCCGTACCTCAACGTGGACCCGGGCACCATGAACCCGTTCCAGCACGGTGAGGTGTTCGTCACCGACGACGGCGCCGAGACCGACCTGGACATCGGCCACTACGAGCGGTTCCTGGACACCAACCTGCACGGCTCGGCGAACGTCACCACCGGCCAGGTGTACTCGACCGTCATCGCCAAGGAGCGCCGCGGCGAGTACCTGGGCGACACCGTCCAGGTCATCCCGCACATCACCAACGAGATCAAGTCCCGGATCCGCCGGATGGCGACCGAGGACGTCGACGTGGTGATCACCGAGGTCGGCGGCACCGTCGGCGACATCGAGTCGCTGCCGTTCCTGGAGGCCGTCCGCCAGGTCCGCCACGAGGTCGGCCGGGACAACGTGTTCTTCGTGCACGTCTCCCTGCTGCCGTACATCGGCCCCTCGGGCGAGCTGAAGACCAAGCCCACCCAGCACTCCGTCGCCGCGCTGCGCAACATCGGCATCCAGCCCGACGCGGTCGTGCTGCGCGCCGACCGCGAGGTCCCGCAGGCGATCAAGCGCAAGATCTCGATGATGTGCGACGTGGACGAGGAGGCCGTGGTCGCGGCCATCGACGCCAAGTCGATCTACGACATCCCCAAGGTGCTGCACGGCGAGGGCCTGGACGCCTACGTGGTGCGCCGCCTGGACCTGCCGTTCCGCGACGTCGACTGGACCACCTGGGACGACCTGCTGCGCCGCGTCCACGAGCCGCAGCACATCGTCAAGGTCGCCCTGGTCGGCAAGTACATCGACCTGCCGGACGCCTACCTGTCGGTGACCGAGGCGCTGCGCGCCGGCGGCTTCGCCAACAACGCCCGGGTCGAGATCAAGTGGGTCACCTCGGACGACTGCGAGACCCCCGAGGGCGCCCAGGCCCAGCTCGGCGACGTCGACGCGATCTGCATCCCCGGCGGCTTCGGCGACCGCGGCGTCAACGGCAAGGTCGGCGCGATCACCTACGCCCGCGAGAACAAGATCCCGCTGCTCGGCCTGTGCCTGGGCCTGCAGTGCGTGGTCATCGAGGCGGCCCGCAACCTGGCCGGCCTGCCGGAGGCCAACTCCACCGAGTTCGACGCCGCCGCCAAGCACCCGGTCATCTCCACGATGGCCGAGCAGCTGGCGATCGTCGACGGCAAGGGCGACCTGGGCGGCACCATGCGCCTGGGCCTGTACCCGGCCAAGCTCGCCGAGGGCTCGATCGTCCGCGAGGTCTACGGCGGCGAGCAGTACGTCGAGGAGCGCCACCGCCACCGCTACGAGGTCAACAACGCCTACCGCGCGGACCTGGAGAAGACCGGCCTGGTGTTCTCCGGCCTCTCGCCCAAGGGCGACCTGGTCGAGTACGTCGAGTACCCGCGCGAGGTGCACCCCTACCTGGTGGCCACCCAGGCCCACCCGGAGCTGAAGTCCCGTCCGACCCGCCCGCACCCGCTGTTCGCGGGCCTGGTCAAGGCGGCCATCGAGATCAAGACCGCGGCCTCCGAGTAGTCATAATCTGCTCGGCCTCGGTCGTTCACCGGACGGCGGCCCCGCGATTCCCGCGGGGCCGCCGTTCGGCGTTAGATTGTGTCGTACTGACGAAAAGGGGAGAGCGATGGACGAGCAGAGCCGCCAGGGGATCGCCGACGTGGCCGAGGAGTGGGAGGTCCGGGCGAGCGGGACGCCGTTCCAGGGCAAGGTCACCGGGGTGCGCAGCGAGGAGGTGCGGATGCCCGACGGCAGCTGGGCCCGCCGCGACTACCAGACCCACCCCGGCTCGGTCTCGGTGCTCGCCTTGGACGACGAGCAGCGGGTGCTGGTGCTGCGCCAGTACCGCCACCCGGTGCGCCAGCGGCTGTGGGAGCTGCCGGCCGGCCTGCTCGACGTGCCCGGCGAGAACCCGTGGCACGCCGCGCAGCGCGAACTGTACGAGGAGGCGTACTGCAAGGCCGGCACCTGGCGGATCCTCGCCGACTACTACACCTCCCCGGGCGGCACCGACGAGGCGCTGCGGATGTTCCTCGCCACCGACCTGGCACCGGCTGACGGTGAGCGCTACGCGGCCGAGGGCGAGGAGCAGGAGATCGAGGTCGCCTGGGTGCCGGTGCCGGAGCTGATCCGGCTGATCCAGGCCGGGAAGCTGCACAACCCGACCCTGGTCACCGGCACCCTCGCCGTGCACGCCGCACTCACCGGTCCGGACGGGCTGGACGCGCTGCGCCCGGCGGACTCGCCCTGGCCGGCCCGTCCCTTCGAGGCGTGAGGAGGCCTGCCTCCTCCGAGACCTGGGAGGGCCCCGCGGAGCGTGCGTGACTGCCGCGCGTTGAGTCGTTGGGGTGATTTGCCGATTCGTACGACCGGATGTCACCTCGGCTGAGCCGGACGGTCGAACTACGCTTCGCAGACAGGGGGCCCGTCCCGGGCCGCCTCCGCTGAGCTCCGGAGGCTGGGTACCGGAAGCCGAGCGTCGGATGCCGAGCGCGGGATGACGTCGGGAGTGGCACGGGTGGCGAGGAAGACGGCGACGATGGACCCCGGCCCCGGCGCGCCCGCCGGGGCCGTCCCGGGCCTGGAGCGGCTGCCGGCCGGTCCCGCGCTGTTCGTCGGGCGGCGTGCCGAACTGGCCGCGCTGCGGGCGGCCGCCGCCCGCCCGGCGAGCGGGCGCTGCCCGGTGCTGGTGCTGGCCGGTCGTCCCGGCTCCGGACGGACCACGCTGGCCGCCCGCTTCGCCCGTACCGTCGCCGCCGACTACCCGGACGGCGTGCTGTTCGTACGGTTGTCCGCCCCGGACGGCGGCCGGGTGCCGCCCGCCCGGGCCGCCAGGCTGCTGCTGGAACAGCTCGACCCGCAGAGCGCGGTGCCGCTGCCCGGGGCGGGCGAGGACGGACGGGACGAGCCGGGCTGCGTGGCGCTGCGCGAGGCGCTCGCGGGACTGCGGGTGCTGCTCGTGCTGGACGACGTCCGGGACGCCGGGCAGGTGTGGCCGCTGCTGGCCGACGAGCCCGGCTGCCTGGTGCTCGCCACCACGGCCGGGCCGCTCACCGGGATCGAGGACATCGACCCGGTGATCCTCGGCGGGCTGGACCGGCAGGCCTCCGGCGAACTGCTGGCCGACCTGGTCGGCGGCACCCGGATCTCCTGCGACCCGGTCGGCGGGGCCGACCTGGCCGAGGCCTGCGCCGCCCGGCCGGCCGCGCTGCGGCTGATGGCGGGGTGGCTGCGCGGCAGCCCGAAGACCGCGGTCACGGACGCGGCGCTAGAGCTCAACCGGGTGGTGGGGGAGGAGACGGCGGCCACGGGGGCTTCCGCGGAGCCTGTTGCGGCCGCTGTGGTGAAGGAGAAGAAGAAGGAGAAGGAACAGGGCGGGGCGCCGAGGAAGAAGAAGGAGGGGGAGCGGGCGGCGAAGTCTCCCCGCACTCCTCCGGCCGGCCCTGCCGGGGCCGCTGGGTCTGTCGGTCCCGTCGGGGCCGCCGGGGCCGTTGGGGCCGCGCGGGGTCCGTTGGGGAAGCCGGTACCGGGGAAGGCGTCGGAGGTCCGGGCCGGTGAGCCCGCTCCCGGTGCCGCTGCTCCGGTGACCGAGTCGGCCGGTGATCCGGCGGCCTGGGTGAAGCCAGGCCCGGAGCCGGCCGAGCCGGTGCCCGTCCCCGACAACGACCCGCTGCTCGGCGCGTTCACCCTGGTGTACCGCGGGCTGCCGGCGGCCCAGGCGCGGATGCTGCGCACCCTCACCCTGGCCCCGGCGCAGACCGCCGACCCGCGTACCGCCTCCGCCCTGGTCGGCTGCCCGGTGCCGGACGCGGCCGCGACACTGGCCGCGCTGGCCGAGCGGGAGCTGGTCGGGGAGGAGGCACCGGCCGCCGACGGCACCCCGCGCTACCGGGTGCCCGGGCGGCTCTACCCCCGGCTGGTCCGGCTGCGCGAGCAGGAGGACCGGCCCGCCGAGACCGAGCTGGCCCGGGCCCGGCTGCTGGAGCGGCTGGTCAGGCTCACCGAGTCCGCCCGAGCGCTGCTCGACCCGGCGGCCGGCCCCGGCCCGGACCCGCTGCCCGCCCCGCTGCGGCTGCGCTCGGCCGCGCACGCCCGGGAGTGGCTGCTCGGCGAGCGGGAACTGCTGCTCGGTGCGGTGGCCGACGCGATCGGCCAGGGCGACCTGGACGGCTCGGCCGGGCGGCTGGTCACCGCGCTGCTGCGGGCGCTCCCGCTGACCGGAGCCGCCGCCCCCACCGACCTCTACCGGCTGCACGAGCTGGTGCTGACCGTCGCCGAGCGCAACGGCCGGCCCCGCCGGGCCTCGGCCGCACTGCTCAACCTGGGTGACCTCCAGGCCTCGGCGGGCCGCTGGGAGCCGGCCGCCGCCCACTACCGGGCCGCCCTGGAGCACGCCCGGACGGCCGACGACGAACCGCTCTGCGCCCGGGCCCTGGAGAGCGCCGCCAACTGTCACCGGGCGCTCGGCGACGCGGTGCGGGCCGCCGACTGGTACGGGCGGGCACTCGGCCTGCGGCAGGCGCTCGGGGACCACGCGGCCGAGGCCCGGCTGCTCTCCCGGGTGGCCGAGGCGCACACCGCGCAGCGCCGCTTCGACGAGGCCGACCGGGAGTACCGGGCCGCGCTCGCGGTGCTGCGCCGACTGGGCGACGAACGGGGCCGGGAGGCCGTCGGGGCCGCACTCGCGGACCTGCGGGAACGCGTCGATGCCGGGTGGTGACGGGCGTTTCGGAGGTATTGTCGAAGATGCCCGGTTGCGAGGTCTTTGGTCGGTAAGTCGCAGGGGAAGCCTACGAACCTGCCAATGCGTGCGGGAAAATTATTCACTTTGGAAGGCTGACACGCCGACTGGGCTTCATTACACTCGAACTCAGTCGCGCAGCGATCCCCGCCCCGGGCTGTCCCGGAGGCTTCCCCACGTGCGCGTCGCCCACCGGTCTTCTCCGGTCGGGACCCCCATGGCAAGAGGACGTGTTTAGCCGTGAAGGTCGGCATCCCCCGCGAGGTCAAGAACCACGAGTACCGCGTGGCCATCACGCCCGCCGGCGTGCATGAGCTGGTCCGCAACGGACACGAGGTCTACATCGAGGACAACGCCGGTGTCGGCTCCTCGATCCCGAACGAGGAGTACGTGGCCGCCGGCGCCACCATCCTCGACACCGCCGACGAGGTGTGGGCCACCGCCGACCTGCTGCTGAAGGTCAAGGAGCCCATCGCCTCGGAGTACCACCGGCTGCGCAAGGGTCAGACCCTTTTCACGTACCTGCACCTGGCGGCCGACCGGGCCGGCACCGACGCGCTGATCGCCTCGGGCACCACCGCCATCGCGTACGAGACCGTGCAGCTGTCGAACGGCGCGCTGCCGCTGCTCGCCCCGATGTCCGAGGTCGCGGGCCGCCTGGCCCCGCAGGTCGGCTCGTACCACCTGATGCGTCCGGCCGGCGGCCGTGGCACCCTGCCGGGCGGCGTGCCCGGCACCCACCCGGCCAAGGCCGTCGTCATCGGCGGTGGCGTCTCCGGCTGGCACGCGGCCACCATCGCCGTCGGCATGGGTTACGAGGTGACCCTGCTGGACCGCGACATCAACAAGCTGCGCGAGGCCGACCGCATCTTCGGCACCAAGGTCAAGACCATCGTGTCGAACGCCTTCGAGCTGGAGAAGGCCGTCGTGGAGGCCGACCTGGTCGTCGGTGCCGTGCTGATCCCGGGCGCCAAGGCCCCGAAGCTGGTCACCAACGAGCTGGTCTCCCGCATGAAGCCGGGCTCCGTGCTGGTCGACATCGCCATCGACCAGGGCGGCTGCTTCGAGGACTCGCACGCCACCACGCACGACGACCCGACCTTCAAGGTCCACAACTCGGTCTTCTACTGCGTGGCCAACATGCCGGGCGCCGTCCCGAACACCTCCACCTACGCGCTGACCAACGCCACCCTGCCGTACGTGCTGGAGCTGGCCAACCGCGGGTGGAAGGAGGCGCTGCGCCGCGACGCCGCGCTCGCCAAGGGCCTGAACGTGCACGAGGGCCAGATCACCTTCCCGGCCGTGGCCGAGGCCTTCGGCCTGGAGTCGGTCTCCCTGGAGAACGTGCTCGCCTGAACCCCCTGACCGCCCGGCGGTCGTTCGCCCCCGACCCGATCCCTTCGGGCCGGGGGCTTCGCCATGCCCGTGAACAGCGGGTTGACCGGGTAGGTCGCTCTGTCGTCAATATTTGTCGGTCATGTCACCCGCCCGCAGAAACGTTGGGGCCGGTGACCCTCCCATCCCTTGACAGCAGCCCGCTCGATAGTCGACACATCCTGCCCACTACCGTGGATTGTGTTGCTGCGAACGCCTTGAACGGCCTAGAGTCGCAAACCGTCGGCATGCTGCCACGCTGACGAATCGACATAGAGTCCTGGATGCCCAAGGAGGTAAGACGACTTGTGAATGAGTCGACAATTGCTCCCGGGGGTGGTCAGCCAGGACTGGCGGAGCTCACCGCCGGCCAGCCGAGTGAGGAGCCCGGGGCCCGGCAGCCCTCCGTGGGCTCGGCCGAGGTCGGCTCGGTCGCACTCCGTACTTTCGAAGCACGCCAGAACACAGCACAGGTGACCACGGTGACCGATCACGACGCCGACTTGGCGGCCTACGGCCTGGCCTACGGCGAGTTCGCCTACGGCGCCTACGACGACCCGGACGCCGAGTACGAGCCGGACCCGGAGTACGCCGCCACGCTGGCCCCCGACGCCGCGCGCCAGCGCCGCGAGCGGGTCGGCCCGACCGGCCGTCCGCTGCCGTACTTCCCGATCCCCGCGCCGGTCGCCGAGCACGGCCCCGCCCAGATCATCGCCATGTGCAACCAGAAGGGCGGCGTCGGCAAGACCACGTCGACCATCAACCTGGGTGCGGCGCTGGCCGAGTACGGCCGCCGGGTGCTGCTCGTCGACTTCGACCCGCAGGGCGCGCTCTCGGTCGGCCTCGGCGTCAACCCGATGGAGCTCGACGTCACCGTCTACAACCTGCTCATGGAGCGGGGCCTGACGGCCGATGAAGTGCTGCTGAAGACCGCGGTCCCGGGGATGGACCTGCTGCCGTCCAACATCGACCTCTCCGCCGCCGAGGTGCAGCTGGTCAGCGAGGTGGCCCGGGAGTCCGCGCTGGCGCGCGCCCTGAAGCCGCTGCTGCCCGACTACGACTACGTCATCATCGACTGCCAGCCCTCGCTGGGCCTGCTGACGGTCAATGCGCTGACGGCCGCTCACAGCGTGATCGTCCCGCTCGAGTGCGAGTTCTTCGCGCTGCGCGGTGTGGCGCTGCTGACCGAGACCATCGAGAAGGTGTGTGAGCGGCTCAACCCCGACCTGCGCCTGGACGGCATCCTGGCCACCATGTACGACTCGCGCACCGTGCACAGCCGCGAGGTGCTGGCGCGCGTCGTCGAGGCGTTCGGCGAGCACGTCTTCCACACCGTCATCGGGCGGACCGTGCGCTTCCCGGAGACCACCGTCGCCGGCGAGCCCATCACGACGTACGCGACCAACTCGGTCGGTGCCGCCGCCTACCGCCAGCTCGCCAGGGAGGTGCTCGACCGGTGCCGCCCCGCCGAGTGAGTCTCCCGGGTGCCGACGAGCTGTTCCGGACCACGGGAGGGATGGCGCTGTCGCCCTCCCTCGCGCCGCGTCCGGCCGCCGAGGCATCCAGACCGGAGACCGCGCGGACCGTCAACGGCCAACCGGACGGCGCCGAGGGCGCCGAGTCCGCCCAGGGTGCCCAGGACGACCGGCAGGTGACGCCGGGGCAGCAGGCGGCCGCCACGGTGCCGGCGCCCGCGCAGCGGCCCGGCACGGCCCCCGGGCCCGCACCCGCCGCAGGCGCGGCCGGGAAGACCGTCTCGGGCGGCCGCGGTGCCGGTTCCGCCCCGGCGGCCCGGACGCACCAGGGTGCCGCCGAGGAGCAGCCCGGTGCCGCCGGCCGCGCCCGGCCGCGCGGCCGCGCGCCGCGCCGGCCCAGCGGGCGCGAGCGGCACGACGAGAAGATCACCGTCTACGTGTCCGCCGAGGAGCTCATGGACCTGGAGCACACCCGGCTGGTGCTGCGCGGTGAGCACGGCCTGGCCGTGGACCGCGGGCGGATCGTCCGGGAGGCCATCGCGGTCGTCCTGGCGGACCTGGAGCAGCGCGGCGAGGCCTCGATCCTGGTCCGGCGGCTGCGCGGCCGGTAGGCGGCGCGGAGGGCGGCCGACTGTTCCGCCGGGCGCCGAGGGCCGCAGGCCCGGCGTGGGGCGGCCGCCGGAGGGCGGCAGGGCGTGCCGGAAGGGCGGCAGGGCGCCGGGAGGGTGTGGGGGGCGAGGCCCCGGCGGCCCGAGGGCCGTGTCGGGCGCCGCACGGCCGCTCTCGGGGCCGCGCGACCCCCTGGTGGGACACCGTGGTCGGTCCGATGGGACGGGCGGAGGCTGCCGGCCGGATTCCGCGCGCACGGGCGGGGCGTCGGGTCGGTCGGCCGGCAGCCCGGGCCGGGGCGGGCGCCGAGGGCCTCGTACGGGCCCGTGGGCGCCGGGTGGACATCGGTCCGGGGCCCGGGTGGAACGGCGTGTCGGGAGACCCCGCGGCGGGGCAGCAGGCGGGGACGGGTGAAGATGGACCGTCATGCCCAGTACCGCCGAACCAGCCGACACCGCCGCGAGCGCGACCGAGGACCGGTCGCCGGGCGCCTTCCGGGTACGGCTGGACAACTTCGAGGGCCCCTTCGACCTGCTGCTCAGCCTGATCGCCAAGCACAAGATGGACGTCACCGAGGTGGCGCTGGCCACCGTGACGGACGAGTTCATGACGCACATCCGGGCGATGGGCCCGGACTGGGACCTGGACGCGGTGACCGAGTTCCTGGTGGTGGCCGCCACCCTGCTCGACCTCAAGGCCGCCCGGCTGCTGCCCGTGGCGGAGGTCGAGGACGAGGCGGACCTGGCCCTGCTGGAGGCGCGCGACCTGCTGTTCGCGCGGCTGCTCCAGTACCGGGCGTACAAGCGGGCGGCGGCGCTGTTCGGCGAACGCTGGGCGGCCGAGCTGCTGCGCCGGCCCCGGACCGCCGCCCTGGAGCCCCGGCACGCGGAGCTGCTGCCCGAGGTGGTCATCAGCATCGGGCCGCAACGGTTGGCCGAGCTTGCGGCCAAGGCGATGGAGCCCAGACCCGCGCCGGTCGTCTACGTGGACCACATCCACACCCCGCCGGTGAGCGTGCGCGAGCAGGCAGGGCTGGTGGTGGGGCTGCTCACCGAGCTGGGTGAGGCCTCGTTCCAGCAGCTGGTCGCGGACGCGCCGGACGACCTGGTGGTGGTCGCCCGCTTCCTGGCGCTGCTGGAGCTGTACCGGGAGCGGGTGCTCGCCTTCGAACAGCCGGAGGCGCTCGGAGAGCTGCTGGTGCGCTGGGTGGCCGAGGAGGGCCGGGTGGCGGTCGAGGTGACGGACGAGTTCGACCGGCCGGCCGGCGAGGTCAAGGAGGACGAGCGGCGATGAGCGGCGGGAACGAGGGCGGGCGGCCGGTGCGGCGTCCGCTGGGGCTGCCGGGGCGGCCGCGGGCCGAGGAGTGGCTGGAGCCGGCCTTCGAGCTGCTGCCGGACCCGGTGGACCCGGTGGATCCGGTGGGCCCGGTGGATCCGGTGGAGCCGGCCGGGTCCGAGGCGGGGGGCGGATTCGAGGCGGCGGAAGCGCGCGTCGTGCACAGGAAGTCGGCCCCGTCGACTTCCGGTGCCGAGGGGCCCGCCGACGCCGGGCTGCGGGCCGAGCTGGAGGCCGTCCTGATGGTCGTCGACGAGCCGGTGGCGGAGGAGCGGCTGGCCGGGGTGCTGGAGCGGCCCCGGGCCGAGGTGGCGGCCGCGCTGCGCGAGCTGTCCGCCGAGTACACGGCCCAGGGCCGCGGATTCGACCTGCGGCTGGTCGCGGGCGGCTGGCGGTTCTACAGCCGGGACACCCGCTCCGCGGTGGTCGACCGCTTCCTCCTGGACGGCCAGCAGGCCAGGCTCACCCAGGCCGCGCTGGAGACCCTGGCGGTGGTCGCCTACCGGCAGCCGGTGTCCAGATCGCGGGTTTCCGCCGTCCGCGGTGTGAACTGTGACGGCGTGATGCGTACCCTGGTACAGCGAGGACTGGTGGAAGAGGCCGGATCCGAGCCCGAAACAGGTGCGATCCTGTATCGGACGACGAACTACTTCCTGGAACGGATGGGGCTCCGCGGCCTGGACGAGCTGCCGGAGCTCGCTCCCTTCCTGCCCGAGGTCGACGACGTGGAAGCGGAGTCCCTGGAGGGCACGATGATCGCGGAGGCGGTCGCCGCCGCTGCCGCGCAGGCCGCGGACGGCAGTGGCGAGGCCGGTCGGGCCGGGCCCGATCGGTAGGGGGCGGTGAGGTCGGCCGAAACGACCGCACATCCCAGACGGAACGACGTACGGACACTTTGATGCGTAGCAGTGGCAACGGCAGGAACAGCAGCGGCGGCGGGAGCGGTCGCGGCGGACAGGGCGGGGGCCGGGGCGGCGGCTCCTACGGCGGCGGCAGCAGCCGCGGCGGCGGCTCGGGTGCGCGTGGAGGTTCGTACGGCGGCGGCAGCGGCCGCGGCGGCTCGGGTTCGGGTTCGCGCGGCGGCTCGTACGGCCGGGACGACCGCCGGGACGACCGGCGCGACGACCGCCGCTACCCGGACCGCCCGCTGCGGCCCGAGGAGCGCAAGTACGACCGCCCCGAGTACGGCGGCGGCCCCAACGCCACCCCGGCCCGCGGCGGCTACGCCGGCCGGCGCCCCGGCCCGGCCCCGCGCCCGCGCCGTGAGGGCCAGGGCGCCCCGGGCGACCCGCGCCGCCAGCCGCAGCGCTCCCGCGAGCTCCAGGCCAAGATCGAGGACGCCGTCCTCGCCCGGCACGACAAGCCGGCCGCCAAGCTGCCCAAGACCTTCGGGGAGCCCGAGGGCGAGCGCCTCCAGAAGGTGCTGGCCCGCGCGGGCGTCGGCAGCCGCCGCGCCTGCGAGGAGCTGATCGAGCAGGGCCGGGTCGAGGTCAACGGCAAGCGCGTCACCGAGCAGGGCAAGCGGGTCGACCCGCAGAAGGACGAGATCAAGGTGGACGGCCTGACCGTCGCCACCCAGTCCTACCTGTTCTTCGCGCTGAACAAGCCGGCCGGCGTGGTCTCCACCATGGAGGACCCGGACGGCCGCCAGTGCCTGGGCGACTACGTGACCAACCGGGAGACCCGGCTGTTCCACGTCGGCCGCCTGGACACCGAGACCGAGGGCATCATCCTGCTCACCAACCACGGTGAGCTGGCCCACCGCCTCACCCACCCGCGCTACGGCGTGACCAAGACCTACCTGGCCGCGATCCAGGGCCCGATCCCGCGCGACCTGGGCAAGCAGCTGGCCCAGGGCGTGGAGCTGGAGGACGGCTACGCGCGCGCCGACAGCTTCAAGGTGGTCTCCAACGTCGGCAAGAACTACCTGGTCGAGGTGACCCTGCACGAGGGCCGCAAGCACATCGTCCGCCGGATGCTGGCCGAGGTCGGCTTCCCGGTCGAGAAGCTGGTGCGCACCCACTTCGGCCCGATCGCCCTGGGCGACCAGAAGTCGGGCTGGCTGCGCCGCCTCACCAACCCGGAGGTCGGGCAGCTGATGCGCGAGGTCGGCCTGTAGGCCCGTCCGCTCCGCCGGAGCCCCGGCCGCACGTGCTGCGGCCGGGGCTCCGGCGTTCCCGGGGGCGGGGGCGACGGGCCGGGGCGGCGCGGGCGCCCCGCGTGGGGATGTCCACCTGCGGATGTCCACGTTTCGGACGAGTCGTGTGAGCCGGGACGCAACCGCTGGTCACGGCCTTGTCAGCGTCATGATCCGTGGCCGAGGATGGCCACCGGAGCACCACCCGCCGTGTGGCGGGACTGCGCCAGCACGGGCGCGCGGGTCGGGGCGGAAACGGGCGAACAGGGGGAGAGGGCGTCGTGTCCGATGCAGCACTGGGGCGGGCCGGCGGACAGGCCCTCGGCGCACTGGGACTGGCGGAGCCGGACGGGCAGGTCTACGCGGCACTGGTGGCCAACCCGCAGTCCACGGCGGAGGAGCTGGCGGAGAGCTGCGGGCTGACGTTCCAGCAGAGCGTGCGCGCACTGGACCGGTTGGCGCAGCAGGGCATGGCCACCCGGGCGCCGGTGGACCGGCACCGCTACCTGCCGGTCCCCCCGGACGTCGCGATCGGCACCCTGATCGGCCACCGGGAGTCGGAGCTGCGCTACGCCCGGGCCGAGATGCACCGGCTGATGGACGCCTTCCGGGAGGCCTCGCGGTACACCGACCCGGCGCACTCGGTGGAGGTGCTGACCGGCGGCGAGGCGATCGCCCAACGGCTGGAGCACATCACCGACACCAGTCAGTACCAGGTGCGCGGCTTCGACCGGCCGCCGTACATCCAGGACCCGGTAGCGCCGATGCCCCTGCAGCGGCGGCGGCTGCGCGAGGGCGTGAAGTTCCGGACGATCTACGACCGGGAGGCGGTGGCCTGGCCGGGGCGGCTGGAGAAGAACATCCTGGTCGGCGTCGCGGACGGTGAGGAGGCGCGGGTCCGGCCGACGCTGCCGATGAAGATGATCATCTCGGACGACCGGATGGCGATCATCCCGATCAGCGTCGGTGACAGCGTGCTGGACGCCGCGTACGTGATCCACCCCTCGGCGCTGCTCCAGGCGCTGGACACGCTGTTCGAGGCGGAGTGGGAGCGGGCCGTCCGCTTGCAGGCGGCGGTCGGCACCGGGGACGCCGCGCCGGAGCCGGAGGCCGACCACCGCAAGCTGCTGGGCCTGCTGGCGGCCGGGCTCACCGACGAGTCGATCGCCCGCTCGCTCGGCTGGAGCGCCCGGACCACCCAGCGCCGGCTCCAGAGCCTGATGCGCTCGCTGGGCGCCACCACCCGCTTCCAGGCCGGGATGGCGGCCCGGGAGCGGGGGTGGCTGTAGGGAATGTTGTGACAATTCACGACGTCGCGATGGTCTGCGGAGCCGTGAGCATCGGCGATGTTGTGACAATTCGCGAGGTCCGCGGGAATGGCAGGAAGCGCGGAAGCTGCCGGAACCGCGGAAACCGCGTGAACCGCGGAAACCGCGTGAACCGCGGAAACCTCGGGAATTGTCATAACTTTCCTTGGTCGCGCCCCGTCAGCTCCACGGGCTGAGTGAGGCCCAGCGGCCGTCCGGGCCCCGCTCGACCTTCTCCAGACCGACCACGGCGGTGCGGTTCAGCCGCCCGTAGATGTGCGGGAACAGCACGCCGGGCGTGGCCCCGGGCGGCGGGGCGCCGTGCGGGGCCTCCCACTTCACCATCGGCTCCACCAGCGACTCCTCGATCAGCAGCACCATCAGCGGGTCGGGGGTGTCGGCGAAGAAGGCGTTGGCCACCGCGAGCGCCGTCTGCTCGTCCGCGGAGCAGTGGATGAACCCGTCGGTGAGCAGCGATGCGGTGGCGTACGGGCGGCCGGGGTCGGCCAGCCAGTCGTCCAGGGGAGCGAGATGGAGGATCATGCTTCCTTTTCTACCCGTTGTCTCCGGTTTGGTCCTGAGCGGCCGTCACCGGTGCGGCGGTGTCCGCCGTCGGCCCGCCGCAGCGGTCAGAGCCCGGCCACCTTGGCGGAGGCGGACACCTCGTACACCAGGGTGAGGGTGCGCCGGGCGCCGGGGGCGAGCGGGACGTCCCAGCGGACGATGCCCTCGGCGTCGAAGGAGTCCGGTGCCGGGGAGCACTCGTCCTTGCGCAGCCGCACCTCGACCGCGGACACCTCGGAGACCGGCACCCGCTCGCGCACGGTGACGATCCGCTCGTCCCGTTCCTCCGGGCCGGAGAAGCGGGACAGGTGCAGCCGGACCGTCCGGGTGGTGCTCTGGCGGCCGGTGAGGCCGGCGGTGGCCTGGCGCTCCTCGGTCTCCCGGACCACCCGGTAGCCGTCCGAGCTGCCGAAGGACAGTTCGGCCTCGGCGCCGGCGGCGGTGAAGCGCAGCTCGCCGCGGCCGGTGAAGCCGCTGCCGCGGACCAGCTCGACCGGGCCGGACAGCAGCGGATGGCCGGCCGCGTTGCGGAACCGGACCACCTGGGTGACCAGCGGGGACAGCTCGGGGGCGCTGGCGTACTCGCTGCTCGCCGGGCCGGTGAAGGCGCCCAGCGGCACCCGGTGCGCGCGGCCGTCGGAGGGCACGGTCGCAGGGGCGGGGGCGGGTAGCACCCGGACCTCGCCGCCGTCGTCCACGCCCGGCACCCGGGAGGCCGGGCCCAGGGCGGTGACCGCCTCCTCACGCAGCTCGACCTCGACCGTGCGGCGCTCCTCGTCGGTGCGCTCGCGCAGCACCAGGACGTCCTCGGCGACCGCGGGCGGGGCGGTGGCGAGGGCGGAGCGGGCGGTGGAGAAGGTGAGCCGGGCGTTCGTCCAGTCCTCGCCGGTGCGCTGCCAGACCACCGCCTCCGACTCCAGGCACAGGTCGGTGCCGTCCAGGGTTGCCCGGTAGGAGGGGCGCCACAGTGCGCAGGGCACCAGGTGGGAGACGGTCAGCTCGGCGGGGCCGGGCTGCGCCGCCTCGACGGTGAGCTCCAGGTGGGCGGTCAGCTCGGCCGGGTCCTCCTCGGCCTGGTCCAGGGCGATCAGGGCCTGCGAGCGTTCCTGCTCCAGGCGGCGCAGCCGGGAGTGGGTGGCGCGCAGCTCCTCGCCGTAACGCTCGCGCTCGGCGTCCACCCGGCCGAGCTCCCGGGCCCAGCGGGTGGGTTCGAGCTCGCCGAGTCCGGCGCCCTCGCCGATCTCGCGCAGCAGGTCGGCGGAGAGCTGGGCGAGCAGGGCCAGCCGGGCCTCCAACCGGGCCCGGGTCTGGTCGGCCAGCCGGGTCTCGGCGTCCAGCCGGTGCAGCCGGTGCCGCAGCTCGGAGTCCTCCGGGCCGGGCGGCAGCGGGGCGCGCGGGGCCCAGCTGCGCACCAGTCGGGCGTCCAGCACGCGGATGCCGCCGGTGGCGGACTCGGCGCGCAGGGTGCGGTCGACGGCGAGGGCGGTGAGCGGGCCGAGGCGCAGCCGCTGCACGCCCGCGGCGAGCCCGACCGTCGTGGTGCGCTCGACCTGGCTGCGGTCCTCCAGGCAGGTCACGGCGGTGACGGGGAGGGGAAGGGTCTCGACGGTCATCGCTCAGTTCCTCCGGTTTCCGCCGACGATGGCCTTTCCGGCCGGGATCTTGATCAGGTAGCCGCCGTCCAGCTCGGTGCGTCCGCCGGGCGGCAGGTCGACCCGCCAGAGCCGGGTGCTGGGCGGGCAGTCCGGCGTGGAGACGGTCGGGGCGTGCCAGTCGGCCCGCTCCTCGATCCGGATCTCGGCGTCGGAGGTGACCGGCACCCGCTCGCGGACCTCCACCGTGACGGCGCGTCCGAGCCGGTTCGCCAGCTGGACGTGCACGCGGTGGTCGAGGACGGTGCTGTTGCCCTTCAGCATGCCGGTGGTGGACTCGTGCAGCTCGGTGCGGCGCGCCACCTCGATGCTCTCGGCGACGCCGACGCCCAGCCGGCGGGTGCCGCCGGGCGCGAGGGTGGGCAGCGCGGCGGTGAGCAGGAACTCGTCGTCCACGGTGACCTCGACCGGGCCGGCCAGGACGGCCTGGTCGGTTCGGTTGGCGAGCACCAGGGTCGCGTACACCTTCTCCTCGACGGCGGGGACGGTGACGTACTCGGGGCGGACGGCGAGCGGGATCTCGCCGACGGTGACGGCGTGCCAGGTGCCGTCGGACGGGATGTCGGCGGGGGCGGCGGCGTCGAATCGGTGGTCGAAGGAGCCGGCCGACTCGCGGGGCGGGACGGCGTGCCGGGGCAGGGTGAGGTTGCGGAGCTGGGTGGCGCCGCTGCCGCCGGGCAGCGCCCGGGCCGGCTCCTCGCGCTCGATCCGCTCGCGGCGGGGGTGCAGGGTCCCGCGCTGGGCGGCGGGCCCCTCGGGGCCGGCCAGGACGAGGTCGGGGTAGTCGAGCAGGGTGGCGTCCGGGGCGAGACCGGGCGGCGGGGGCGGGGCGGCGTGGCCGACGCGGCGGCGGGCCTCCGCCGGTGGGAGGCCGCCCGGGGCAGGCGGCGGTGGTGCCGCGGCGGCCACCGGGGTCGGGACCGGTGGCGGGGCGCCGTAGCCGGCGAAGCCGCGCGGTGCGCCCGGGGGCGCGGGCATCGGCTGGTCGGCGCTCAGCAGACCGCCGCCGGACGGGCCGGTGGCGGCGGGGGCGATCTGTTCGTCGGCCGCGAAGGCCTCGGCCCGGGGACCGCCCGGACGGGCGCCGCCGAGGCCGGCGGAGCGGGCGACGACGGGGGTGGGGGCCGGGGCGGGCGCCACGGCGGCGGCGATCGGGCGGTACTTGTCGTGGTGGGGAGCGTGGTGCGGGGCGGGGCGGTCTGCGCCGGCCGCGTCGTAGCCGGTGAAGAGGTCGGTCAGGCCGGCCGGGGGCTCGCGCCAGCCGGAGGGCGGCGGGGCGGGCTGGCTGCGGCCGATCCGCAGCGAGGCGAGCCGGGGCAGGTCGGTGCGGCGGTCGAGGTCCGCGGTGGACAGGGCGAGGCGCACGCCGGTCCAGTCCTCGCCGGTGCGCTGGGCGACGGCGGCGCGCAGGACCAGGTGGGCGGTGTCGGAGCCGGTCCGGTAGGACAGCCGGTAGGCGGGCACCCAGCGGGCGGCGGGGACGCCGTACTCCAGTTCCAGGTCGAGGTGGTCACTGCCGGGGGCGGTGCCGTCGGCGGTGCCTGCGGTGGTGAGCGTGAGCAGGACGGTGGTGCTGGTCCCGACCGGCTCGGCCCGGTCGGCGGTGGACGCCCTCTCCAGTCGGTCGGCGGCCACGTCGCGCTCGTGGTCGGCGAGTTCGAGCTCCTGGGTGAGCTCCTCGGCGTGCTTCTGGAGCCGGGCCAGTCGCTTGTCGACGAAGTCGGCGAGCTCCAGCCAGGCGTCGGCGGGCGTGCGGCGCAGCGGCTCGTCGCGGCGGCGCTGCGGCGGGACGGCGCGCAGTGCGGCGGTCTCGGCGATCGTGGCCAGGACCAGCCGGAGGCGTTCGGCGAGCGCGCTGCGGTGCTCGGTCGCCTCGTCCAACGCACGCTTCAGGTCCGGGAGTTCGTCCGGTTCGCGGAGTTCGGCGAGCAGCTCCAGCCGGGCCTCGGTGACGGCGGCTCCGGCCGGTCCGGCGAGCACCCGGGCGCGCAGCGAGCGGCCGTCCAGGGCGGCGGGCAGGCCGGTCAGCCGGAGCCGTCCGCCGGGCGGGATGGGGACGGTGGCCCGGCGGCGGCACACCGCGCCCTCGGCGTACACCACGACGGAGTCCAGGACCGACGGGTGGGCCGGTACGGCCGGCGGTTTCGACTGCCCGCTCCGGCCGCTGTGCTGATCGTCCATGCGCAACCCCTTCGTTCGCGTGTCGCCCGCTGTGCGACGCCCGTTGCGTGGCGCCCGTTGCGTGGCGTTCGTCGTGCCGCGCGGGTCTCCGGCTCGCCCGCGCGTCTGCTCGGTCCGCTGTCGTGCTGTCCTGCCGTGGTCCGGTTTCTCCGTGCAGCCCGCGCCTTGCCCCGGTCGGTCAGTCTGCCCGGCTCCGGGGCGGGCGTCGCAGGATTTCCGGGTGCGGCGTGTGCACTGTGTGGGACGGGGGCGGGCCCGTCGCGGTTGCCGGCGCCGGCAGCTGCCGGCGCCGGCAGCTGCCGGGGCTGCCGTTCCGGTTGCCGGGCGGCGGGTGGGGACTTCGCCGGGGTGGATGAGGGAGGATGGGGCGCGGGTGCTCCCGGACGGTCCCGGCACCTGTCGAGAATCGTGATGAGGAGAGCGACCCGCCATGCGCACTGCCGTCGTCGTCGGCACCGGACTGATCGGCACCTCCGCCGCGCTCGCCCTGACCGCTCGCGGACTGACCGTCTATCTGGAGGACGCCGACCCGGATGCGGCCCGCACCGCCGAGTCACTCGGCGCGGGCATCACCGACCCGGTCGACGGCCCGGTGGACCTGGCGATCATCGCCGTCCCGCCCGCGCTGGTCGGCAAGGTGCTCGCCGACTGCCAGCGCCGCAACCTGGCGCACTGGTACACCGACGTCGCCAGCGTGAAGGCCGGCCCGGGCAGTGAGATCGCCGAGCTCGGCTGCGACACCGTCCACTACATCGGTAGTCACCCGATGGCCGGCCGTGAGCGATCCGGCCCGCTGGCCGCCCGCGCGGACATCTTCGAGGGCCGCCCCTGGGTGCTCACCCCGACCGCCGACACCAATACCGAGACGCTCAACGCCGCGCTGGAGCTGGTCGCGCTCTGCGGCGCGGTGCCGATCGTGATGGACGCCGCCGAGCACGACCGGGCGGTCGCCCTGGTCTCGCACGCCCCGCAGCTGGTCTCCTCGCTGGTCGCGGCCCGGCTGGAGAACGCCGACGAGACCGCCATAAGGCTCTCAGGCCAGGGCGTGCGCGACGTCACCAGGATCGCCGCCTCCAACCCCGGCATGTGGGTCGACATCCTCTCCGCCAACGCGGGCGCCGTCGCCGACGTCCTGGAAGCGGTCGCCCGCGACCTCGGCGAGACCGTCACCGCGCTGCGCGCCATGGCGGCCGTCGAGGAGAACGAGCGCCGGGCCGGCGCGGCCGGGATCGAGGCGGTCATGCGGCGCGGCAACACCGGCCAGGCCCGCATCCCGGGCAAGCACGGCGCGCCGCCCACCCGGTACGAGACCGTGGCGGTCGTGCTGGGCGACCAGCCGGGCGAGCTGGGCCGGCTGTTCGGGGAGGTCGGCGACTCCGGGGTCAACATCGAGGACGTCGTCATCGAGCACTCGACCGGGCAGCAGGTCGGCTTCGTCCAGCTCTCGGTGGCGCCGACGGCGGTGAAGCGGCTGATCAAGGCGCTGCGGGCGAGCGGCTGGAGCGTCCGGGACTGAGGCCGCGGGCGGGCGGCCGGGGCGGGCGAGCGGCTGTCGGCGAGCGGGCGGTTTGTGGCGGGGCGTTCCGGGGCGGGGCGTTCCGGGGGAGGGGATTGGTGTGATCGTCGACGTGCCGTTGGGGGAGACCGGGCACGGGTTTGCCGGAGACCTGGTGGACCTCGGGAACGAGCGGTTCCTGCGGGCGGTGCTGGGCGGGCGGTACCTGATCCGCCACCGCAGCGTCGAGGCGATGTGCGAGCGGCCCCGGCCCGTACCGCCGTACCCGGAGTTCGCCGAGCCGGAGCCGACCTTCAGCCTGCTGCTGCGGGCCGCTCACGCCGCCTTCGCCGAGCACCTGCCGCTGAGCCTGTCCCCGGACGTGCTCTGGTACGCGGTGGTGTACGAGGTCGCGGTGCACGTACGGATGTACCCGCCGCGCTACCGGGCACTGTTCGGTGCGGCAGGCGAGGGCCGGGCCCCGATCGTGGTGCGGGACGACAGCCTGGCGGGGCCGTCGGCGGACCGGTCGGAGCCGGACTGGTCCCGCTCGGTCCGGCTGGTGCGGGAGCCGCTCGCGGCGGCCGTCGGCGCGGAGCTGGTGGACCTGTTCCGGCCGGACTTCTCCACCACGACGCCGGACGACGCCTCCTCGGCACTGGTGGCGCTGATGGACGTGGTCAGCCCGTACTACGACTTCCGCTGGGAGACCCGCTGCGGAATCCCGAGGGTGCGGCTGGAGGGCACGGTCGGGGACTGGGCGCGGCTGGCGGCCGGGGTGGGCGCGCTGGCGCGGCGCTTCGGCTGGCTGGCGCCGTGGTTCGCGCAGCTGCGGCCGGTGGTGGACGAGATCGCCGCGACGGCGGCCGGCGGGCCGGTGGACGAGGAGTTCTGGCGCTCGCTGTTCAAGTGGCGCTCGATGTCCGGCGGGCCCCGGGTGACCGGTTGGCTCACCGCCTTCCTCGCCCACACCCAGACGCCGGACGGGCCCAGGCTGCGGCGCTCCTTCGACTGGCGGGAGGCGGCGGGCCGCGAGTACCACCAGGAGGCGTTCGAGGTGAACGACTTCCCGTCGCACCTGTCGAGGGTGCCGTTCGTGTGGGAGGTGCTCGGGCGGGAGGTGCCGATGGTGCTGGTCGGCGGGGTGCTCGGGGTCGAACGGGACGGGGAGTACCTGCGGCCGCGGCTGGGGACGGCGGTGCTGGAGGCGGTGGAATAGCGGCGGGGCGGGGCGGGGCTGGGTGCTGGGCCGGGCCTGGTGGTCAGTGCCGACTGCTCGGAATCGGATGCTCAGGGTCGACTGGTTGGGATCGACTATTCTGGGGCGACCGGTCGGGCTCGGACGGCGGCGGAACGGGTGACGGCGGCGGTCCATTAACCTTGAGGGAGACAATCCCCGGCCGCCCGCCTGCCCAGGCTCCGGCTCCCATGCTCAGAGAGAGGTTCGCCCGTGGACACTGCCGACCGAGCGCACGCCCCGGTCGTCGTCGCCATCGACGGGCCCTCCGGCTCCGGCAAGTCGACCGTCTCGCGGGCGGTCGCCGCCCGGCTGGGCCTGAGCTTCCTGGACACCGGCGCCATGTACCGGGCGATGACCTGGTGGATGCTGGTCAACGAGGTCGATGTCGACGACCCCGAGGCGGTGACCGTCGCGTGCGGCAAGCCGGTGATCGTCTCGGGCACGGACGCCGGCGGCCCCACCATCACGGTGGACGGCCAGGACGTGTCCGGTTCGATCCGTGGCCCCGAGGTGACCGCCAAGGTCAGCGCGGTGTCCGCGGTGCCGGCCGTACGGTCCCGCCTGGTGGAGCTCCAGCGCGGCTGCGCCGAGGTCGCCGAGCGCGGCATCGTCGCCGAGGGCCGGGACATGGGGACGGTGGTGTTCCCGGACGCCACCGTCAAGGTCTTCCTGACCGCCTCCGAGGAGGCCCGGGCCGCGCGCCGTGCGGCCGAGCTGCGCGCCAAGGGCGTGGACGAGGCGACCATCACCGCGATGGCCGCCGACCTCGCCCGCCGCGACGCCGCCGACTCCTCCCGGAAGACGGCCCCGCTGACCCAGGCCGCGGACGCGGTCCTGGTGGACACCAGCGACCTCACCCTGGAGCAGGTGATCGACCGGATCACCGGGCTGGTGGAGGAGCGGGCCGGACTGTCCGCGGTCTGACCGGCTGCCGTCGGTCCGATCAGGACCGGCCCGACCACCCCCGGGCCGACCAACGAGTGAACCGCGGGCCGTCGAGGTGCCGCGGAGCCAACCATCGCGCTGCCCCGAGCGGGGCAGGTACGCACGGCACGCCCCTGGGAAGGGCCGTGCCGGGAAACGGAACAGACGAACATGACCACAGAGCACTCCGCCACCGGCCACGGTGAGCTGGACGCCGCCGACTACGCCGAGTTCATGGCACTTGCCGCCGAGGAGGGCTTCGACCTCGACGGCTTCGACGCCGTGGACGGCGCCGAGCACGTCCGACTGCCGGTGCTCGCCGTGGTCGGTCGCCCGAATGTCGGCAAGTCGACTCTGGTGAACCGCATCATCGGCCGCCGCGAGGCCGTCGTCGAGGACAAGCCGGGTGTCACCCGCGACCGGGTCACCTACGAGGCCAGCTGGAACGGCCGCCGCTTCAAGGTGGTCGACACCGGCGGCTGGGAGATCGACGTCCTCGGCATCGACGCCATGGTGGCGGCCCAGGCCGAGCTGGGCATCGAGCAGGCCGACGCGGTGCTGTTCGTGGTGGACGCCACTGTCGGCGCCACCGACACCGACGAGGCCCTGATCAAGATCATCCGCCGGGCGGGCAAACCGACCGTCCTGTGCGCCAACAAGGTCGACGGCCCGTCCACCGAGGCCGAGGCCGCCTACCTGTGGTCGCTCGGCCTCGGCGAGCCGTACCCGGTCTCCGCGCTGCACGGCCGCGGTTCGGGCGACCTGCTGGACGCCGTCATGGACGCGCTGCCCGAGGCCCCGCCGCAGACCTTCGGCGACGCCGCCCCCGGCGGCCCGCGCCGCATCGCGCTGATCGGCCGGCCCAACGTCGGCAAGTCCAGCCTGCTGAACAAGGTGGCCGGCGAGGAGCGCGTGGTCGTCAACGAGCTGGCCGGCACCACCCGCGACCCGGTCGACGAGATGATCGAGCTCGGCGGCAAGACCTGGAAGTTCGTGGACACCGCCGGTATCCGCCGCCGGGTCCACCTGACCGCCGGCGCCGACTTCTACGCCTCGCTGCGCACCGCCGCCGCGCTGGAGAAGGCCGAGGTCGCGGTCGTCCTGATCGACGCCAGCGAGACCCTCGCCGAGCAGGACACCCGGATCATCTCGATGGCCGTCGAGGCCGGGCGCGCCGTCGTCATCGCCTACAACAAGTGGGACCAGCTGGACGAGGAGCGCCGCTACTACCTGGAGCGCGAGATCGAGCGCGACCTCGTCCAGGTGCAGTGGGCCCCGCGGGTCAACGTCTCGGCCAAGACCGGCCGGCACATGGAGAAGCTCGTCCCGGCGATCGAGACCGCGCTGGAGGGCTGGGAGACCCGCATCCCGACCGCGCGCCTGAACGCCTTCCTCGGTGAGCTGGTCGCCGCCCACCCGCACCCGATCCGGGGCGGCAAGCAGCCGCGCATCCTGTTCGGCACCCAGGCGGGCATCCGCCCGCCGCGCTTCGTGCTGTTCGCCTCGGGCTTCCTGGAGGCCGGCTACCGGCGCTTCATCGAGCGCCGGCTGCGCGAGGAGTTCGGGTTCGTGGGGACGCCGATCTCGATCTCGGTGCGGGTCCGGGAGAAGCGCAAGAAGAAGTAGACAGGAGTGGTCGGTCCGCCGACCGACGGCCGGAGGGCCCCGCCATCATCATCGTGGCGGGGCCCTCCGGCGTCTTTGGGGCGTGGACCGGGTTTCCTGCTCGGCGGGGCGTGGGCCGGGTTTCGTGCTCGGGGGGGGCGTGGGCCGGGTTTCGTGCTCGGGGTGGTGGCCGTGGGGTCAGCGGTGGTCGCCGCTGGAGCCCGGGGGCAGGGAGAGCATCTGACGGTGGCGGCCGCCAGTGGACGGGGCGGCGGCGAGGCCGGTGGCCGTACCCATCACCGGGGAGGGCGCGGGCGGTGCCGGAGGTGCGGGCGTGGGGACCGGCATCGGGTGCGGGGCCGCACCCAGGTAGCCGGCCGCGACCCAGCCCTGACCGTTGGTGAACTGGGCGGCCGGGGCGGCGGGTTGGGCCGGGGCGGGGGCCGCGGTGGTGTGGCCGGGGCCGTCGTTGGTGGGGGCGGTGGGCTCGGGGTGGCCGGCGGAGTGGCCGCGGTGGTGACCGGTGGTGCGACCGGTGTGACCGCCGGCGTGGCTTCCGGCGGTGTGACTGCCGGTGGTGTGACTGCCGGTTGGGGTGGCGGCGCGAGTGCCGGCGTGAGTGTCGGCGGTCACGTGGGTGCCGGTGTGACCGCCGGCGTGGCTGTGTTGCTGAGCACCGGTGTGGCCGTGCTGCCGGCCACCGGTGGCGCCCGAGCCGTGGTGCTGGGGGCCCGGCACGAACTGGGGGAGGCCCGGCGCCTGGCCCGCGAGGGTGTGGAAGGCCTGCTGCTGGGGCGGGTACGCACGCTGCTCGCCGAGCAGTGGGTAGCCGTCGCGGACCGCGAAGCCCGTGAACTTCAGGTCCTCCTCGCCCGAGCGGTCGCCGGGCAGGGCGCGGAAGAGGCGTCGGAACTCGGAGTACAGCTCGTCGTAGATCGGCGTGGTGGAGTGCGGATGCTCGGCGTCGTACGACGGGCGCATGCCCGGGATCGAGCGCGAGGCGGTGGCGGACCGGCCGGGGGACGCGGAGACGTCGTAGCTGTACACGTAGGGGCCAACGAGTGAGAGGGGCGGGGGATGCGGGATTTGGGGGTGCGGGTGCGCCGACGCGCCGGAGCGCGGAGGGGCGGGTGCGCCGGGCGGTGTGCAGGTGCGCTGGGGTGTGGTCCGGGCTGCACGCCGGGGCGTGATGGGCGCACGCCGCCCGCCGGAAGGCGGCCGTGGGGGTGGGAGGCCGCCTTCCGGCGGGTCGGGGCGCGGAGGCGGATCAGGTGCCGGCGAGCGGGAGGGAGGCGGCCACCACCTGGCCCAGCGCCACCGCCCGTTCCAGCGCCTGGCGCAGCAGGTCCTCGCGGGGCTGGCGACCGACCATGCCGGCCGGTACGGCGTACATCGTCACCTCGGAGAGCTGGCTCGCGGCCATCCGCCAGGCATCGGTGACCTGGAGCGGCTGGTGCGCCTGCCACCAGCCGGTGCTGCCGCCGGCCGCGGCGGGCTGGAGGATCGCGTGCAGCTTGCCCATCGCGACCAGGACGGACCAGCCGGGCAGCTGATCCGGGGTCTCGTCCAGGTCGGTGACGGGCTGGAAGCCGGCGTCGTGGAGCAGGTCGAGGAACTCGTCCTCGCCCGAGGTGCTGCCGGGGCGGCCGACCGGCCCGGTCGGCTCGACCACCAGGGAGGCGTGCCCGACCCTGCCGTGCAGGACCAGCCCGCAGGTGATGCCGAGGATGGCGGCCTGGCCGGGGGCGGTCGGCTGGGTCGGGGCGGGGCCGACGTGCGCGGCCGGGGCCGGCGCGGGGGCGCTCGGCGCGGGGGTGGGGACGGCGAGGTCCGGGCCGCCGGGCTGGGACTGGCTGATGCTGCGGACGGCACCGGCCAGCTGCTCCTCGGAGACCGGTACGACCTGGGAGGGGATGCAGCGGGCGTGCGCGAAGGCGAGGACGGCGGTCTCCTCGCCGACGAACAGCACGGTGCTGGTGGGCTCCACGTGCGTGTCGCCGGGGGTCCGGCAGGAGGTGCACTCGTAGCCGTCGGGGGCGCGGTCGCCGCCTAGCAGGCGGTCGGCCTCGTCGTCGCCGATCTCGGACCGGACCTCGTCGCTGACGTCGAGCATGCGCGGCACAGGGTCTCCTCGGATGGAAGCGAATGGGGGTTCGGGGACGGACACGGGGAGGTCGCCATGCCCAACGGGCTCTTGTGTCAGGCGTCACGGGTGCCGGTCGAGGCTGACGGGAATTGCTTCCGATCCGACCGCGCGGCGTGTTCCGGTGGTCGCAATCTGTCGATGTCGGTGTCGGGACTGCCGGAATGAAACGGTGAGGTGAGTCACGCGGCCGAGATGTTTGATCTAGGAATCGGCGGTTAAAGCGGACATTTCGGTCAGGATTGCATGGTCGTTACCGGCGGTAACCCCACCCTGAGCTGGGCAGACCGCCGGAGTTTTGGTTTCCCCGCCGAACGGCTCGTAGCTTCTTGGTCGGCGCAACGAGCGCCACCCGGGTTCACCCCCGACGCACAGCCCCCCGGCCCGCCGGGCGCGGCAGGTGCCCGCCGACGAGATCGCTCGAACAGGTCGTCGGCGAGCGGCTGGGTGGCCGGGGCGGCAGCGGCACGTCCGACACGTGCACGGCCGCCCGACGGACGCGGCAAGCGATCGAGGCCCTTTCCGGGGCCTGGTTCCGCATGCCCGCCCGGGGCTGTCGAGAGGAACCCCATGACCTTCCGTAACGAGAACGCCGCTGCCACCACCTCCACCGTCACCAAGCGCAACCGCGTGCGGATGGCTGTCGTGGCGGGCGCCGCTGTCGCGGCCCTGCCGGTGGCCGGCCTCGTCACGGCCACCTCGGCCTCCGCCGCCTCCGTCTCCACCTGGGACGCCGTCGCCCAGTGCGAGAGCGGCGGCAACTGGGCCATCAACACCGGCAACGGTTTCTACGGCGGTCTCCAGTTCACCTCCAGCACCTGGGCCGCGTTCGGTGGCACCGCCTACGCCCCGCAGGCCAACCAGGCCACCAAGGCGCAGCAGATCGCCGTCGCCGAGAAGGTCCTCGCCTCGCAGGGCCCGGGCGCCTGGCCCGTCTGCTCCGTCAAGGCCGGTCTGACCAAGGGCGGCGCCCCGGCCGCCGTCGACACCTCGGCGGGCTCCACCTCCGGCTCGACGGCCGCCAAGCCGGCGCAGACCCCGAAGGCCGCCGCCAAGCCGGCCGAGGCCCCGAAGACCGCCCCCAAGGCTCAGGCCGCGCCGAAGGCTCAGGCCGCGCCGAAGAACGAGGCCGCGCCGAAGGCTGCCGCCCCGAAGGCAGACGCCCAGAAGGCCGCGCCGAAGGCCGCCAAGGGCAGCTACACCGTCAAGGCCGGTGACACCCTGAGCTCCATCGCCGCCGCGCAGGGCCTGGACTGGCACGACCTGTACCAGAACAACGCCAAGGTCATCGGCGGCAACCCGGACCTGATCTTCCCGGGCCAGACCCTCAGCATCTGAGGTCCCCGGGGCCCCGAGGCGGGGGCCCCGAGGCGCCGTGCGCAGCTGATCCCGGCTGCCCGGGCCTCACCCTGCCGGTGCCTGACCGGGCACCGACGTGCCGACCTACCGACGTAGCGACGTACCGATGTGCTCGGCTTCCACGGCCGCTCCTCCGCCGCGCGGGTTCTCCCGCCGGCCGGGGGAGCGGCCGTCTGTGTCTCACGGTGTCCGGCCCAGTGCCCGTGCGGTTGGCGCGCGGCGTGCCCGGGGTCGGCTGCCGTGCCGCATTCGTGCGATGAACGCATAGATGTGGGGCGGGTCGTGGTGGGCGTGGGCGCCGCCGTGGCGGTGCTGCCGGCCACCGGGTCGGGCGGCGGGTGCGGGGCTGGGTCCGGGTAGGCGCGGTGCGGGAGGATGGTGGGGTGATCCAGGGCGAGCTGTTCAGCGACCCGGGCGGGTCTCCGGGCGTGCGCGAGCGTTCCGAGCCGGCCCCCGGCGCCGTCCTGCTCCCCGGCTGGCTGGACCTCGACGCGCAGCGCCGCCTGGTCGCCGCCTGCCGGGAGTGGGCCCGCCCGCCGGCCGGCCTGCACGCCGTGCGGATGCCCACCGGCGGGATGATGTCCGTCCGGATGGTGAGCCTCGGCCTGTACTGGTACCCGTACGGGTACCGGCGGATCGCCGAGGACGGCGCGCCCGTCAAGCCGTTCCCGCCGCTGCTCGGGGACCTGGCCCGCAGCGCCGTCGCCGAGGCGTACGGCGCCGCGCTGGGGGAGGTCGCGGGTGCGGCCTCGTACGAGCCGGACATCGCGATCGTCAACCACTACGCGCACGGCGCGAAGATGGGCCTCCACCAGGACCGCGACGAGCGGGCGGACGCGCCGGTGGTCTCGCTCTCGCTGGGCGACGGCTGTGTCTTCCGGCTGGGGAACACCGAGACGAGGACCCGGCCGTGGACCGACCTGGAACTGCGCAGTGGCGACCTGCTGGTGTTCGGCGGTCCGGCCCGGTTCGCCTACCACGGGGTGGTGCGGACGCTGCCGGGGACGGCCGATCCGGAGCTGGGGCTGGTCGGGCGGCTCAACATCACGGTGCGGGAGTCGGGGCTGGGGGAGTGACCGGGAATCCTCCGAGGTCTCCCGGGGTCTCCTGGGTGACAGCGCCGTCTCGTTCGTTCACCTGTTCATTGACTCGTCTACTCGTTCGAGTGAAATGGGAGCTCCGGACCGCTGCACGGGAATGACCCGGGTCGCCGGAGAATTCGAGTGAGCTGGAGAATTCGTTCGGAGTCCGAGAGGAAGCGTGCGCATGGGTACCCCCGTCGACGACCTTGTCGATCTGCTCGACCTGGAGCAGATCGAACTCAACATCTTCCGTGGGCGCAGCCCCGAGGAGGCGCTGCAACGTACGTTCGGCGGCCAGGTCGCCGGGCAGGCGCTGGTCGCGGCGGGGCGCACGGTGGACGACGAGCGCCCGGTCCACTCGCTGCACGCCTACTTCCTGCGCCCCGGGGTCCCCGGCGTGCCGATCGTCTACCAGGTCGACCGGATCCGCGACGGCCGCTCCTTCACCACCCGCCGGGTGCTCGGTATCCAGGGCGGCCGGTCGATCTTCGCGCTCACCGCCGACTTCCACGTACCGGAGGAGGGCGGCATCGAGCACCAGTACCCGATGCCGGCCGTCGCCGCACCCGAGGAACTGCCCAGCGCCCTGGAGGAGGTCGGCTCCCGGCTCGGCGAGCTGCCCCCGTTCATCAGCCGCCGCCAGCCCTTCGACGTCCGCTACGTCGACCGGCTGCGCTGGACCAAGGAGGAGCTGGAGGGCGTCGAGGCGCGCAGCGGCGTCTGGCTGCGCACCAACGGCCCGCTGCCGGACGACCCGCTGATCCACGTCTGCGCCCTCACCTACGCCAGTGACATGACGCTGCTGGACGCCGTCCGCGCCCCGGTCGAGCCGCTGTGGGGCGATCGGAGCTTCGACATGGCGTCGCTCGACCACGCGATGTGGTTCCACCAGCCGTTCCGGACAGACGACTGGCTGCTGTACCAGCAGGAGTCCCCGATCGCGCACGGTGCGCGCGGCCTGGCGCGCGGGCAGATCTTCGACCGGCACGGCCAGCTGGTGGTGTCCGTGGTGCAGGAAGGGCTGTTCCGTCCGCTGAAGCGCCGCGACGGATAGGTACGACGGGTGGATACGGGTAGGTGATGTGTGTGGCCCGTGTGGTGCCCCGTGTCAGCGCGTTGCCGCCGTGTTGCAGTTTCGGCGGCTTCGCTCGGACGGGAATGATCCGTCCGAGCGGACGGTGTTGTGGATGACCGAGACGGGCGGCCCGAACGGCGGGCCGTCCGCGGACCGACCGGGAGGGTGGACCGATGACGGCGACGGCCGCGGAGGACTGGAAGCACTGGAGCGACGGCCGGGCGGCGTCGGTGAGCGCGACGCACGGCCAGCTCGCACTCACCGGCACGCACTGGCTGGAGCCCGAACCCGCCGAGATCCCCGGCCTGCCCGGGCGCTGGTGGGCCGAGGCCGAGGCCGGGGCCGGGGCCGGGGCCGAGGGCGTCCGGCTCCGGGCGGCGGCGTCCGACGGCATCACGGTCAACGGCGCGGGCGCGTCGGTGGACGGTGAGGGCGCGCCGGTGGACGGCGAGGTGCTGCTCCGCCCGGACAGTGACCCGGCCGCCGACACCGCCACCCTGGGCGACCTGCTGCTCGTCCCGATCGAGCGCGAGGGCGAGCTGGCGCTGCGGGTCTTCGACCCGGCCGCGCCACGCCGGACCGCCTTTGCCGGCATCTCCGCCTACCCGTACGCGCCCGAGTGGGCCGTGCCCGCCGTCTTCACCCCGTTCGAGGACGACGATGCGCGGTCGGTCGTGGTCCCGAACGCCGACGGCCGCGAGCGCCCGCTGGCCGTCTCCGGGCAGATCGCCTTCACCGTGGCGGGCGAGCACCGCACGCTGACCGTCAGCCGGTCGGGCGGGCGGCTCAGCGGCGTGATCGCGGACGCGACCAGTGGCATCGACACCTACCGCTTCCGTTTCATCACCCTGCCGGCACCGGACGCCGAGGGCCGCACCATCCTCGACCTGAACCGGGCCTACCTGCCGCCGTGCGCCTTCTCGGACCACTTCATCTGCCCGTTCCCGCCGCCGGGCAATCGGCTGGACTTCGCGGTGGAGGCGGGGGAGAAGCAGGTGCTGAGCCGGTAGCGCGCGCGGGCGGTGGCGGGCCCGGGCGCTTGGGCGGGCCCCGGTGCGAGGCCGCCCGGGGGCGGAGCGGAGCATGGGGGATTATGTCGAACAATCAACATTCCACGTCCTCCCCCTTGCCCGCGCCGTCCGGCTCCCCCGTGCCCTCCCCGCCCTCCTCGGCCCCCTCGCCCTCGTCCGCTGAGCCCGACCCCGATCCCGGGCCGCGGGACGGACCCGGACCGGAGGCGGCCGCCGACTCACCCTGGTACCGGCGGGCATTCGCCGACCTCAGCCCGCTGCGCGACCACGCCGACTACCGCCGGGTCTGGGCCGGGCAGGCCGTCTCCTCCATAGGCCAGCAGATGACGGCCGTCGCCGTCTCCGTCCAGGTCTACGACCTGACCGGCTCCGCCTTCGCGACCGGCCTGGTCGGCATCTTCTCCCTCGTTCCGCTGGTCGCCTTCGGCCTCTACGGCGGTGCGATCGCCGACACCGTCGACCGGCGCCGACTGGGCCTGATCGGCTCGGCGGGCCTGGCTGCCGTCTCCGCCGTCCTGGCCGCTCAGGCGCTGGCCGGCCTCAGCTTGGTCGCCGTCCTGTACGCCGCCGTCGCCGTCCAAGCCGGCTTCTTCGCGCTCAGCTCGCCCGCCCGCTCCGCGATGATCCCCCGCTTGGTGCCCAGCCACCAGCTCCCGGCGGCGAACGCCCTGAACACTGTCAGCATGAACCTCGGCCTCACCGTCGGCCCGATGCTCGGCGGCGTCCTCATCGGCGCGTACGGCGCCCAGGCCGCCTACCTGATCGACACCGTCGCCTTCACCGGCACCCTCTACGCGATGTGGCGCCTGCCCGCCATGCGGCCGCTCGGCGAGCGCAAGGGCCGCGCCTCCGTCCTCGACGGCCTCCGCTTCCTGCGCGAGCAGCCCAACCTGCGCACCAGCTTCCTCGCCGACCTGGCCGCGATGGTCTTCGGCATGCCGCGCGCCCTCTTCCCGGCCATCGCGGTCACCTTCTACGGCGGCGACGCCGGCACCGTCGGCCTGCTGGTCTCCGCCCCGGCCGTCGGTGCCCTGGTCGGCGCGCTCTTCTCCGGCTGGGTCGGCCGCGTGCACCGCCAGGGCGCCGCCATCCTCGCCGCCGTCGCCGCCTGGGGCCTGGCCATCGCGGCCTTCGGAGCCCTGCACAACCTCTGGCTCGGCCTCCTGCTGCTCGCGGTCGCGGGCTGTGCCGACACCGTCAGCATGATCTTCCGCAACACGATGATGCAGGTCGCGGCCCCGGACGAGATGCGCGGCCGACTCCAGGGCATCTTCATCGTGGTCGTGGCCGGCGGCCCCCGCCTCGGCGACTTCGAGTCCGGAACCGTCGCCGCCCTCACCAACCCCGCCACCTCCGTCATCACCGGCGGCCTCGCCTGCGTCGCCGCCGTCCTCCTCCTCGCCGCCCGCCGCCCCGCCTTCCTCACCTACGACGCCCGCCACCCGACCCCCTGACCCACCCACTCCCAGACCTGGCAGCGAGCACCCCCCGACGTGCTGTATTGTTTTCCACGTCGCCGGGACAACCGGAGACAAGGTCGAGAAGCCCACAGCAGAGCCCCCAGGCCCCGCTGCAGGCGCCGAGACCACGGGACGTGGCGCAGCTTGGTAGCGCACTTGACTGGGGGTCAAGGGGTCGCAGGTTCAAATCCTGTCGTCCCGACAGTGATGTCGGAAGGCCGTTGGCCGGGAGAAATTCCAGGTCAGCGGCCTTTTGCGTGATTGGGCATCAGATTCGGCGGGACACTCGTTCGCATACGGTTGGGGACCAGATGGGGACCAAGCGGCCCCGGAATGGTCGAATCCAGGGGTCGAGGCCCCCTCAAGGGGCGTTTCCGGCCTCGAAATTGACTACCCACGGTAACCGAGATTAAATCGTGACCAACGATTTTTCGACACCCTATGACGCAATCCGGCCATGTTTTCGGGCAGTTGGGCGACCGTCTTCGAATCTGTCAAGGTGTCAGCCGATTTCGTGACCTCGTGCTGGAGGCGTCTCGCGGCTCATCCGGGACGCCTCCGCATGCCCGTCGGGGATCTGTCTGCTACCCGTGATCATCTACGCACAGTGATCACCGCCGAGGCGGGCGGGCGGGCGAAGCGGCCGACGACCACGAGTGCGCGGAGGCCGCAGCATCAGACGAGGCCTGAGCCGCCCGCCCGGCCGCGCGATGGCTTGGTCCGCACATACCCGGGCCTCGGGCTTGCCGGTGAGGACCTGGTGCCTGCGCTGCATGCGGCCAAGGGCGAGGCGCGGCTGGTGACCTGAGTCAGAGGCTTGCCGTTGGTTGGGCACGAGTCGTCCTGGACCTTGTTCGCGACAGGCCCCGGGCTCCTGTGGTACCCAGGAGCCCGTCGATCATGGCCCGGAGCGGGCCGCAGAACGAGGGGGACTCTGTGACCGAGCCGTCCACGCCAAGCCGTCCTTCCGGGCCGCCGCCCGCACCCGGGACACCGTCGCGGCCGATCGCCCCTCCGGCGCCGACGGCCGCCCCGGTCCGCCGCAGCGGGATCGACCTCCAGGGGTGGAGCGCCGTGGTGACCGCCGCCGTCGCGGTCGTCACCCTGGGCGCCGGCTTCGCGGGCGGCTTCTACACCCAGGCTCGGGTGACCGACGACTCCCGGCCGCAGCCGGCCGTCACGGTCACCGTGCCCGGTCCGACCGTCACGGTGACAGGCTCCACCGTGACCGCGCCCCCGGCGGGCAGCCAGGGCTCCGCACCGGTCCTGAACCCGTTGCCCAGCGGGATGGCAGGCAGCCCGACACCGACCGCGGTGCGGGTCCTCAGCGCCTCCCCGGATGGCGGTCAGGGCGGAACGAAGTCGGTCCTCACCGGCCGGGGCTTCCCACCCAACGAGGTCGTCCGCGTGTCCTTCATCATCAAGGGCGACCTCGGCGAGGACTACAAGACGCGCGACCTGCGCGACACCACGACGGACGCCACCGGGGCGTTCTCCGTCGAGGTGGTGATCCCCTCCGACCTGAAGTACGACGCGAACCTGAACGCGTACCTGCGGGCCCGCACGACTGCCACGAAGACCGAGACGGTGTTCGACCTCATCGCCTGATCGGTGCCGGTGAGCCCGTCGCTCGGACCGCCGTTCGATCCGTGCGTGATCCTGCTCGGGGACGTGCTGTGGCCCGACACCGCGATGGTGTCGGGCCACAGCACGTAGCCGCTACGAGCGGCGGGTGCCGGGCCGCCTCCGGTTCACGGACCGACTCCTCTGGGCGTGCGTCCTGCGGGCCCGTACCGCGATGCGGACCTCGGCGTCCGGCGGGTTGGTGGTGTGGCGGGCGGCCAGGCGATGCAGCTCGCCGACCCGTCGCGACGGGTACCGTCGGGCCGACACGTGTACCGGGCGCGGCGTACCCACGACGGAGCCGACCCGGGGCAGGGTGCCCGCCGCGACGTCGGGGGAGGAGGGGGCGTTGCCGCGCAGTGCGCGGGCCAGGCGGCGAACGCTGTAGTCGGCCAGCACGAGGATGGCGGTAACGAACAGGCGCACACCGAGGGCGTGCAGGTACTCGTTCATGGAACGTCTCCGAAGAAGTAGGACATCCTGGTCTCGGAGACCCGTGCGTAGGCGTCGGCGCAGCCCTGGAGCTAAGCGACCAGGGCCAGAGCGAGCTGCCGCGACGGGCCGGAATCCGTCCTTGGCAGCCTGGGAACGATGGGGATCTCCAGCCGTCTGATGCCGCACGCCATGGTCAGTGTGATGACTTCGGGGCCCTCGGTCGTCGGCGAGACGGTGGGTGCCGTCGCCGGGATGACCGGCTGGAAGGATGCGACGAGGCCGGCCAGCTCGATCAGGCGGTCCACCCGACGTAGAACCGCGGCGCTCCACTCGGGGCCGCGGCGCTTCGCTCGCTCTGCGACCTTGAGGAAGGCCATGTCGAAGTTGGCGTGGTTCGGTCCTGTGCGGCGGTGGACATGGTGCGCGATGGCCAGGTGGTCGAGCACTGTCAGCTGGCGCTTGCGCCGGTCGACCACGGGTCGCTGGTAGACCTCCCCGGTGTACTGCACGACGACATCGAGGTCCCGTAGGGACGCCACCGTGGCGTGGTGAAGTGCGCCAGCGTCGAACTGGCCTGTCAGCTGGAGGAGCCAGTGGCGAGATGACCGGGAGGAGACGACGGTGATGTCCGCGTCGTCCACCACCGGGGAAACGGCAGTGTGGACCGCGTAGCTGCCACGCACGGACCGGGGGCCGGGGGGCCATCCAGTCTGATGGCCTGACAACTCGCTCTTCACACCAGGGAGTTTATGGGCTAACTCCTACCTCGCGGTGTCACCGGGCGTCGCTCGAATGGGTGAACTTGTGGCGCAACGCCGCGAACTGGGGCGGAAGTTGGAGCGAGTCGTTGTTGAACGCTCTCCGTGGGGACGGCATCCGCAGGGGCCGACGGGAGCATGCAGGCGGGCACTCGACGCCGGGGCGCCAGCAATACCCTCTCGTCGAGTGGCGCCAGCCGGCGCGAGGGGTCACGGTGCGGACAGATCCGCAGGGCCTACGGCCACTTCCCACGGCAGTACGACTTGCTGGGGCATCCTTGACAGGGTTCGGACCAGATCCGAACGGTGCAACGAGTATCCGGAGGCCAGAAGGACCCGGACGTAGGCGTCCAGCGCCCGCAACAGCTCGTCCGGCACCCCACGTTGAGCCGGTACGTCCCAGACGCCGTCGAGCAGCTTGTCTGCCTCATCGCCGGTCGTACGGAAATGCGGATGGCGATCCCAGGCGGGCAGGTGCTGCAGTGTGCCCCGGTCACGTCGACTCCGGCTCATCAGACGGTTGCCCCCAGCTCCAGGACCCGGACCACCGCCATCTCGGATACTGCGACAACCGCCGCCGTCGGCTGCTCCATCCCGCCTCCCTCATCAGCTGTGTCTCCCTGCGCCAGGCTACGTCCCCGGCTGGCCCGGCATCGCCGAAGTCGTCCGGTGGCCGCCTCTCTCGGCCTGCTTTTGCCACGGTGGAGTCTCGGTCCGTGGTACGCCAACCACCATGCCGGCTGGGAAAATTGTGGAGAGGAGGCCCGGCGGCAACCACTAGGCTGCACAGCAGATCCGATGGACCTGGATCAGGACGCCCATCCTGCCGTTCACGCCCATCCGGTTTTCAACAGGCGGCGGAGAGGGAGTTCATGGCCACGGCGGATGAAGCAACCTTGGCCGTCCTCGACGTGGCTTCGCAGGGCTTCGTGCACTATCCCGACATCTCCACCAGACTGGGCGATGCGCGGCTGGACGGCGCCGATGGGCGGGACGACGAGCACATCGAGGCACTCCGGGCGGGGTTCGTGTTCTTCCTGCGCCCCGATGGCACCTTCGTCGGCGGGTACGCAGGCGCCGGCCCGCAGCCGTGGCCGCAGGAGCTTTCCGGTGTCGCCGACCCCGTGCTCGACGTGTGGGACGCCTACGCCGAGGTCGCTGAGCATCCCGGTGTCCGTGCTCGCCTGCACGACCTCCTGCAGTCCGCCCGCGTCGGCCGTCTCAGGTTCGAACACCTCCGTGCGGCAGCGGACGCGTACGTCGAGGCGGCGGACTGGTTCGAAGCCGCTCCGCAGGCTTCGAGCGGCCGACTTCTTGCCGCGAAGTCCCTGGTGCGCGCGTTCGAACTCGCCGTGTCAGTGAACCTGCCCCTCTCCACAAGCATCGCGGCGACGATGGTCGCCCGGGCCGACGCGGAGATGGACAGGAGCGACGAAGGCCCGGGCGTCGTGGGCTACCTGATCGATCCGCTGGTGTCGCGCCCAAAGTGGCACGCCTACGCCCTTCCCGTTGCGGAGAGGGCAGCCGAGCACTACCGCCGAGACCCGCACGTTCGGATCTCCTTCCTGAACGACCTCGCGAAGGTGACCAAGAACGACCCTGCCGCTGTCGACCGGATCAACCGCGCCATCGTCGCCACCTACACCGACGCAGCCGACAAGTTCACCGGACTCGCGAAGCTGACGCTGCTCACCGAGGCTGCCGTTCACGCACGGGACAAGGGTCTCGCCGACCTGCACACGGACATCCGCATGCGGCAGCAGGCGCTGTCCCGCGACGATCTGGAACTGCAGTGGGTCGGTACCTCCGCCGAACTGCCGGAGCAACTGTTCGACGCCTGCCAGGCCTACATCGACGAGGCCAAGGATCTCGAGGACGCCCTGCAGCGTGTCGCCGGCCATCCGGCGCCCTCCCCGGGCGAGGCGACGGCCGACGACGTCGAGCAGGGGTCGGCTCCAACCTTCTTCCGCCTCGACACGAACCGGATCAACACCGCCGGCCCTGTACTCGTTCACAGTACGGGGCAGCAAGAAGGGCCCGAGCACTACCAGCGCATCATGCACCTGGAACTGACCGGCCTCCTGGTCAGCCGACAGCTCGATGCCGTCTGGCAGCGCTTCGAGCCCAGCACCGACGAGTTGGTGCTGGCCCTGACCCATCCGATCGTTCTTCCCGCCAAGCGGGCCGAACTTCTGGCCCGCGCCTTCCAGCTGCACTGGGAGTATGACGAGATCGCCTTGTACGTCGCCCTTCCCCTCGTCGAGGGCATTCTGCGCCGGTACCTCAAACAGCATGCACCAGTGATCAACCTGGCCAAGGGCGACTCCGCCGGCGGTGTCAGCCAACTCGGAGGTCTCCTGCGCAACCTGGCCGAGTTGCCGGACTTGGCAGGAAGCGAGTGGGCCAAGGGATTCCTGCTCCTCCTCGCCGACCCAGCAGTGGGGCCCAACCTTCGAAACAACATCGCACACGACCTCTGGGAGGCGGTCCCCTCGCGCCACCAAGCGGCGCTGGTGTTGCTGGCCGCTTTGGTTCTCCTCCGGGCGGCGTCCGCAGAGTCGGCGAACGGGGCCTGAGCACGCTCTGGCCCGGTTGCCGTTGACGCCGGTTGCTGATAGCGAGTTGGCTGATCTTCAGTTGGGCCCGGTCCTGGCGAGCGCCAGGATCGGGCCCCGCCGTGCTCGGCGGGCACCGGATGCGGCAGCAGCGCGGGCTCCGCTCCGGGGGCTTGGGAGGTCGGGGGCGCTGCTTCAGGGGACATCTCAGGCGTGCCCGAGGAACTGGCGGTGTCTGTCCAGCGCGGCCTTGCGGAAGGCCTCGCGCAACTGCTCACCGGCGGTGCCGCGCGTTTTGATGGTGTGGCAGTTGGGGCACAGGGCGATCATCGCCTCGGGTATGTCGGCGCCGCCGCGCGCGTGGTCGTCGACGTGGTCGACTTCGAGGAGGTAGTCGCCGTTGACGGAGCGGTCGGAGGTGAAGCGGGGATTGGGACAGGTGGGGTTCTCGCAGGCTCCGAGGCTGCGTTCGAGGACGGCCTGGCGGGCGGCGGCGCTGCGGGAGAGCCGGGTGCCGGTGAGCGGCCGGGGGCGGTGCGAGCGGCCGGCTGCGGTGGTCTCGCGTGCGGCGTGGTCGAGGTCTCGGTAGCGGGTGGGCGCGGCCATGGTGCGCAGGAGGTCGGCGACCGCCGTGCAGCGGGCGGGCCCGGACCGGCCCTCCGCCGGATCGGCCGGCAGGGCGTAGGCGCCGGTGGCCGCGTCCCATTGCCCGAAGAACGCGGCGGCGTTCAGCCGTGCGCACTCCCATCGCGAGTGGCCGAGCGGCGCGAGAACCTCCGGATGGTGGGGGATGAGGTCCCCGTCGGGAAGTCTGTCTCCGATGAGGGCGTATTCGAAGTCCCCGAAGAGGGAAGCGTATGCGCGGCTTCGGTCGAACAGGACAACGCGCTTGTCTCTGATCAGCTTGGTGAGAGCGGGGGACACTTCCTCGAACCGGGGAGCGTCGGCGACCTGGTCGGCGGACAACCCCCAGGGGGCGAGGCCGACCTGGGGCAGTACGCCCCATTGCGGGTTGACCAGCTGATGCCAGAGCAGGGAGCCAGACGTATCGGAGACGGTGAACTCGCACGACACGAGTGCCACGGCCGGATCGTCGGTTCGGCGTGGAGGTTCACCGATAGAGGAGACCGCCATGATCACCGTGTTCGGGTCGGCCAGGACCTCGGCCGCCCAGTGGGACGCCGAGCGCCGGTCCGCGGCGAGACGTGCCGTGCTCGGTTCGGCGCCCAGCGCCTCGGCCTCGTCGACGTTGTACAGCGGTTCCACGGGAGTGACCGTGACGGACTCCCGTTGGTTGCGCCAATTGGTGACCTCGACTTGGATGGGCGCGGCGAACTGGAAGGCGTCCGGCGCCAGCAGGTTGGCGGGACGTCGGCCCGTTGCGTGGAGCTCGGCGGCCGTCCGCCGGGTGGCCGGTGTCGTTCGCCAGTGCTGGCCGATTCCGTCAGGCCGAGCGAAGACGGTGCGCGCCGCGATCGACGCGAACAGAGGCACTCCGAAGCCGACGGGGATGCCGCCGCACAGCACGGGTTCGGTGATGGTCGGTGCGGGATTCGCGGAGTGGCTGGTCACCGCGTGATCGTATGGTCTGGAGGCGCGCGAGCGGAGCACTGGGTGCCCGGGCCGAGGGGTGTAGGGCCTGGTGGTTGTGCCCGCACACGGCACGACTGCCGGGTGATGCCGTTGTGCTTCCACCATGGTGACGCTCTTGAACGGTGGCCTTTGCAGACCTAGGCTGGATATATCCGATGGATAGTCCTATAGCGGGGCTAATCCGGCATCGTGAAGGGGGGCGCTATGCGCCATGGACCCCGACGACCTGTGCTCCGGTCCCTTCTTCCGACTACGGCTCAGCCGTACCGCTGATCCGACTGAGCTGGTACGGCTGTTCCCCAGGGCGGGGCCCGGCGAGGTCGTGACGGCAGGGCTGTCGGCCACCCTCAAGGGCGCGCACCTGGTTGAGGACCTCGTGGTGGCCAACCCTGCCTGCGAGACCATGCTGAGGCGCCTGCTGACCGCGATGACCGTCCGGATCGCCGGCCTCGACGCCGCAGCAGACCCGGGGGAGTGGTACCGGCACTTGGCCGCGCTCATCCGGCGCGGACGGCTCCCGGCCCGCGCCGTCGACGCGTACATCCGACCGCTGCGGGGACGCCTGCGCCTGTCCGTTCTGTTGCAGGACCCGCGGCTGCGCGAGGAGTGCTCGAAGAGCGCGGCGCCGGGCAAGCTCGCGATGGACCGGCCGTCGGGCCATAACCAGCCGTGGCGCCCGCACACCCCGGAGCACGAGCCGCTGGAGGCGGCCAATGCGCTGTTGTGGGTGCTGGCCTGGCAGGGCTTCGGCCCCTCGGGCATGGGGGCCCTGCGTGCTTACGACGGCGTGGTGAGCAAGCAGATGAGGGCCGGCGCCCTGCGCGGCTCCATCTCCTACCACCCGCTCGGCGACACGCTCTTCGCCGGCCTCGTGCTCGGCTGCCCGCCTCCGCACCTGTGGCCCGATCCCCCGGGCGACGACCGGGCACCGTGGGAGCGCGAGGACCTCCCGGACCCGCTGCACCCGGTCGTGCCGGGCGGACCGGCGACCCTGCTGATCGGCCGCTCCGCCCACGCCGTGCTGCTGGACCTGGACCCCGACCGGACGAAGGCTGTCGGCTGCTGGGTCGCCTGGGCCACACGGACCCCGGTCCCGCCCGCCGCCGACCCGTTCCTGATCCACTACCAGAAAGGCTTCCGGCACGCCGACGCCCGCCGCCACCTGCTGCGCGACTTCGACGCACTCGTCCACGCCGCAGTGCCCGGCGCCACGCCGGCCAAGGGCATCACGATGCCGGCCTGGCTCGGCACGCTCGCCGCTCTTCCCAAGGAGACCCTCGACGCCCTCGGGCCGGTGCGCGTACGCGCCCTCGGCTGCCAGCAGCAGTCCCAGGAACGGGGCGAGGTCCAGTGGGTGAGCGAGACCACCCCGGCCGGCATCGCCGCGTTCCTGCCCGGGCACGACCCGGCCCGCGAGGTGTGCCTCGGCCGGCTGCACACCGACACCGAGGAAGCCGCCGACACCCTGCGGTACTGCCTGAGAGGGGCCTGGCAGCAGATGGCCCCCGGCACGGCGGACCAGGCCCCGTGGCTCGACGATGCCCTCGGCCAGTACTGGGACACCGCCGACCGCCTCTTCTGGCCCGCTGCCGTGAACGGCGGAGACCTGCCGGACTTCGCGCACACCGCCCTCGGCCTCTACGACACCCACACCCTGCCCTACGCTGCGCGCCCGCCCGGGCTCGCCGCCATCGCACGCCACCGCAGACCCCTCGACCGGCTCGCACGACGAAGCGCACCACGAGGAACACCACCATGACCACCTCCCCACAAGCCCCCGCCCCACCCAAGGCCGACGCACGAGCGAACCGCTTCGACACCTACATGGCCGTCGTCCGCCAGGCCTGCTCCACCCCCGCCGGCCGCGCCGCCCTACGCGACGGCCTGGCCGACGACTTCCGACACCGGTGGCCGCTCTACCGGCACTTGCTGCGCCACGGCCAGATCCCCTCGGCCCCGGACCGCGACAACGAGCTTCCCTACCTGCTCGTGGCCTCCCTCTACGCGCTCCACGACGCCCCCAACCCGACCACGACCAACCGACCCGACAAGCAGCCGAGGCCGTCCAGGCCGTGGCGCAACCTCGGCTGGTCCTACCGCACCGCCGTCGACCGCCACCTGCTGGCGTCCGACCACGCCGAGTCCGACCTGAACAGCCTTGCCCAGCTCACCTTGACGAGCCTGTACCGCGCCCTGCCGGGCGTGGTCGGACAACTGCGCGCGCAGCACGTTCCCGTCGAATGGCCCGTCCTGCTGCGCGACCTGACGCGCTGGCAGCGCCACGGCGACGAGGTCCGCATCGCCTGGGCCCGCGCCTTCTACAACCAAGATCCACGACCCACCCCGACCAGGTGGTGAACCCGAATGACAGCCAGCCCCGTCCACGTGGACGTCCACATCCTGCAGAACTACCCCTACTCCAACCTCAACCGGGACCGCTGGGGCCGCCCCAAGCAGGCCCAGTACGGCGGCTCCACCCGCTCACGCACCTCCTCCCAGCACGAATCGCGCACCCGCCGCGGCGCCGTCGAAACGGCCACCGGCATCGTCGCCCTGCGCACCCGTCACGTCCCCGAGCTGGTCGCCGACACCCTGACGCGGCGTGGCTGGAACGAAGAAATCGCCCTGGCGGCAGGCCGGATGATGATCCCCGCAGCGCAGATCACCGGGCTTGGCCTGAACGACGCCGGCACGACCAACGCCCTGCTCTTCCTGCCCGACACCGCCATCGACGCGCTCGCCGACGTCGCCGACGCCCACAAGGCGGCCATCACCAAGGCCAAGGCCGCCGCCGACAAGGACGAGAAAGCCGCGAAAACCTCCCGCGGACGCGGGAAGAAACCCGCGGCAGGGGAAGCGAGCGACACCGCTGACACCGACGCTGACACCGAGGACGAACAGGCCGCGAGCGCCGTGTTCGCCACCCTCGCCGAACACGCCAAGGACGCGATCCCGCCTGCTGACGTCCGCACGATCCTCGCCACCCGCAATGCGAGCATCGCCGCGTTCGGCCGCATGCTCGCCAACGAACCCGGATCCGAAGTCCGCGGCGCCTCCCACACCGCCCACGCTCTCACCACCCACCAGGTCGAGCCCGAACTGGACTTCTACGACGCCATCGACGACGTCCAACACACCCACGGCGCAGCCCACCTGGGCGAACAGCACTACAGCAGCGGCGTCTACTACGCCTACAACTCCCTGAACATCCCCCTGCTGCTGACCAACCTCGACCAGGACTGGGACGACGTCGTCCAGGAGATCGTCCGCGCCTACCTGCGCGCCGCCGCCCTGGAACCGCAGCCGGCCAAGGCCACCAGCACCGCCCCCTTCACCCTCCCGCACCTGCTCTACATCGCGGTGCGCACCGACCGCCCCGTCAGCCTCGTCGGCGCCTTCGAGACCCCCGTGCCCGCGACCGAGGACGGCTACCTGCCCGAGTCGATCCACCGGCTCGACGCCCACGCCGCCGCCGTCCACGAGTTCCTCGGCACCTCCGGACTCGCTGCCCACGCCCACGCCGGACTGACCGACGCGAAACTCCCCGCACTCGGCGAACGCATCCACCCCGTCGACGACCTCGTCGACTGGACCCTCACCCAGATCGGCAAGGCCCTGGCATGAACGGCGGCCTGATCCTCCACCTGTCCGGCCCCCTGCAAGCCTGGGGCGGACCCCAGGGCCACGGCTCCTACCCCACCGGCACCCACCCCACCCGATCCGCCCTCATCGGCCTGCTCGCCGCAACCCTCGGACGCCCCCCGGACAGCGACAACCACGACCTCGCCCGGCTCCACTTCACCATCCGCGTCGACCGCCCCGGCCACCGCGAAAGCGACTTCCACACCATCGGCGGCGGCTACCCGCCCCAGCACACACCCCCCGACGCCACCGGCCGCCACCGCACCAAACCCGGCGAAGGCACCCTCGTCACCACCCGCTGGTACATCGCCGACGCCGCCTTCACCATCGCCGTCACCGGCCCCACCCGAACCCTGCACACCCTCGCCGACGCCCTCGACCACCCCCACTACCCGCCCTACCTCGGCCGCCGCAGCTGCGTCCCCGACACCCCCCTCACCGCCTGGACCACCCCCGGCAACCCCGTCACCGAACTACACCACTTCCCCCTGCACCGCCCCCACCGCCCCACCGGACCCGTCGAGTTCATCTCCGACACCCCACCCCGAAACGGCCGACCACCCGACGCGACACTGCGCAACAACCCCGGCCCCGGCCGCACCTTCGACGACTACGACCTGTGGCACCACCACGAACACCTCCCACCCGACACCCCCGCCGCCACCGGCACCGCCTACCTCAAAGCCCTCACCCACTACCAGGAGAACCGGCCATGACCACCACCACCGCCACCAGGACCGCCCCGCCCACCCACCGCGCAACGCGCCGCCAGGCCGGCCCCTACCTCACCCGCCTCACCCTCGGCACCCGCAACAGAGCCGCCTACCTCGACCTCTACGACCGCACCCACCTCCACCACCGCCTCCAGACCCTCACCCCCGACCCCCACACCACCCAGACCCGCCTCCTCTACCGCCTCGAAGCCCACCCCGACGCCCCCCTCCTGCTCGTCCAGACCCCCCAACCCCCCGACCCCGCCCGGCTCCCCGCCGGCTACGCCGCCTCCATCGAAACCCGCCCGCTCGGCGAACTCCTCGACTGGATCGCACCCGGCCGCGCCCTGCGCTACCGCATCGACGCCAACCCCAGCCACCACGAGAACCCGCCCGACCACCCCGCCGGCGCGCCCCGCCCGCACAACTACACCCCCCGCCACGCCTCCAACGCCGAGGAAGCCCTCGCCTGGTGGCACCGCCAGGCCGAACGCGCCGGCCTCACCCTCACCACCACCCTCGACACCCGCCAGGACGCCGTCTTCGCCAGCCGCAAAGGAGCCGCCGACCTACGCCTTCCGACCGTCCGATTCGAGGGCACCGCCACCGTCACCGACCCCGACGCCCTGCGCACCGCCATCACCCGCGGCATCGGCCAGGGCAAGGCCTTCGGCCTCGGCCTGCTCTCCATCGCCCCCCACCGCTGACCACCACCATGCGACCGCCAACCCGCCCCTGGGCCAAGAACGAAGGCCTCACCGCCCCCTACGGCGTCACCCTCCACGGACTGGACACCGCCGCCATGGCCGGCGCCCTGTGGAGCCAGTACCTCTCCCGCCACCAGCGCCGCCTCATCGCCCGCGGCTGGCACCTCACCCAGGACCAGACCCGGCTCCTGATCATGTTCCTCGCCGTCCTCCACGACATCGGCAAGATCCAACCCGCCTGGCAGGCCGCCGTCCCCGCCGCCGACCACCTCACCGGCCACCCCGGCTACACCCCTACACCAGCCGGCATCCCCCGCCTGCGGCACGAGCGCGCCACCCTCTACGTCTTGCCCGAACTCCTGCACCGCCTGCGCGGCCTGCCCCTGGACGGCAGCCCCAACGACCTCGTCGCCCACCAGCTCGCGCAGATCGCCGCCACCCACCACGGCACCTTCCCACCCGCGCTGACCCACCTGCGCGACGAACTCGCCCACCCCGCCGCCGCCCTGCCCGCTCTCGGCACCGACGGCTGGGACCGCGAACGCGAACACCTCCTCCGCACCGCCGACACCCTGCTCGACCAGCCCGCCCTACCCGCACGCCCCGCACCGGCGACCACCGCGATCCTCACCGCCGGCCTCATCTCCCTCGCCGACTGGCTCGCCTCCCAGCACACCTGGATCACCAAGCGCCAAACCGACTGGGCGACCGGCGCCGTCACCAGCACAGCCGCCCACCTACGCCGAGCCCTTCGCCTGGCCCCCGCCGCCCTGCGCGAGGCCCAACTGCGAACCCCGACCGTCATTTTGCCGACGACCATGCACGCGATGTTCCCCCACCTGGACGGGCACCGGCTCTACCCGCTGCAGCAGAGCATCGAGCGGGAGCTGCCCACCCTGGTCGACCGGCTCGGCCCGGGCCTGCTGCTGATCACCGCGCCCACCGGCGACGCCAAGACCGAATGCGGTCTGTTCGCCGTGTGCCTGCTCGGCGCCGCCGCCCACTGCATCGGCACCGCTCTGTTCCTGCCGAACCGCGCCACCTGCGAACCGATGTGGGAACGCCTCCGCGCGCACACCCTCGCCACCACCCGAGGCCCGGCCCCCACCGGCCTGGTCCACCACCTCGCCTGGCTCGACACCCACTTCAACCCCCTGCGCCGCACGCTCGCCAGCGACGCCGCCATCGTCGACGAGTGGCTGCGCGGACGCTACCGGCCCATGCTCGGCTACGCCTTCGCCGCGACCTGGGACCAGCTCACCACCGCCGTCCTGCCGGCCCGTTACAACACGGTGCGCTGGCTCGGCATCACCCGCAAAACCGTCGTCATCGACGAAGCCCACGCCTACGGCCCCTACGAACACCAGCTCACCAAGGAAGCCCTCCACTGGCTCGGTGCGTTCGGCGTCCCTGTCGTCCTGCTCTCCGCCACCCTCACCGGCGACACCGCCGCCGACCTCGTCCACGCCTACCGCAGCGGCGCCGGCCACACCGACACCCCCGCCCTCGCGCACCGCTATCCCGGCTGGACCTACACCGACCTGGCCACCGGCACCATCACCCCCAGCCCCACCATCCCGTCCGACCGGGCCCACACCCTCACCATCACCGTCACCCCCGCCACCCACACCCACGACCCCGCAGACCCCGACGGCCGTGCCCGTGCCCTCCTCGAAGCCCTCCGCCCGCTCCACGACGCCCGCCGCGGCGTCGCGCTGATCGTCTGCGACACCATCGACGACGCCCAGGCCACCCACGACCTTCTCGACGCCACGTGGGGGAGCAGCCCCGACACCCCCCGGCTCCTCCTTCTCCAGTCCGCCATACCGCACCACCGCCGCACCGCCGCTACCCGCAAGCTCCAGCGCTGGACCGGCAAGGGCCGTCCCAGGCCCGACCGGCCGCTCGTCACCGTGGCCACCCAACTCGTCGAGCAGAGCCTCGACATCGACACCGACCTCGTCATCACCGACCTCGCCCCCCTCGCGCTGATCATCCAGCGCGCCGGCCGCCAGTTCCGACACCCGCGCACCGACCGGCCCCCATGGGCCACCGGCCCGCACATCACCGTCCTCGTCCCACCCGGCGCCCTCCCGAAAGCCTGGCTCCAGGTCTACGACGAATCCCTCCTCCAGCACACCCGCACCGCACTCGGACCCGCCGGAGACCACCACCTCGCCATCCCGGAAGACCTCCCGGCCTTCCTCGACCCCGTCTACGAGCCGGACTTCACCAACCCCGCCGGCATCACCCGCCAAGGCCGAGAAGCCGCCGAACACGCACAGGGCACGCAAGCCGCGGTACCCCGCCCTGCCCGGATCACCGACCTGCACCTGCTGTCCGAAGGCGAAGACCCACACCCCGAAACCCGCCTCGGCGCCGACACCCTGCGCATCCTGCCCGTCTACACCACAGACGGCCGGACATGGCTCAACCGCCGAACCACCCAACCCCTGCCCGACCTGATCGACCCCGCAGCGATGCACCGCCTCATGCACCTCACCATTCCCGTCCGCGCAGCCCTCCTCGACACAGCCGACCCCGACACCGACCCACCACCCACCTGGAAGAACATCGCTGCCCTGCGCCACCTCCGGCTCCTGCCCCAACGGATGGACAACGCGACCCCCCAGCCGTACCGAGGCCGCCACCGCAATCTCATCGTCCACCCCACCCTCGGACTGGTTAGCCGGACAGACAGGCAAGGCCTCGATCCTTGACAAAGAAACAGCAAAGCCGCCGAAACCTTGCAGATCATCAAAAGTGCTCTTCCGGCGTACGGAGTTCGGCCATTCTGGGTCATGAGCAGGGAGTACGTGGTCTGGTGCTCTCCCGGCGTACGGAGCTCGGCCGATGTACAGGTCGGTCGCCGGGGTGGTCGGTCGGTGCTCTCCCGGCGGGCGGAGATCGGCCGTTCTTGGGGATGTCCAGCCCAGTCGTCAACGGCTGTTCTCCCGGCGGGCGCGGAGATCGGCCGGCCGTCTGGCCCTACCGGGTCGGGGTGATGGCGTTCTCTCAGCGCACGGAGATCAGCCGTTGTACGCCGCGTTGCCCTCGTCGCCGTGCTTGTGCTCTCCCGGTGGGCGGAGATTGGCCGCGGGTCCAGCTGAAGTGGACCACCCGGAGCAAGTGCTCTCGGCGTACGGAGCTCGGCCGGCGGAGGGCGAGGCCCAGACCATCCGCAACGAGTGCTCTCCCGGCGGGCGGAGATCGGCCGGTCCGCGACCCGGAGACCGGCCAGATTGTCGAGTGCTCTTCCGGCGTACGGAGATCGGCCGTAGGCGTACCCGTCCCCGGCACTGAGGCGGTGGCATTCTCCCAGTGGGCGGAGATCGGCCGGCCATGATGCAGCATCGTGCTGCCCAAATCCAGTGCTCTCTCCCGGCGGGCGGAGATCGGCCGTGCTCGACGTGCCACCCGGTGCCGCGGCCGGCGTGCTCTCCCAGCGGGCGGAGATCGGCCGATGATCCTCCCGGTCTCCGTCCTGGTGGTCATGTGCTCTCCCGGCGGGCGGAGCTCGGCCGGCTACCCGGCACATCGGGCGGACACAGGTCGTCTGCTCTCTCGGGCGTACGGAGTTCGGCCGACCACCATCATGGAGGTGGCCAGGCTGGCATAGCGCCCTCCTGGCGTACGGAGATCGGCCGAACCGGTCACCCTCGACCTGGGTTCCGCGCAGGTGCTCTCTCGGCGTACGGAGCTCGGCCATATGTCCAACTGCGGGGCGATCAGCAGATCGGGCGCTCTCCTGGCGTACGGAGCTCAGCCGTTCAACAACGGCCAGCCGTTCGCCGAACGGCTGTGATCTCTCGGCGTACGGAGATGGGCCGCCCGACCCGTGCGTGATCGTGGACCGGACGAGGTGCTCTCCCGGCGGGCGGAGATCGGCCGACAGAGGGCGTCGACTCCACGCTCGCGGACCTGTGCTCTCCCGGCGTACGGAGCTCGGCCGGTGACGGGGGATGGAGGCGAGGCCGAAGCGCTCTCCCGGTGTCCGGAGATCCGCCGTGCAGCAGCGCCGCGTTGAACGAGACGCTGGGGTGCTCTCCCGACGCATGGAGATCGGCCCTAGGCGGCGAGGAGGCCGCCGCGGTTGGGGAGGTGCTCTCCTGATGGGCGGAGATCGGCCGTGGGCGCCCAGACTGAGGCGGTTCCAGCCACGGTGCTCTCTCGGCAGACAGAGATCGACCGTACCGCGCGTGCGACGCCACCACCCCGATCGCGTGCTCTCCCAGCAGGCGGAGATCGGTCGCCCTCGTGCACCCAGCAGCCGCTCTGGCGGATGCGCGCTCCTGACGGGCGGAGCTGGGCCGTGGATGGCGCTGCTGTCGCTCGCCGCGGCACGGTTCTCTCCCGGTGTACGGAGATCGGCCGCAGGCCATTCTCAAGCAGGAGGACAGCAGCCTGTGCTCTCCCGGTGGCGGAGATCGGCCGATGGCGCTCGCCCAACAGCTCGCCAGTACCGTGTCTTCTTCCGGCAAGGGGAGATCGGCCGGCCACGGTTCAGCCGCCTGCCGTCGCAGAGGCGTGCTCTCCTGACACGCGGAGAACAGCTGGCGGGCCGAAGGGGCATGTTGTCGTCCCAGCCAGGTGTGCAGGAGTCGGCCATCGGCCAGGTGATGGTGAGGACGGACGGGAGTGCCCGAACACACTCCCGTCCGCGTGGGGTTCAGCCGCCCAGCGAGATGTCGAACTGGTTGAGCCAGTGGACGTCGCCCTTGCCCGCGGTGGCGACGACGCCGGCGGTGAGCCAGATGAACGTGGGGAGGAAGTCGTCGCCGAGCTGGTCGGCGGCTTCGTTGACGGTGGCGCCGGACGCGCTGGGGTGACCGATGATGCCGGCGATGTGCATGACCTTGCGGCCGTTGGCGGTGCCGAGCGATTCACGGACCCAGTCGACGGCCGCGGTGGCGTCGTTCGGGCTGAGTCCGGCTTCGCGGGCGCCCGAGAGCCAGCCCGCGAGGGCGCCGAAGAGGAGGGAGGCCATGAGGCCGGCGGCCTCCTCGCCTTCCGTCGCCGCCGCCCGGTCGATGCCGAGTACGACGCGCATGGCGATCCGCGGATCATGCCGGTCGATGATGGCGCTGATGACGTTCCGCAGGCTTTCCAGGGGAGCATCGGGCTCCGGATGTTCGGGCTGCGAGCGGTGACCGCGCTGGTGCGCCTTCACGGCGTCGGAGAACGCCTGGACCTCGGCGGCGCTGAACAGGTGCCGGGTGTCCTCGGTCACCACATACCCGAGGTCGCGCCAGGCGTGGACGAAGGCCGGATCGATCCCGGCCTGTTCGGCGAGCACCGCCATCTCGCCGAGCATCCCGGTGATGCGCTCCTCGGGCATCGGGCGGGGCTCGTCGGCGTCCGGGTCGAAGAACAGCGGGTCGTCGGGACCGGGCTCACGCCCGAACTTCTCCCGGAAGCGCTCCAACTGACGCTGAACGGCGTCCTGGAGGCCTTGTCCGGTCTGGCTGTCGGGATGCCAAGAGACTTCGTCGCCCTCGTCGGTGCGGCGGCGCTGAACGAAACGCGGGTCCAGGTGCCGCTCGGCGACGGTCCGGGCGTGTGCCTCGTTGAAACCTTCTTGCCGCCGCACCTCAGCGGCCCTGGCGCGGGCCGCGTCCCGCTGGCGCCGCGACTTCTTGTTCGACATGGCAGCTTCCTCTTCCCCGGACTCGGCTGCACGGAGCCTAGCGGCACAACGGGCAACTCCGTGCAGCCGAGCAGGGAGACCTCCGTGTGCGTTGACACGGAGGTCTCCCTGAACAGCCGGGGTGGGTTGGTGTCAGCTGGACAGGGCGAGTTGGCGGATCTGCTCGATCTCGACCTTGGGGCCGGGCAGGCCGCGGCTGGCGTTGATGTAGGCGGTGAGTTGGGCTCCGGCGCGCTGGACGGAACGGAGGTCGGGGTGTAGGTAGCGCTGGGTGGTGGTGAGTTGGCCGTGGCCGGCGATGCGCATGAGGACGTGGGGCGGGACGCCTGCGTCGGCGAACCACGTCAGGGCGGTGTGGCGGAGGTCGTGTCGGCGTAGGTACTCAAGGCCGAGTTGGAGGACGACGTCGTCCCAGTGGGTGGCGTCGCGCAGGATCGCGGTGGTGACCCGGCCGCCGAGCGGGCCGGTGAACAACCGGGCGTCAGGGCGGTTTCCGACGCGGGAGATGCGCCAGCCGATGTTCGGGCGGAGCTCGGGGATGATGGGGACGTCCCGGGCCCGCTTGCCCTTGGTGCCCTTGTCGAGGAGGCCACCGGGGCCCGGGGTGGTCTGCCGACAGACCCTCCAGATCCAGTTGTCGGTGTCGATGTCCCCTGCGCGGACACCGGAGACCTCGCCGATACGGGCGCCGGTGCCGCCGGCGAAGCGGACGATGTCGCCCCAGCCCTCGTACTTGCCGAAGGAGGCCTCGACCAGGGCTTCGGCGAGGCGGTCGAGCATGTCCCAGTCACGCAGGGCCAGGCCGCGCGGTTCGAACTCCTCGTCCTCGGCCTTCTTGATCAGCCTCTGCCAGCCGTGCAGGCGCGCGGGGTTGATCTCGATGATGCCGTCGCGGATCGCCTGCTCCATGACCCGCACCCACACCGCGATGGTGTTCTTGAGGGTGGAGACGCCCGCGCCGTCGGCGATCCAGGAGTTGAGGGCGCGGTCGGCGATGCCGGCCGAGATGCTGGCGATCTGCAGGTGGCCGACGGTGGGCTTCACCCTCAGGCGCCAGCCGGCCAGGTAGGGGTCGTGGGTCTTGAGTTCGAGGCCGCGCATGGCGAGGTCCATGACGGAGTCGCCGTAGTCACCGAGTTCGGTGGTGGCCAGTGCGACGCTGACGCCGCGGTTGTTCGCCTTGATGATGCGGTCGAGCCACTCCTGGGCCTCCGGCCCGGTGGAGAAGCCGCTGGAGCGCGAGGGGCGTCTGGTCGGGTCGACCGGGTCGGTCCAGCGCACGCGCGCACGGTAGGGCGAGAGGCGGTCCGGCCGGTGCTCGATGTCGGTGTAGAGCTTGACGCCGACCGGTGCGTCGATCCGCTCGGGCGCGTTCATCACGCTGCCACCCCCGGTATGACGCGGCGTTCGGTCAGGTAGTCGGCCAGGTCCTGGTGCCGGTAGGAGATCCGGGCGCCGATGCGTACGTAGGCGGGGCCCTGTGATGGCTGCTGGGTGCGCCAGCGGCGAAGTGTCGCCGGGCTGACCTTGAGGATCTTCGCGGCCTCCGCCTGGGTGTAGAGGAGGCTGGGTGAGCCTGCGTCCGTGCAGATACATACCGGTGCGGCGGAAGGAGTGCGCGGGGACCGGACCGAGTTCCTGGCGGTGCGGTTGGGCAGGGTTGGGGCGTGCGGCATTATGGTGTCGGCCTACTCCGGTCGAAGGCTGGGGAGGTCGGGTCTCCGAGGCGGGCGGAAGCTGGCAGGCGGATGCCGTCTCGGAGGCCGTGATGGCCGGGGCGGGCCCGGCGGGGAGTTGTCGGTCAGGTGCCCTCGCGGTCGATGTGGGAGAGCTCGGCGGGCAGCGGGGGCGGGAAGAAGTCCTGATCGCGCAGCGCCCGGCGAGCGGTGAGAAGATCACTCCGGTCCGTCTGCGCGACCTGCTCCAGTTGGGCGGCAGAAGTGTTGGCACGCTCGTACTCGTCCGGCGGTGCCAGCTGGGCGTCCCGGCGGCGTTCGGCGGCCATCCGGGTGGACAGCAGCGCGGTGCGGACGAGCCGGTCGTGGCGACGGAAGGCGTCAAGGACGGCCTGGGGCGAGCCGGCTTCCGGGGGTTCCGGGAGGGCCGTGCGGTCTTCGCCGGTGAACCAGGCGACCAACTGCCACGGAGTGGACTCCGTGTGTGGCGTCGGATGGGCCGTCGGCCCCTGGCCGAGCGGCAGGATCAGGCTGACGGGTGGCATCTCCAACGCGCGCGCCAAGATGAGGAGTTCTGCTGGAGTCGGCCCGTTTCGGGCGCCTTGCTCCAGCTTGGCGATCACTTGCCGGGTCATCGGATAGCCGAGGTCGGCGCATCGGGCCCCCAAGGCCTCGGCGGACAGCCCAAGCTGTGCTCGCCGGCGTTTGATCTCGCGAGCGATGGCCGCGTCCACGGCGGCCGACCATGTTTTCTGATCCATATAGGAACAATACCTCATTGACCTCGATCTGGATCAGATCATATGGCATGGTGTTCTCTAAAAGGGAACACTTTCTTGTCTGAGTGGGAGCGTCCTATGTCGCGCAACGTTGTCCAGGCCCGACCCGGCATGACCATCGCCCAACTGCTCGAACTGCCGACTGTGGTCGACCTTGATACCGCCAACCGCGCACTCGGTCTCGGTCGCACCCGTGGGTACGAACTGGCGCGGCAGGGCGACTATCCCGTGCCGCTTCGGCGCGACGGTCGCTCGTACCGGGTGCCCAGCGCGCTGCTTGCGTTGGAGCTTGGCGTCATTGTTCCCGGCGGCGGAAGGCGGTCGGCTGCTGCGTAAGGGCATTCGGCCAAGAACCCATCGAGCGCCTGGCGGCAGCCGCCCAGCTCGGTGAGGGCGAAGCCGGCGTGGCCGGAGAATGGCCTATCACCAGCTGCCGGACGCCACAGTGCCGGGTTCAGGCCCCACTGTGGTGAACTCCAGCAAGGGGTCGATGACCGCCTCGCGCCACCGCTGGCGATGGCCGTCGGCGAGCAGGCGGAAGTACACGGTCTCGCGCCGTTCGTCGCGGGTGGTGCCGAAGTGACCGCCGATGTTGTGGGCGAGCAGGTAGTGCGCGAGGACCAGGCTGCCGGCAGAGCCGGTCACCTGCAGTGGGGCAGGCAGATCCACGGGCGGATAGGGTGCAGCGCCGCGTAGCGCGTCGGCTCCGTGCTCGCGAAGCCAGGCGGCGGTTCCCAGGTGAGTGCCGGGCCAGACCCACAGATTGCCGCGGTCGCGCTCCCGCTGGTCGGTTAGCAGCAGGCCGACGAGAAGGGTAAACGTCCCTGGGCGGCCGTCATCCTCGGTGGGGGTGAGACCGTCGATGTGCGGGCCCCCGGGGTGGTGGGGGTGGGGAGGCAAGGTGAACGCCAGCTGAGCGACCTCGGGTGCCGGAAGGCCGAGCCCTACGCGTAGGAACGGCTGGACAGCATTGGTGATCCCGCTGATCTCGTAGAGGTCGCGCAGTTCGGTGTCTTGGGCCAGTGGCGGCCACAGGAAGTAGGGGCCGGTGCGGTCAGATGCGGGCGGGGTGAGGGCGATGTGCCTGCTGAGCAGTGAGCGCCAGCGCCGGATCAGCCCAGCGGACAGGACATCGGGCAGCACGCAGTAACCGTCGCGGCGAAATGCACTAATGGTGACGGGAGTTGGTGTCTCCATCACATCATGGAAGCGATCGACGGGCGATCGGCGCAACGCAATTCCCGATCGGTGATCACGGGATCCGGGCCGCAGTAGCGGAGCCGGCCACGCGGTAGCCTGCGTGAACGCACGCCTGATGCCCTGTTCGAGGAGCCGACGCTCTTGGCGCGTTGCTTCAGGCAGGACAGTATGAGGCTGGGGCCGGCTGGAGAGGAACAGGACCGACGTGCAACCGAACGCGTTGTTCGGGCAACTGGCCGCCGATGACGGCTTCGGCCAGTGCCGGGAGTGGGCGGAGTGCCTGACGGCCTGGGCGGAGCAGCGGATCGGTGGTCTCCAGGGCCGCGAGGAGACCGTGCTGCTGCTCGCGGAGGCCTTGCATCGCTTCCCGCGAACGCCGCTCGGGTTCGGCGCGCCGTTGGTGACGGCGTCACTGGAGGAGGTGGCGGCGTCCGTCGGAGACGGGAGTGTAGTGGCTCGGCAGGTAGGGCGCGTGCTTGCCTGCCACCGCGAGGCCGTGACCTCCGGGTCGTCGTCGGCGGTCGGCGCGCGTCGGCATGCGTTGGCGGAGATGCTGCGGGAACGCCCCGACCGCGGACTGGGGGCGGCGCTGGCGGGGAGCGCCGTGCTCGGCAACACGGCCGGGGCGCGGGCCAGGGCTGTGGTAGACGACCAGGGGCCTTCCGCGCCGCCGCGCGTCAGCCTGTCGCTGTACCGAGATCACGACGATCCGCCGTACACCCATGACGACAATGTCCTCAACACCGGTGTGTACGCGACCGGCCCTGGGGCCTGCGACTTCCTTCACGAAGGCACCGCACATGGCCTGCTCCTGGCCTCTCTGCCGGGGCTGGACGACGACGCGGTCGAGCTTGTCCTCGGGCGGCTCCTCCACGACAAGTTGATCGAGGACGTTGTCGGCATCGTCTCGCCGCGCCGGTGCGCGGTGCTGCTGGAACGTGGATCCCGCGGGCCCGACCGGTCCTGGTCACCGCTGCTGGTCGAACTGGACACCGAGGAGGACCATGCCGTCTGGGCGGGGATCGCCTTGCGGGAGTGGACAGTGTGGGCGGCGTTGCGCCGGTTCGACCTCACCGACCGCGATCCCGGCCAGGTGCGCGGGCGCCACAGGCCGGACGCGGTACTGCCGCACACCGGTGCCGTACAGGTGGTCGCGCCGGACGGCACGGGCAGCACGGCCAGGATTGCCTCCGCCAGGCTGATCGACTGGCAGGCTCCATGGTGGCGCCGCAATTCCTGGGACCTCGGGCCCGGGGAAGCGGGCGATCAGTAGTCGACTTCACCCGTCGATCCGGCGCGAAGCACCGTGATCAGGGCGCCGATGGCGAGTTCGGCATCCAGCAGAACCGGCGGGTTCTCCGGGATGGGGCCGGGTTCGAGGTCGTCGGCCGTCAGCCCGCGGGCCGGGCGCAGTGCGGCGCTGCAGCTGTTAAGCAGCTCGCCGAGCGGGCCGTTGACCATGGCTGCGTACTCGCCGAGGGCGTCGAGGCGGCGGTGGAGCGTGCGAAGCCGGTCGGCGCTGCTCGCCGCTTCCGTCTCCGTGTCGTCAGGGCGGAGCCTGGTGAGCAGGTCGTACGCGACGGCGCGCTCGTAGTCGTCGAACACCCACATCCGGCGATTGAGGGACCGCGAGGCCATGGTGAGCGGGGCGCGGACGGCGTCCTGGCGCGGTGTCGCCGCGCCGCTGTCGGGATCGGTGCAGGCTTCCTGATAGGTGAGCTCACCGGCTTCCAGGGCCTGCCGTACGATCTCGCGCAGCAGCGCCTGCGGGGACAGCAGCGGCAGGTGCGGGGTCCAGGAATGTCCACACGGGCAGGTCAGCTGCGCGGGCTCGCCCCAGCGCCCGACCACGGTGAGGTCGCCGTCGCCGCCGCAACTTGGGCAGTTCACGGCCGGGAAGCGCTCGGCCGTGTCCGGGGAAAACCGCGGGAGATCGAAGGATGTCCCTTGTGGCACGTGGTGGCGAATGACCACCTGCAGGTTCCCGGCGGCGTCATGCCCGAGCCGCCTGGTCAGGATTCTCCACGTCACCGGCTCACCCTAGCCGTACGGCCGCGTCGACGGCGTCGGCGCCGACCGGGGCGAGGTGCTCGGGCCTGGCGGGCGGCTGCGTGCGCGGAACCGGGTGCGCAAGGGCAGGACGATGCCCACTTCCGTGGGAACTGCCCCGGTGCCGGAGCACCGGTCGGTCAGTAGTCGACGTTGCCGGTGGCGCCGGCGGTGAGGACCACATGGACCGCGCCCAGGGCGCCGCGGGCGTCTTCCAGGACCGGCGACACACCGGACCACGTCACACCGGGCTCCAGGTCGTCCATGGTCATCACGCCGATCGGCCGCAACCGGCTCGCGGCCCGCGCCAGGAAGAGCCCCAGGCGCCCCCGCGTGGACCGGCTGCACGCGGCCAGCGCCCGGTAGTTGTCCACGACCCACGCGAGACGTTCCTCCTCCGTACGGCTCTGCCGGGACAGGGCGTCCAGGGCCTGGGGGCTCCAGTACTCCCGAAGGCCGGCCCGCGTCAGCAGGTCGGAGGCGATGCTGCTCTCGTCGTCGTCGAAGACCCACGTCCTGCGGTTGAGTTCACGCCCGGCCTCGTCGACCACGGGCCTGACGGCGTCCTGTAGCGGGTTCGGATGAGTGTCGGCCGCGTCGACCTTGATCAGGCGGTAGCGGATCGCGTCGATCGGCCCTCCGAGCGCCAGGCGGACCAGCTGCCGCAGCAGCTGCTCGGGCGGCAGCCCGGGCAGCAGGGGTGTCCAGGAGTGCCCACACAGGCAGGTCAGCTCGGCCGGGTCACCCCAGGCGCCGGAGACGGTCAGGCCGCGGTCCGCCATACACACGGGGCAGTGGACGTCCAGCGCGGTCGCGCCGTCGGGCAGCGCGCTGCTGGTCCAGAACACCTGGCCGCGCCTCCTGGCGACGGCGGTGTAGTCGCTGACGCGATGGCAGATCTCCAGCGCCACGGTGCCGGCGCCGTCGTGGCTGATGCGGCTCGTGGGGAACGTCCAGGTCACCTGCCCAGCCTAGGGCCGACGGAGTACGGCCGTCACGGAATTCGCCCGCGATCGGCGGCCGACGTCGCCTGACGGCCGACACGATGGCCAGGGCGCCGAGGGCGTGTTCAGCGTCCAGCACTGTGGTGCGCGTTCACGGGACCGGCAGGCGCGACACCGTCACCGCGTCGTTCGGGAGGCGGGACACCGTGCGGTACCGCAGGACGGCATCCGGGAGTCTCGGCCCACGCCGACGGCGAGCCCCGAGGGCAAGGCGAGCGCTAGCCTCCCCCTCATGACGCTCACCCAGGCCGAACGGATGCTGATCGGCTTCATACGGCAACGGGCCGAACTGAAACGGTCCTTCGACCGTATGGGCACCGTCGACTGGGCATACCGGTCGGTGTATGACGTCCTGCTCGCCCATGGCCAGTGGTGCACTCCGGCGGCACTTCCCTCCGGAGTCGGGCCTATGCCGGAACGGCACTGCTACGCCAACGCGCGGCGTACCGAACTGGCGTACCCGTCCCTGGTCTACGCGGAGGGCTGGGCGGTCTCCGTGCGCGCCGGTATCCCGTTCGCGCACGGCTGGTGCACGACCGCCGAGGGAGTGGTCGTAGACCCGACCTGGTCCTGGTCCGGCCCCGGAGGCAGCGCCTACGTTGGCGTCCAGTTCACCGACTCCGCGCTTCGCCCCGGTGTCGACGGCGGCGGAGTCCTGGAAGATCCCGCGACCGCCTACCCGCTGCTGCGCGACGGCTGGCCCCTGGAGCAGCCCCTGCCGTAAGTGGCCGCCCCCGGCCGGCTGGCGGACCGGGGGACGCGGGTGACGCGCTCGCCGATGCGCCGGTGAGGACCAGGCGGAAGACGGGCACGCGGTCGCCCTGCGAGCGCCTTGCCGCCGGCCTGCCGGGGCTACCCCTCCTCGCCGCGGCGCATCTGCCACAGCACCAGCTCAGGCAGCAAGCCGGGTGCGGGAGGCCACGTTGCGGTGGGCCTGCGGCCGGCGACGGCGCCCGCGTCGTACGCGGCACCGGGAACGCTCGCGGCGGACAGCAAGCCCGTGAACCATCCCATGAACGCGGCTTGCTGGACGAACGCGGCTTCGTCCGGCTGCGGAGGTGTCCCGCTCTCTGCCCGTTCCACCTCGTCGTAGTACTGGCTGGTGGCCTTCACCGCGTCGGTGAGGTTCAGGTGGTCGGCAAGGAGAAGGCTGGTCTTGGTGAGGTCCCGGACGCCGCAGTCCCGCTCGCCCGCGTCGTCGAGGAGGATCAGCTCACCACCGTCCTGACCGGCGGGCTGGTCGAGGTAGGCGAGGAACAGCCGGATCTGCGGGCCGTCCTCGTCCACCACACCGACCCCGGGGAGAGGCAGGCCGCGAAGCGCTCGCGCGGGCACCTGCTCGTCGGGCTCCTGGCAGTAGCCCGTGCCGCCGTGCACCAGGGCGTGTCGCCCGCCGCTGCGCCAGGCACCGATGGCCGCGATCCGCACCGCGTCCCAGAGCGCCTGTTCCGCGGGGACGCTCCACTGCTGGATGAGCCAGCGGGCGACCTCGCTGACGGGCATCCAGCACCACGGCTCCCAGAGCCCGTGGTCGCGCACCCGCAGCTCCTCCAGCTGCTCCAGGACCCCGGGGTATTGCTGGAAGATCTCCGTCTCCCGCCGGTTCCACCGCTCGGCGGCTTCGCGGTACAGCTGCGCGGTACGGCGAAGGGCCGGGGGAAGCTGGTGGTCGAGTTCGGCAGGGAACGGGCCATGGGAGGGCCCGGGCGGGGGTGTAGACGGGTCGATGCCGCCGATCTGTGCGCCGTGGGTGCCGAACAGCCGGGAGTGCCGGGCGGCGGCCCGGGCGAGGATTGCCTGCCGGGTGGCGTCGGCGGAGGCCGTGGTGGCTACGCGGACGCTGCGCTGCTTCGCCTTCTGCGCGGCCAGTGCGCGCCCGATGGCAGGCGACGGCCGCTGCTCGGAGATCTCGGTACCGCTGGCGGTGAGCGCGTACCAGGAGGCGACGACGGCCCGTAGCGGCCCGGCGGAGTACGTGAGGCCCTCCGGCAGGTCGGCCTGGATCAGACGGGAGTCCAGGACGGGAGGGAAGGGCAGGTGCAGATCGAAGTCCCGCATGAGGGGGACTTGTCGGTTGACGGTGCGAACGTCGGACCACCAGGTCAGGTGCACGCCTGGCCCGAATCCCTCCATGGCCGGGCCCCAGGAGGCGGCCACGATCGAGAACTCGCCGAGGTCGTGCAACGGCACCGTGGTGACGAGCAGGCCGGACGGCGCGGGCAGGACGTCCTCGGTGAACACCAGCGGCACCGTCCGGTCCGCGGCAAGCGTCCGGACGGCCTCGACCACGGGCGTGTCGAGGGCGAACGTCGTCCCGGCGGCGATGCGGCGCTCCTCGGCCGCGACGACCCGGTCGACCCGCTGCTGGCGAGGCAACGCCGTCCACGCGGCCGGGCACAGAAGCGGGTGGCCCTCGGACTCGATGTAGCTGTACAGCTCCCGGCTGTCCGGCGACCGCAGGAAGCGCAGATGGTCCGCTCGCAGGCCGGCGGCCAGATCGGGAAGCTGATGCTGGGACATGGTCGGACCGTAGTGTGTCAGCAGGCCCGTGGCCAAGCCGCCGGCCAGGGTCCCGCTCGCCGGACACGCACGCACCCGGGACGGCGGCCGGGCTCGTCAGCTCCACGGTGATGCCGGGGCCCTTCGCGGAGCTCGCGCACCGCGGTCACCCGGTGGGATTCTCTGCGCGCTCGATCCCGTCCCGCCGGGTAGCGCGATCGGTTGCCCGGAAGCGTGGCTGTGGCGCACGCGCAGCAGCCGTTCCTCCACGGTGGGCAGCACGACGCCGGCTGCCGTCCGCAGGCCGAAGCGCACTTCATCGGCGGGGGCGCCGCACCCCGCGCGCGGGAGGATCGCTACTGCTCCTCAGCGGGGGAGACTTGCGCCGGAGTGCGAAGGTCCAGTCCCGTGACGACGGGGCAGTGGTCGGAGGCGCCGAGCGACTGCTCGGTACGCACGATCCTGTGCGAGCGAAGAGCCGGAGAAAGGCGCCGGGTGACGCGCGTGTGGTCGATTCGGCGCTCTCCCCAGATGTCCGGGTTGCCGTTCTCGTCGGTCCAATGGCCGGCCGAGGGCTGCCACGGCGCGTCCAGGACGGCGGCAGCGTCCAGCAGGCCGCCGCGCCGAAGTACTTCGCCGGCGCGGCGGTCGGCGACGGGAGGGTCGTCGGGGTCTTCCCGCCACAGCACCTGGTACTCCAGCCACTCGTGGTCCTGCTCGGTGTACGGGTCGTCGTCGTAGTAGGTGCCGTCCGGGCGGCGGTCTGCGGAGATCGAGTTGGAGTCCGATCCGATCGCGCCCAGGATGCCGCTGCGGAACGCCGAGTGGACGCGCCGGGCTTCGTTGAACCGGAAGTCTCCTCGGAACGGGTCGCCGTGGTAGGAGGCGAACTTGACCGGCTCCGGGCCGCCGACGTCCAGCACGACGGTGGCCATCGAGTGCCAGAAGTCCACCCCGCCGTCGTAGCCTCGCCAGCCGCCCCGCACGGGTTCGATGCCCGGCCGCCACAGCACCGCCGTGTGGAAGTCGTGGGTGCTGGACGCCAGGGCGAGGGTGGGGGCGCTGTCGTCGTGGGGCCGGAGCGCCTGGCAGTTCAGGCCGGTGTCGTCCGCGAGTCGGCGCAGCACGGTTGCGGCGGCTTCGGGTGTCCGGCCGATGATCTCCTGAACGGCCAGGACGTCGGGGTCCATGTCGCGGATCACCTGGACGAGCAGGTCGTAGCGGTCCTGTTCTTGGCGGCTCTTTACCGATCCGAGGTTGAAGAGGTTGTACGTTGCGAAGTGCAGCATGTGGTCGGTCCTTCGTTGTTGGCCGGGCGCGTTCGGGCGGCGGTCGAGCCGGATGTTCGCGGGTCGGGGCCGGCGGGGTCAGTCGACGGTGCTGTCCACGGCGTCGAGCAGGGCCAGCAGCGGCTGCTCGTCGCCGACCGCTTTCGGTGCCTGCTCGGCCAGCAGACGGTGCAGGACGTGGGTGTGGAAGCGGATGGCGGAGGTGATGGCCGGTGGGCTGTAGGGCTGGGTTGCGGCGGCCAGCCGGTGGGCCCAGGAGTCCCAGGAGGTGCCGCCGTGGCGGTGGTGGTTGGTGCCGGTGTCGCGGTCACGCAGGATCATCGCTGCGACCCGGAGGTGCCGGGGTAGCTGGAGGGCCAGGTGGGAGCCGATCAGCACGTCGCCGCGGGCGGCCTTGACCGCCGCCAGGACGGCATCGAACCGGTAGGCGTTCACCAGCTCGGCCAGTACTTCCTGGGTCTCGCGCGGCGGAACCGCCGGGGCCGGCTCCCGCACGGTGGCCGAGCGAACGGTCAGATCGATGCGGCGTAGGTCGCGCAGGACCAGGCGGATCCCGACGCTGTGCTCATCGCTGTTGCGGCTGCTGGTGTAGATCGGGCCGAGCGAGCCGCCGGCCAGGCCGGCGAAGTCGTCGGCGAGCGCCTGCGGGTCGCTGCTGCTGGTCACGACGAGGTCGAGGTCGGACCAGCGGTCCAGCCCCTCGGCGCCCTCGGCCGCCGAGCCGTGTACCCGCAGGTCGCGAATGCGCGGCTCGGCGGCGGCCCACGCTCGAAGCAGCGGTAAGGCGTCATGCTGCCAGCCGACCGGCGGCAGCCCCTGCGCGGTGGGCGCCGTCACCGGGCCTCCGCGCGGAGCAGCCGGTCGGCCAGGAGGATCGCCGCCACGCTGCCGGCCTCGTGGATCGCGCTGGTGGCGACCAGGTCCACCGCGCCCGACAGCGGCTCCCAGTGCACGGTCATTCCGGCTTCGGTCCCGTCCCGGTGCAGCTGGCCGCGCTCCAGGGCGGTGCCGAGTAGCAGGTGGGTGGTGGCGCGGGTGGAGCTGGGCAGCGGAGTGATCGAACCGATCCTGCGTAGCCGGCCGGCGCGCCAGCCCGCTTCCTCTTCCAGCTCCCGCCGCGCAGCCGCCTCGATCTCCTCCCCGGTTTCCATCCCGCCACCGGGCAGGTGGACCACCCGGCGTTCCTGGAGATAGAAGTCGTCCTCGACCAGGGCGACTTCGCCCCGCGCGTTGAGTGCGACGATCCGCACCGCGTCCCGCACGTCGATGTAGTCGTAGATCCCCGGCCCGCCGTTGGGCTCGACGACCTGGTCACGGTGCAGCGTCAGACGCGGCCCTCGGTGCAGGACCTGGCTGCCGAGCGTCTGCCAGCCGGCGCTGGGCTCGGTACGGGCGGCCTCCTTCAGTGCCTCGTAGGCCCGGTGGAGCACCGGGAAGGTCACCTCGAACGCCTGCGCCAGGTCGGGGTGCAGCGGCCAGGCAAAGTCCGCTCCGCCGACCGCGTGCGTCGTTGGCCGCGTGGCTTGCCACTGCTCGAACTGCTTCGCCAGCGCGAGGGCGGGAGCCAATTGTTCGAGGGCACCGTTGATGGTGCGGGCCAGCAGCGCGGGCGGCCCGGCGGCGGCCACCGAGGTCAGCTGCCTGGTGAGCGTCAGCGTGTCGTGCGAGATCTGCCCCGGAGCCTCGGCGGTCGGCGTCCGGGGGGCGATCGGCGGGCGGGTCTCCATCTCCGCGCACGCTGACCACGCGGCCTGGCGAAGCGTGTCACTGGTCCAATTCATATGTTGCCCCTACTCGGTGGGGTGCGGAGTTCGGTGGGCCCGAGGCTAGCCGCCGCCCCACCGGCACAGGGGGGGGCAGCGACCGGCTTCGCGGTGGCGGTGCCGGACGGCCGGGCGAGGGGCGCCGCCTCGCCCGGCCGTCCGGCGGCGCGGGCCTCGCCGTGGTCATGGCTGTCCGAGGTGCAGCTCGTGGACGCGTTCGAAGGTGTAGCGGACCGGGTCGGTGTGCTGGTGTTCCCAGGCCAGCCAGACTGTCGAAACGGTGGCGCTGGTGCGGATGCCCGGCCGGATCGCCCGGCCCAGATCGGAGGCCAGGCGGTCGGAGCGGGCGGCCAGCTCGGGCGTGTCGGTGTCCTGGACGCCGTATCCGCAGCTCATGTGGCACCAGAAGTGCGTTTCTGCGGACGGGAGTTGCAGCCCCGCAGCGGTGAGGCCGGCGCGCACCTGGCGGTACAGCTCGGTCGGCTGCTGCTCGGGCCAGATCTCCACGATTCCCGCGGAGCCGGACGCGCGGGCCGGGCCGATCTCGATGGTGAACGGCTGCAGGTCGGCCAGCTCCCGCTGCACTGCGACAGCCGCTTCCTTGAGTACGTCGTCATCCACCCGCTGCCCGGCGGCGGTGTGCGGGTCGATCTTCTGGATCGTCATGTGCAGGTCGTCGGGGTTCACCGAGGAGATCACGTCCGGGTAGCGGGCGGTGATCTGCCGAAGGCGTTCGAAGTACCCGAGGACCTGGGGCTGGTCCTGTGGCAGCCACAGGACGTGCGGGCGCATCCAGCTCTCGTTGGGGCCGCCCTCGCGGCCCCAACGGCGCCCCGGTGTCATGAACCGCCTCACCGGTCGGCCTCTCCGCCGCTCGAAGCCGCCGTCTCCGTCAGGGCCGGCCCGTTGGGCTCCCGCAGCGGCCAGAAGACGAGGGCCTTGTCGTCCGAGACCTTGTAGCGGGGCCAGAGCTGCCCGGTGGGGTCTTCGTGCTCGGCGCGCGCGATGGCGTCGGCGACTGCCTGCGGCCCGTCCTGCCGGCACGCGCGGGCGAGTTCCCGCCACGAGTACAGCCCGTACTCCTCGACGCCGGCGGTGATGCCGTCGGTGGCGACCACGACCTCGGCCAGGTCGTCGGCCGGCCACGAGGCCGTGACCGCGTGGAGGCCCGCCTCGGGCACGGCCTCGGCGATCCAGTATCCGTCCTGGCGGTTGACCACGCCGCCCTGGAAGTCGCGCAGCTCCTGGAGGATCAGGCGGTGCCGGTCGCCGAAGCCGTGCCCGGCACGCTGGAGATCGCGGTACTCCCGTGCTTCGGGTCGGGCGTCGACCAGCCGGGCGAGGCGGTCGTCGCGCACCGCGTGCACCGTGCCGTCGCGGCCGATGGCGACGACGGGGCTGTCTCCCAGGACGGCCGCCTCGATCCGATCCGCCCTCCGCCGCACGACCGCTGCGGTGGACGCTGGCGAGGAACCCGCGACGAGGCCGTGGGCGTCGGCGACGCCCTGGATCGCGGAGGCGAGGATCTGGCGCAGGTCCGTATCCGCCTCGCGGGTGAGGAGTTCGGCGATGGCCGCGCCGAGGGTGTCGGCGTACCAGGCGCCTCGGGGCCGGTCGTCGGTGACGGTGGAGACGCCGTCCAGGACGATCAGGGCATCGGTCGTGGTGAACACCCGGTCCTCGCTGGGGCGGCCGTGGCCGGCGAGTTCGCCGATCCGGACGGTGGAGCCGCTCACCATGGCTGTGCGCGCGGTGCTGGCCGGTTCGGTCTGCACGGTGAACTCCGTTCTGGTCTGGGTAGGTTGGAGGGGGCTGGTTCTGCGGGGCGTGGTCAGGCAGTGGTGGGGGCATGGTTCGTCTGGTGGGGCAGGCGGTCGCCGAGGTCGTACTGGGCGGCCTGGAGGAGGTAGGACTCGCGGTAGCGGGTGGCGGGTTCCTGGGCCATCAGCTCGGTGTGGGTGCCCTGTTCGACGAGGGTTCCGTTGTCGAGGACGAAGATGTGGTCGGCCTTGGCGGTGGCGCCGAGGCGGTGGGTGATGAGGACGACGGTGACGCCGAGGGCGGTGAGCTGGCGGATCTGTTCGAACGTCTCGACTTCGGTTTCGGGGTCCATGGCGGAGGTCGGTTCGTCGACGACCACGAGGGCGGGAAGCCGGCCGTGGGCGTCGGGGGTGGTCAGGCGCAGGTAGGTTCGGCCGAGGGCGGCCTTCTGCCACTGGCCGCCCGACAGGCCCACTCCGCCTTCGAGCCCCTTGGCGATGAGGGTGTCCCAGCCGCGGGGCAGTTCCGCGATGATCGGGTTGAGGTCGGCGTATTCGGCGGCGGCCTCCAGCTGCTGCTGGCCGCAGGCGACTTCGGGACGGCCCAGGAGCAGGTTGGCGCGCAGGGTGAAGGACCAGCGCTGGAAGTTCTGGGCGAGCAGGGCGACGCTGCTGAAGAGCTGGTCGCGGTCGGCGGTCGCGGTGTCGATGCCGTCCCACCGGACGCGGCCCTGGTGGGGCTGGTAGACGCCGCACAAGATGTTGGCCAGGGTCGACTTGCCCGAACCGTTCGCACCCACCAGGGCGATGACCTTGCCCCGGGGGATGGTGAGGGTGACCTTGTCGAGGGCGGGAGTGTCGCGGCCGTCATAGGTGAAGGAGACGTCCTCGACGGTGATCGTCTCGGGGCGTTCGGGCAGCGGGGTGCCGCCGGTGGGAATCGCGCGGCGGTGGCCCTCACGGCGCAGCCGGTCGAGGTCGCGGACGAACAGCGACTCCTCGTACAGGCCGTTGATCTGGGAGACGAGGCCGCCGATGCTCGCCGAGCCGGTGCGGATGGCCACCACGGCGGTGCCGGCGGCGGCGAGCGGGATCGCACCGTTCATGACGAGCGAGCCCAGGAGGGTGAACGCGCCGACGGTGGCGGCGCCGGCCAGCGCCGCGGAGAGCAGGTCGGTGCGTGCCCGGGCCCCGGCGAGGCGGGCCTGTTCCTTCTCGGCCGCGCGGGCCATCTGCTCGTAGTGGTGGAGGATGAACGGCCCGGCGGCGTGCACCCGCAGCTCGGCCGCGGAGTACGGGCGGACCAGCATGTCCGCGAGCAGGGTGCTGGCCCGGTTGTGCTGGAGCCAGGCCCGGGTGGAGGCGTAGTGGCGGCGGGCGGTGCGCACCGCTCCCCAGCCCCGCGGGGCGGCGATCAGCAGCAGCATGGGCAGCAGGGCGGGGTGGAGGACGGACAGGACCCCGGCGGCGGAGGCGAGGCCGAAGACGGCGGTGAGGACGGAGGTGGCCTGGCCGATGATGTTCTGAAGGGACATGGCGCCCCAGCGGGCGCTGTCCACCTCGGCGAGGAAGGCCGGGTCCTCGATGGCCTCCAGTTCGGAGCGGCTGACGATGCCCAGGAAGTCGAGGGTGGCCTGGCGGAAGACCGCGGGCTTGAGTCGGTCGCCGGCCCACCCGGAGGCGGCGGACAGGCCGCAGGACAGGCCCGCGATCACCCCGACGGCCACGATCGCCGGCAGCGCCGTGCGCAGCACGGCGGCGACATCGCCGGGGGCGAGCAGCGCGGCCAGCGCGTGGTTGGTGGCGATCAGCGCCACGGCCGCGGCGAGGCCGCGCAGTACCTCGGCGCCGACCAGGGTCACCAGGGCGGCGCGGTCGGCGTGCCATGCCATCCGTCCGGCCAGGCGCAGGAAGTGCGGCATCTGCCGCGCCACCGCCCAGAACGTGACCTTGCCGCTGGCCAGCTCGTGCTTGGCCCAGCCGTAGTCGTAGCGCATCGGCCCGCCGAACAGCAGTTGCTCGCTGTTCGGGGCCGAGTCCGTGGGGGTCGTGGGTGCGCTGGTCACATACTCCCTTTCGTTGAGGCGGTGGGACGTGCTGCTCGGTGTCGGCGGGCCGGGAAGCACGTGGGATCGGCCGGTGCGGGTGCGGGCGGTCGGCGAGCGAAGGTTCCCGTGCCGGCCGGTGCCGGGTCACGTCCCGGCGAGGCGCCGCTGTCCGGAGCCGGGGCCGAATCCGTGGGTGGAGAACGCGGGTTCGCCGGCCAGGTACGCCTCCACCGCCGCCTTGGAGGTCGGGAACATCGGGCTGGGCAGGACGGCGGTGGTGGGGTGCCAGCGCACCTCCAGGTGCTTGTCCGGCTCGACGTTGACCAGCGTGCCCGTGAACTCGCTGGTGGCGAAGACGAACAGCAGGAACCCGCCGAGCCCGTCCCAGCCCTCCTTGGCCTGGATCGTGTGGACCAGGCGCAGATCGCACGGGCGGGCGATGAGGCCGACCTCCTCACGCAGTTCCCGGGCGGCGGCGTCAGGGATCTCCTCCCCGGGATCGACCTTCCCGCCGGGGACCGTCCATGCGGGGCCCGGGGTCCAACTGCGCCGGGCGTAGTGGACGGTGGCGATCCGGTCGGTGATCAGATCGTGGGCGATGACGCCGACCGACAGCCTGCTCGTCTCGTGCATCGGGACTCCGTAGTCGTCGAGGGAAAGGCGGGTGGAGCCGGGACTAATCGGCCCGGCCCGGGGAGGTGGGGAGCAAGGCCATGAAGCCGTCGACGGGCTTGAAACCGAGGCTTCGGTAGAGGGGGACGCCGGCTTCGGTGGCGCGCAGTTCGATGGAGCAGCCGTGCTGAGTGATCGCGGTGACCAGTGCGCTGGTGACTGCGCGGGCCAGGCCCTGGCGGCGGTGGGCGGGGTCGGTGACCACCGTGTGGATCCTGGCCCACCGGCCGGTCGGGTAGGCGGGGCCGCAGTAGCCGCGGTAGACGATGCCGATGGCGCAGGCGGCGAGGCCGCCGCCGGGTGCGTCGGCGACGTAGGCGAACAGGTCCGGGTCGGTGCCCAGTCGTCGGCGTACGTCGTCGCGGAAGGTCGCTCGCCACTGGTCGGTGACCGGTTCGCCGGTCAGGACCGCGACGCGCAGCCGCAGCAGCTCGTCGGCGTCGTGCGGCGTGGCGGCGCGGGCACGCGGATCGGGTGCGGGCACTCGGGTGCTCCTTGTCAGGGGGAGGCCGGCGGCGCGAACGCGGCGGCCGGGCGCTGGCCTCAGTCGTCCAGCGTGGGCAGACCCGTGAGACCGGTGTCGTGCATCATGCGGTCGACCGTGTCGTGGAGGGGGCTGTCGCTGCCGATGACGGTCTCGATGCCGCCGGGCAGGAGGTCGTGCTCGCGGTACCAGTCCCGCAGCTCCCGCTCGGTGACCCGCGTGAGGTACTCGGCATCGGTCTTCGAGGCATGCCGTGCGAGGGTCTCGTGGAACGGGACGTCGAGGTAGTAGCAGCGGGAGACACCGCGGTGGTCGCCCACCAGGCCCGTGAGCATTTCGCCGTAGTGGTCGGCGTACAGGATGCCTTCGATGATGACGTGGTAGCCGGCATCGAGCGCGTAGCGTGCCACGGTGTCGATCAGGCCGATGTTCGCGCCGCCGGGCCGGTCGCGTTCGCGCAGCACGGTCCGGCGGAGGTTGTCCTGCGCGACCAGGGCCAGGCCGCGACCGAACCGCTGCCGGATCCCGGCGGCCACCGACGACTTGCCGCTGGCGGAGTTTCCCCGGACGACAACGAGGCGGGTCTCCTTGCTTCCCGCCATCACGCGGCCGGCAGCAGGTGACGGGTGGCTCGGGGAGCTCATGTCGGCCGGCCGACCAAGTGGACTCTCACAACCAGCCTGTGAGCCATCGGATTTCTTCCTCTCGAAGCGGCGGGGAGCGGATATGAAGGGTCGCCCGGCCGGATCAGGGCGCGGCGAGGCCGCGATCGGGCATGTGATCGCTTGTCGTATGTGAGTGCGTCGGCAGATGTTCCACCGTAGGCGGCTGGGCGGGGCCGTGTCGGCGTGTCGCGTCGGATGACACACGATCCGGTGAACGACCTCAACTCGCAGGACTGATTGGGATGTTGTTGATCGCCTCGGACACTGCGCCGGGGCTGCGCCGAGCCCGGCGGGCCGCGGGGCCGGTGAGCGCTGGTCACTGGTGCAGCAGGGCGAGGAGCCGGTTGTGGAGGCGTTCCTCGTCGCGGGTGGCACCCAGGTTCCGGTACTGGTCCTGGCTGGCGGTGTACCAGTTGACGGCGGCTTTGGTCTGTCCGGCGCGTTCGGCGGCCTGCCCGAGGTACTCGATGGCGTGGGCCGACCAGTGGCGGTGGCCGAGGTGCGCGAACTCCTGCACGGCGATGCTGATGGTCCAGTTCGCGGGGTCGTGCTGACCGGCGAGGGACTGGGCTTCTCCCAGGAACACCCGCGCCCTGGCCACGTTCAGCGGGTCGGGCGGGGTGAGCGATTCGAGGTCGGTGAGGGCCTGCTGGAGCAGCGGGAGCGCGAGGTCCGTGTTGCCCTGACGGGCGGCGGCGGAGCCGAGGAGGATCTCGGCGAGGCCGGTGCCGCGCCGGTCGCCGAGGTCGGCGTAGAGCGTGATCGCACGGGTGAGTTCGGGTTCGGCGGCGGCGTACTGCTCGGCGTCGTAGAGGGTGGCGCCGATGCCGGCTGTGCACTGGGCGATGCGGCTGGTGTCCTGGTCCTCGGTGGCGAGGGTACGGCCCTCCTCGTAGAGCCGCAGCGCCTCTTCGTGGGCTCCGGTGCGCTTGTGCGAGATGGCCAGGGTGGTGGTCATCTCGTAGATGGCCAGGCGGTGGCCCCAGAGCCGGGCGAAGCCGAGCCCGAGCTTGTGGCAGGGGACGCTCAGGTCGGTGCGCCGCAGGCGGTGGAAGAGCGGCCACAGGTCGTGGACCAGGACCACGGCCGCCTGGTGCTCGCCGAGTTCGCGGGCGGCGGCGAGGGCGGGCATGACCGCGGGGGCGATGGCCTCCAGCCAGTCCTGCGCGGTGCGGTCGCCGGTGATCGGGACCGGCTCGGCGGGGTGGTGGCGGTGCTGGCGCGGCAGGACACGGTGGTGCGGGGTGAGGAGCTGGACGGTGTCCTGGGCGGTGGCGATCAGGTGGTCGAGGTAGCACTGCACGACGCGCCGGCGCGCGTCGGCCGGGTTGCGGATCATTTCCCGGACCTCGGGGCGGATGCGGTAGACGTCGCCGCGCGCGCTCTGCCGGCCGGTGTGCTCCAGCAGGTGGCGGGCCGCGAGTTCGTGCATCAGGTGAAGGGTCTGTCCGGCGGGGGTGGCGGTGGCGGCGGCCACGGCGAAGTGGTCGAGGTCGGGCGCGGGGATCAGCGTGGCGAGCCGGAGAAGGCGGGCTTCTGGCTCGGGCAGTGCGGCGAGGGCGACGGCGGTGGTCATCGGAACGCTCTCCAAGGTGGTGGTGGTGAGGGCGGGGTGTGAGACGAGAGGGCGCGAGGGGGTGAGGACGGCCTCGCCGGCGGCCAGGCCAAGGGCCAGAGGGTTGCCCTCGCAGGCGCGGACGAGGGCCTCGGCGGCCTCCGGCTCCGCGCGCACCCGGTCCTCGCCGACGATGCGAGCGAGCAGCCGGACGGCGTGGGCGGGCGTGAGCGGGGCCAGATGGTGGTGGTGCGCGCCGTGGGCGGCGAGCGCGGGCATCGGCGACCGGCTGGTGACGACGACCAGGCAGGCGGCGCTGGCGGGGACCAGCGGCAGGACCTGGTCGGCGCCAGCGGCGTCCTCCATCATCACGAACAGCCGCCGGGTGGCCGCGATGGAACGCCACAGTGCCTGCAAGTCGGCTTCCTGCCAGGGAAGATGCCCTCCGCCTTCCCCGAGAGCGCGCAGCAACGAGCGGGCGGTCTCGGCAGCCGGCGCCGGGCCGCCGACGCTTTCGGCGCGCAGATGGACGAGGAGCTGTCCGTCCGGGTACCGCTCGGCATGCCGGTGGCCCCAACGGGCGGCAAGAGTGCGCTTGCCGATCCCGCCGCCCCCGGTGATCACGATCACGGGAGCGGTGCCCTCCGGCAGGTCATCGAGCAGCCCGTCCAGGGTGGCCACATCGTGCTCGCGGTCGGTGAACACCCGGGGGACCGAGGCGAGTTGCCGCGGCACCGGCCGGGGCGGTGCGCCAGGGTGGAAATGGACGTCGCCGACCTGTCCGGCCTGGACGACGGCGCCTGTCCGGGCATCGGTGATGCGGTTGGACACGAACGGCACGGGGGCGGCCATCAGCAGCCCCTCTGCCGCACACCCGCGACCGTGAGCGTGCCCTGCTCCCGCTCGGGGGGCGCCCCGGCGGGAACGGCGCGCTGGGCCGGAAGACGGGCGCCGCCACCGCAGGCGGCCAGCCGCAGCGCGGTGTCGACCAGGGCGAGGTGGGAGAAGGCCTGGGGGAAGTTGCCGACCTGGCGCCCCAGCCGCGGGTCCCACTCCTCGGCGAGCAGGCCCAGGTCGTTGCGCAGCGCCAGCAGCCGGTCGAACAGCTCGCGGGCCTCCTGGAGGCGGCCGATCATGGCGAGGTCGTCGGCCAGCCAGAACGAGCAGGCCAGGAAGGCGCCCTCGTGGCCGGAGAGGCCGTCGACGTTGTTGCCGGACTCGTCGTGGGTCGGGTAGCGCAGCACGAAGCCGTCCTCGGTGGACAGTTCGCGCTGGATCGCCTCGATGGTGCCGATGACGCGCTTGTCGTCCGGGGGCAGGAAGCCGACCTGGGGGATCAGCAGCAGCGAGGCGTCCAGCTCCCGGCCGCCGTAGTACTGGGTGAAGGTGTTGCGCTCCGGGTCGTAGCCGCGTTCGCAGACGTCGGCGTGGATCCGGTTGCGCAGCTTTTCCCAGTGGGCGAGTTCGTCGGCGGTGGTGGTGGGCCGGCGGCGCAGGAGGGTGATGACGCGGTCGATCGCGGCCCAGGCCATGACCTTGGAGTGGACGAAGTGCCGGCGCGGGCCGCGGACTTCCCAGATGCCCTCGTCCGGCTCCTGCCAGTGGTCCTCGGTCCAGCGGGCGAGGGCGCGCAGCATCGCGTCGGCGTCGCGCGAGGGAAGAAGCCCGGCGTCCTCGGCGGCGAGGAGGGCGTCGGCGATCTCGCCGGCGACGTCGAGCTGGAGCTGGCCGGCAGCGCCGTTGCCGACCCGCACGGGCCGGGAGTTCTCGTAGCCGGGCAGGTGGCCCAACTCGCCTTCGGGCAGGTGGTGTTCGCCGTGGAGGCCGTAGAGGATCTGGAAGGTGGAGACGTCGGGGCCCAGGACGGCGAGCAGCCAGTCGCGCCAGGCTTCGGCTTCCTCGGTGTGGCCGAGGCGGGCGAGGGTGGTGATGGTCAGGGCGGAATCCCGCAGCCACACGTACCGGTAGTCCCAGTTGCGTTCGCCGCCGATCTGCTCGGGCAGGGAGGTGGTGGGGGCGGCGACGATCCCGCCGCCCGGGTGGCACAGGGAGTTGAGGACGAGGGCGGAGCGGACGACCGCCTCCCGGTAGGGGCCCTGGTACGCGCAGCGGGACGCCCACTCGTGCCAGGACACCTCGGTGCGAGTGCGCGCCGAGCGGGGGCTGCGCAGGTCAGGAACCGGGTGGGAGGAGGGGGACCAGGTGAGGGTGAAGGCGATGCGCTCGCCGGCGGTGACGGTGAAGTCGCAGCGCGCACCGGCGCGGGTGAGGACGTGGTGGGGGCCGTCGAGCCAGTAGGAGTCGGGGTGGACGGTGGCGCACAGGCGCGCGGTGGCGCCTCGCGAGGTGCGGGTGTACAGGGGGGCGTGGGCGCCGTAGCCGGGGCGGGCCCGGAACTTCGAGGTCATCGCCACGGTGCCGCTCAGGCCCTCGACGCTGCGGATGATCCGGGGCGTCCTGGTGCCCAGCGGCATGAAGTCGGTGACCCTCACGCTGCCGGTGGGGGTGTCCCATTCGTGTTCCAGCGACATGGTGTCGTCGCGGTAGCGGCGTCGGTCGGCCGCCGTGGGCTCGCCGTCGGTGGCGGGGCCGAGGCGCCAGAAGCCGTGCTCCTCTGTGCCGAGCAGGGCGGCGAAGACGGCCGGGGAGTCGAATCGGGGCAGGCACGCCCAGGTGATGGTGCCGTCGTTGCGGACGAGGGCGCCGGTGGCGGTGCTGCCGATCAGGCCGTGGTCCTCGATGAGGAACCGGGAACGGCGGGGCAGGGCGGCGGTGGGCATGGTGTTCCTGACGGGGTGGGTCGAAGGGGAGTTCAGGTCTGGGGGGCGGCCGGGGCGCTGAGATGGTCGAGCGCCGCCCGTACGGCGGCGCCGAGGTCGGCGGCGACGGCCAACCGCGGCATCGTGGCCTGGAGTTCGGCGTGGACGAACCGGTGCTCGCGCTGCGTGTGGTCGCAGCCGACGACCAGCGCGGTGCGTGAGAGGCGAAGGAGGCGCTGCCGGACGTCGCGTACCTGCTGCGCGCCGGTGGGGCACCACAGGAGGACGGCGCCGAAGCGCCGCAGGTTGTGCTCCTGCCAGCCGGACGGCGCTTGCGCGTGGGAGGCGGGCCGGGGGTTGAGGACGGTGCCGGTGAAGCCGGCCGCCTCCAGGAGGGCGATGGCCTCGCTCTGCCAGCCCGAACGGCCGGCTCCTGAAGGGTCCAGGTACAGCGTGGGGCTGCCGTCGGGGGTGTAGTGCTGTGGGTACTCGACCAGCCTCACTGGGCACCGCCGGAGACGGTGGCCGGGCCGGGGCTGTCGAGCAGGAGGACCATGATGACGGCCTGGGTGCGGGTCTTCGCCCCGATGGCGTTGGCGGCCCGGGTGATGATGCCGCCGATGGCGTCCGGGTTGATGCCGGTCATCCGCGCGACGGCGCGCACCTCGTGGGTGGCGAGCAGGGTGAGGACCGCGTGCTCCCGCGGAGGAATGCTCGGGAGCGTGTCGGGCAGTGCCGCGCGCAGTTCGGCGGTGTCGAGGAGGCCGGAGTTGATGAGGTCGACGATGGCGCGGGTGCGGTCGGTGAAGCCTCGGCGGCGCATCATCCGCGACATGACGTTGGCAGCGCCACTGGAGGAGCAGCCGAGCTGCTCGGCTACGCCGTCGTAGGTGTGCCCGAGGGCGAGCTGCACGGCGACGTTGCGCCCGAACTGGCTGAGCTTGTCGGTGCTCTTGGCGGCCGAACGCAGGGTTCCGGAGCCGCTGGTGAGGACGCGGCGTGCGCCGCTGACCTGGGCCTCGTACAGCGTCGGATCGGTGGCGATGATCAGGCATCTTTCGACCGGGAGCCCGAGGGCGCCGGCGGCCGCCCGGTAGGGGTTGGTTCCCTGATCACGGTGTTCTGCCGCGGACACGGAGGCGGACCACACGTTGGTGACGCGTTTGGCGGCGAGCATGGCGCTCACGTGGCGGCCGAGCCGCTCGGTGACCAGTGCACAGGGGACGTCCATGGAGCCCGCGCGCATCAGCAGCCGCAGCAGCGGGGCGGGAGTGGTGGCTGGCACAGGGGCGCCTGTGGCCAGGAGGAACGGGTCGGCGCCGGACAAGCGGTCGGCGGGCAGCTGGATGAGGGCGTTGGCGTCGACGATGACGCCCGCGCGGTTGATCAGGTGGCGGTCTAGATCGCGGGCCGCCAGTCCGTCGGCAGGTCGTAAGGTGCTCATCATGTCTGTCTGGGGTTGTCGGGGTGCGGCCCTGGCCCGAAACGGCCGCCATGGGGTGATGCGGTGAAGCGGGTGCTCAGCCAGCTGGCCGAGACGGGTCCTGCTGGGACGAGCCGGTCCGGCGCTTCGGCGTGGAACGAGTGGCGATCAGACGGTCGGTGACGGCCAGGGTGCCGAAGGCGGCGAGCGCGAAGATCGCCAGGTAGATCGGCTGGGTGAGCCGGGTTCGGTGCTGGACGAGGTAGAGGACGGCGGCGCCGACCTGGAGGCCGAGGAGGAAGCAGACGGCTCCGATCGCGGCCCGGCCGCCGGTGGGGCGGGAGTTCACGCGGCCTGGCCGCGGGGCGCGGCGCGGTGCAGCGGCTCGGCGGGCCACGTGGGGTCGATGTCGCTGAGCAGGACCAGGCCGGCGAGGACGGCGGCGATGCTCGCCTGGATCTGGGTGCGCACGCCCAGCCAGGCACGCAGGTCCTTGCCGTAGCCGCGCACGGTGGCGGCGGTGACGTCGAAGTCGGCCGCGATCTCCGGGGCGGTGCGCCCGCCGACCCAGCCCACCAGGACACGGTCGAGGCGCCGGGGCAGCCGGATGTCGGCGCAGAGGGCGGCGCAGGGCTGTGCGGTGGCGGTGATCAGGCGGTGCGCGGTGCCCCAGGCGACGAGCTGGGACGCGGTGCGGGTGCCGGTGGCCATCAGCAGGTTCTTGACGGCGGCGTCGACTTCGGCGGGCTTCCAGGGGAGTTCGGGGTCGGCCGCGATCGTGCGGACCGTGGATTCGACGGCGATGTGGCTGAGAAGACGGACCTGCTGCTCGGTCAGGGTGTGGGCGGGAAGAGCGATGGCCATGGTGGTGTCTCCGGTGGTCGGCGGGCGGTTCACGGGCAGTCGGGGCCCGGGGCACCGGTCTGGGCGAGGTGGTCCAGCAGCAGGGTTCCGAGCCGCTCGGCCTGGCCGGTTCCGACGACCAGGACGAGGTCGCCCTCGGCGGTCATCTCGAAGAGCCGCTGCTCGGGGCCGGATTCGCGCGGGCCGCAGCGGACGCGGTGAACCGCGTCCGGGCCGAGGACCCGGACGGCGGCCCGCTCGACGGCGTCCAGCGGGTCGGGCCCGTCGTATCCGGCCAGCGGCGTGCTGACCGGTAGGAGCAGTGCGTGGTCGGCGTCGCCGAGGGCGGCGCCGAGGCCGCCGGCATGGGCGCTGGTGCGGGCGATGCCGTCCGGTTCCAGGGCGACGATCACGTTCCCCTCGGTGAGCATCCGGGCGGCCGTCACGTCGTGGGCGACTTCGCGGGGGTGCCGGGCGCGGGAGTCCACCACGGTGATGCCGCACTGCGTGCCGAGCACGGTGAGCGAGCGTTCGACGCCCCGGAAGGCGGTGAGGCGCTCCGCCACGGTCCCCGGGCTCGCGCCGGCGACGAGGGCGGTGGCGATGGCGGCGCATGCTGCCAGGGCCTGGTGACGGCCTGCGACCGGGACGGTGAACTGGTACTGCACGCCCTGGTAGTGGAGGGCGAGGAGGTGTTCACCGCCAAGCCACCGGGGCGGGAGAACCCACACGTCGGCGCTCTCGTCGAGGCCGACGGTCACCACCACGGTGGGGCCGTTCGGGCCGGGCCGGTCGGTGAGTCTCTCGCGAAGGATCCTGGTGCTCTTGTCCCACAGCGGCAGGACCACGGTGCCGGAGCGGTGGGCGAGGCCGGTGAGCGAGTTCAGGGCGTCGACGGTGTCCTCGAAGTGCGGCACGTTTCCCGCGGCGGCGAGGATCAGCGTCACCTCCGGTCGAGGCCGCCGGTATGGGGACGCGGTGTTGGGGCGGTAGCTCCAGGACCCCTTGGGGGCGGGCTCGTGGGTGGCGGTGTCCGGGCAGAGGTCCACCACCAGGCGGCGGTCGCCGCTGTGCCCCGGCGGGCGGTTGAGGGTGGGGGCGTTGAGGATCCAGCCGGTGTGTCCGTCGTCCAGCGCGGCGGCGAGCACCGCCGCCGCCGTCGCGGTGCCGTGGCTACCACCGACGGCCACCAGCTGCTGGCCGAAGTCCGTAGTCAGCGAGGCGAGCGCGTGCGCCCGGGCGAGAACCGGCAGGTGCAGTTCCTGGGCGCGGTCGAGTTCGGGGTGCGGAGCGGCCAGCACCCCCGACCACACCACACAGGTCCGGTCCTCCTGGACGTTGCGGGCGTCGAAGCCGACCGCGACATTGACCCCGGCCTCGCGCAGCCGGGCGGCGGCGCTGTCCTGATCGGCGGGGCCGATGCTGCCGGTGACGTCCAGGCCGCGGGAGGCCAGCCACAATGCCAGACCCTCCATGCCGGGCGCGGTGACGTCGACCAGGTGCGCCTTGGCCAGCAGGTCGGGGGCGGGTTTCGTCCTACCCTTCGCGCGGGGTCGGACGGAAACGGCGTCCATGCTCTCCATGGAGTCCTCCAGCAGGGTGAGGGTGAGGGGGAGGGGTGGAACCGGGCCGGTCGCGGGTCCGGGGGTGTGGCGCCGCGACCGGCCCGGGGCTCATGCCTGGGTGAGACCGCGCTCCAGCTCCGCGTCGGTGACGCGGGCGGCGTGGTACTCCAGGTCCAGGTGGGCGACGCGGGCCAGGTGCGCGACCACCAGCTCGCCGAGCAGCTCACCGGCCGGCTCGCTGGCCTCGAAGACAGCAAGCGCCTCGGCCAGGGACTGCGGCACGGGCGACGCCTCACGGTTCAGGTAGGCGTCGCCGCGGGTGGCGGGCGGGGGTTTGAGGCCGGCCTCGACGCCGTGCCGGACACCGGCCAGGACGGCCGCCAGCGCGAGCATCGGGTTGGCGTCCGCACCGGGCAGCCGCACCTCCAGCCGCAGACTGGGGCCGTGCCCGACCACCCGCACCGCACACGACCTGTTGTCCCGGCCCCAGGCGAAGCGGGCCGGCGCGAAGGAGTGGTCGCCGAGTCGCTTGTAGCTGTTCACGTATGGTGCCCACAGCGGGCCGGTCTGCGGCAGCACCGTCAGCAGCCCGGCCACCGCCTGCTCGCCCAGCTCCGACAGTTCGGTCCCGTCCTGCGGGTCGGCGGCCAGGACCGGCCGACCGTCGACATCGTGCAGCGAGACGTGCAGGTGCAAGCCGCTGCCGACCCCAGTGGCCGGAGCCGCCATGAACGACGCCACCATGCCCTGCTCGTCCGCGACCGTCTTCGCGGCGTGCTTGAACAGCACGTGCCGCTCGCACACCTCGCGGACCGGGCCGTACGGGAAGGTCACCTCCAGCTGGCCACACGCGCCCTCGCCCTTGACCGCCTCCACCGGCAGACCGGCGGCGGCCAGGACCTGCCGGAGCCTGCGTCCGAACTCCCGCACCGCCGACGGCTGGTCGAGGGCATAGTCGCGGTTGTCCCAGGTGACGGGCCGAAGCCCGCGCCAGCCGGCCGCCGCCGCGTCCCGGGCGGTCCCCTCGTGGAGCACGAACTCCGTCTCGACCCCCACCATCGCCGTCAGGCCGACACCGGCCAGGCGCTCCTGCTGCTCGGCCAGCACGGTGACCGGGGCCAGCGGGTGCGACCACCCCTTGCTGACCGGATCGGCGAGCACCACCGCCGTGGACGGCAGCCACGGCAGCACGCGGGCACCCTTGGTGTCGGGCAGCAGCCCGACGTCGCCGAAGCCGGACTCCCACGAGAACGCCCCGGTGCGCGGGGCGGTCATCCCGAGGTCGGTGCCGATCACGTACCCGCACATCTCCGGAGCCAGGCGGCCCGACCGCAGCCGCTCCACCAGAGCGGCCGCGTCGTACTCCTTGCCCTTGAGACGGCCCTGCACATCGACAGCCGCAAGCAGCACCGTCTCGATCCCGAAGTCGGCCACCAGCCGGTGCAGCGGCCCGACCGGCGAAGCCGCCACCGGCGAGCTTCCGGTCCCGCGGTACCGGGCTGCCCGCATCGCCCCCTTCGGACGACCCGAGCGGCGGCTGGTCACACGACCTCCTCGGTCAGCTCCACCAGCTCGGCCGACCGCTGGACCGGCGGCGCGTACGAGCGCCCCGCCTTGAGCCACCACGCCCACGCCAGCACCATCACCGCCAGGAGCGCGACGGGAGCGTAGTTGAACGTGTCGACGGTCACCGGGTAGCTCTGCGGCAGGCACACCAGCACGCTCACCACCGCCACCCAGCCCACCGCGATCCACCCGATCAACGGCCCCCGGCTGCCCAGGTTCCACGGCCCGGGCCGGAACTTCCGGCCCCTGCGAAGCCGCAGGTAGATCGGCACCGCGTACGCTGGCGTCATCCCCACCACGTTGACGGCGGTCACCGCCCCGTACGCGGTCGTGCTGTACAGCGACGGCAGCGCCAGCACCGCGGCTGCCCCCACCGACAACCACACCCCGGCCACCGGCGTCCCGGTGCGCTCCGACACCCGGCTCCACAGGCCCGAGGCGGGGAGCGCGCCGTCCCGGGAGAAGGCGAAGACCATTCGCGCCGACGCGGCGGTCTCCGCGTTCCCGCAGAACAGCTGCGCCACGATCACCACGACCAGGAGCACCTTCCCCCCGGTTGTCCCGAGCGCGTCGATGAAGATCTGGGCGGGCGGCACACCGGTGGCGGTCGTGAGGACGGCGTCGTAGTCCTGGACGGCGAAGAGCATGCCGGCAAGGAGGACGGCGCCGGCGATCCAGCTCACCCAGATCGAACGGACGATCCCGCGCGGCGCGGACACCGCCGCCTTGGTGGTCTCCTCGGCCATGTGCGCGGAGGCGTCGTAGCCCGAGAAGGTGTACTGCGCCAGCAGCAGCCCGATCGCGCTCACGTAGATCGGGTTGCTCCAGCCGGTGTTGTTGACGAAGTGCCCGACGACCCAGCCAGCCTCCTGGTGGTGGCTGGGCACGATCGCGAGCGCGCCGACGATCAGCACGACGCCGCCGATGTGCCACCACACCGAGATCGAGTTGAGGAAGGCGACCCGGCGCACGTTCGGCAGGTTCAGCAGCGCGTGGAGCAGCAGGACGGCCGCGAAGATCCCGAACAGGCCGACGGGCGTGGGCTCGTAGCCGAACTGAAGGTTAAGGAAGGCTCCGATGAAGCTGGCGGCGCCGTAGTCGATGCCGCAGATGCCGCCGATCAGACCGAGCAGGTTGAGCCAGCCGACCAGCCAGCCCCACCGCGGGCCACCGAGCTGGTGCGCCATGAAGTACAGGCCCCCGCTCGTCGGGTAGGCCGAGGTCACCTCGGCGAGCGCCAGGCCGACGAAGAGGACCATCGCACCGACGCCGATCCAACCCCAGAACATCACCGCCGGACCGCCGGTGTTCAGGCCGAACGCGAACATCGTCATGCACCCGGACAGGATGCTGATGACGGAGAACGAGCTGGCGAAGTTGCCGAACTCGCCCATCCGCCTGCTCAGCTTGGGCTCGTAGCCGAGCTGACGCAGCCGATCCTCGTCGGACAGCTCAGCGGCGTGGACGGGGGACATCGAAGTCGACCTCCATGGGGAGAAGGTGGGCAGGGACGGGGTAGTCAGGCCAGGGCGGTCGCCCGGCCGGCGAAGGACTGCTGGCGCGCGGTCAGCAGCAGGTCCTCCGCCTTCCCCGGCGAGTCGGCGACCAGGCTCCACGGGGCCCTGGAAGCGAACTGTCCGAGCGCGGCGAAGACCTCAGCGGCGGCGTCCATCTGGGCCGACGCCCACAGCGCGTGGGCGAGGTAGCTGAGATCGGCGACCGGCCATGATCCGGGCGCCGACACGGACCAGCTCTCGTACGCGCGCTGAGCACGGGAGAAGTGCGGCTCCCGGAGCCACTGCCGGAGCACCACCGCGTTCCGCCTGGGCTCGTTGCGGTAGTGCTCGACCGACAAGTACAGCGGCAGGGCGGCGAGTGCCGAACCGGCCGGCACCCTCGGCACGACGACGTTCACGAAGTCCGCCGCCGCCGGCCGGGAGACCTGCTGCCAGTAGCGCACCATGCGGTGATGGGCCTCCCGGTTGCCCGGATCGCGCCTTTGCGCTTCGTCGAGCAGCCCCCACGGGCCGGGCGGCAGCATCGGGTCCGACGAGCGCTTCTGGTGCTCGGGCCGTGCCCTGGGCCGGTCCAACACGGCCAGGGCGAGGAGGCAGACCCACGGCACGGGGTCCGAGGGCACGGCGTCGGCGGCGGCCCAGCACGACTCGCGCGCTGCCTGTTCCAGGCGCCCGGCCTCCGGTGAACCGGCCTCGGCCGCGGTCAGGGCGTGCTCGACCGCGACCCGAGTCCGCAGGATGGCCAGCTCCGGGTTGACCGGGTCCTCACGTCCCCAGTCGGCGAGCACGGTCGACCTAGCGGCCACCAGCGCCAGCACCTGCGTCCGGGAGGTGCGACGCCCCCAGTCCTGCCCGGTCGCCGCCAGCAGCCGTTGCGTCGAAAGCCAGCGTCCGGCCCGCAGATCGTCCACTGCGGTCCGTAGCGCATCGTCGAACCCGGCGGGGTGGTACACCGGCCGAGCGGGCGGCACGGCGTTCATGGGACCGTCCTTCCAGACATGTCGTGAGCGGTGGACATGGCCGCCGTGGGCACCGACGCCGGGCCGCGCTCACTGCGGGCAGAGCGCGGTCGGCCTGGCGAGCTTTGGCCGTAGAACCCCGCTGGCGAGGTTCCTACTCGGTGGCGACGGGTTGCGTCTTCTGTTTCCCCTGCGTCAGATGGTGGCGGCGGTTCGCCGGACGACGCGACCCCACCGGGGGACGCGTGCGGGACGTCCTGGGACGCGGAGTGATCGAATTCCGCCATGGTCAACTGTTCGCGCAGTAAGGTGACCGAGAGTGTTCGACGGCGACCATTCGCGTAGTCACATTCGCGCTGAAATATGATCACGGGGCCGCCGGTGGAAAGCCAAGGCTCCTGCGGACGGGCGGGGCGGTATGGGGGTGCGGCGATGCGAGCGTTGTGGGTGCGCGCTCAGCTCGACCGAGGAGCAGCCCTGTTCCTGGAGCGCGTTGACCAGGGCCCGGGGGACGGCCTCCGCCAGACCTTGGCGGCGGTGGCGCGGGTCGGTGACGACGGTGTAGACCCGGCCCCACAGGCCGCCGGGGTAGGAGAGGCCGTCGTAGCCGCGGTAGACGACGCCGATTGCGCACGCTGCCAGTACGCCGTCGCCGCCGTCGGCTACGAACGCGATCAGCTGCGGGCCGGTGCCGAGCCGGGCCTGCATGTCGGCCAGGAAGGTGGTGCGCCAGGCGTCGGTGGCTGGCTGGCCGGTCAGGACGTCGACGCGAAGGCGCAGCAGTTCCTCGGCGTCCCCGGGGCGTGGCCGGGTGGATGGGGGTCGGTGGCATCGGGGGCCTCCCTCGCTCGGTGGGCAACAGGTCGGTTCGGGCGCGGCGGGCACCGGCACGCAGCGCGACTCGGTGGCGGTCACTCCAGCGGCAGATCCCAGCTCAGGTCCGGGCCGCCGATCACCCACTGCACACCGCCGGTGAGCTCCAGCCGGTACTCGGCCGGGCAGCCGGCCCCCGTCCAGCGGGCGTGGAGCTCCTCGGCCTCCCGCAACAGGTCGCGCGGCCCCCACTTGACGGCGCGCGAGCCGTTCCGGCCGACGGCGGCCCTTCCTGCCTACCGGTCGGGGTCGTCGTTCCACAGGAGGACGTGGGTGCGGAAGGACAGTCCGTAGCCGCGCTCCAGGGTGGCGTCGACGACCTTCTGGGCGGTGGCGACGTTCGTCTTGCTGTCGGAGCCCTCGGGCATGACCATCACCCGCTGGGGTGCCAGCGCCACGTCCGTGACCATCTGGTCCACCTCCGCCAGGTCCGGCTCCCAGTCCTCGGTGGCGACGAACTTGAACCAGGCCTTGCCGGTGTCCCGGAGGGCGGTGAGCACCTCCGGCTTGTACCGCGTGGCCAGCCGGTTGCCGCTGGTCCCGAGCTTGGGCGACACGTTGTACTGCGTGACGAGGGCGTCGAGCTCCGGGAGGGGAGCGATGGTGCCGGCCGTCTCGATGTGAACCTCATGCCCCCAAGCGCGCAGTTGCTCCAGCAGCGGGACGAGTTCGCGCTGCTGCATCATCGGCTCGCCGCCGGAGATGACGATGATCGTCGGGCGGTTCTCGATGTCCCACAGCGCCTTTAGCTCGTCGAGGACCTCGGTGGCGCTCATCGGCTTGAGGCCGTACGCGGGGTCGTCGCGGTCGTAGCGCTGGCCGCTGCGCGTCCGGGCGGCGGTCTCGTCCGTCACTGCCCAGGTGTAGGGGGTGTCGCACCAGAAGCACACCTGGTTGCAGCCGAAAAGGCGCACGAACAGGCAATGCCTCCCGGCGGCGCTTCCTTCCCCTTGGACGGTCGGCCCGAATATCTGGCTGATCTTCAACTTCGGGAACCGGCCACTCTGCCGGGAGAGGATTTGGAGCTGGTACACGGCGGCCAATGTCGACACGGAAGTGGATTCCTTCTGGGAGCGAGTGGGAGAGCAAGGCGGTTGCGGCACACCCTGGGGCCGGGCGGCGCCAGTGGCGGCTCTGCGTGCGGGAGTTCCCCGTCAGGTGGACCGGGCGGCGCGGCGGCCGTCCGGGGGTCACAGGTGGGCGGCTCCGGGCAGGCGGCCGAGGACGGGAAGGGCGGTGAACGCCTCGGCGTGGAGGGCGCCGCTGCGCCTGCCCCACAGGCGGGCGAGGTCTTCGGCCATGGGGCCGAAGTGGTCGTCGACGGGCTGGGACTTGTGGCAGCGCAGGGCCCTCATCTTGGTGTCGAAGGTGCCGGTGACGTCGACCATCACCGTGGGGACGAGCGGGCCGACGAGGGTGAGGGAGTTGTAGGTGTCGCAGCTGTAGAGGCGCCGGGGGCGGCCGGTCTCGATCTTGGCCTCGGGCAGGGCTTCGAGGACGGCCTCGGCGGCGTGCCGGTGGTCGGCGTGGGCATCGAGGACGGGGTGGGTGATGACGACGTGCGGCTTCAGCTCGACGAGCAGGGCCCGGATCGCGGCGGGGGTGAGCTCGGCGAGTTGGTGGAGCGTGGCGCCGAGGACGGCCGCTCCGGCCTTGGCCTCGGCGTCGCGGACGGGGTCGTGGAGGGGGACGGCGATGTGGACGGGCGCGTGCTGGGCGTGGAGGGCGAGGGTGCCGCCGGCCCACAGCTCGGCGTCGTCGGGGTGGGCGAACACGGCGAGCACGGACTGCGGCCCGGCCGGCTGGTCGTCAGGATTGCGCGGCACGGGAGGCTCCGGAGGGGTTGGGGGTGTGGGCCGGGACGAGCCGGCCGTCGCGGATGGTGAGGGTGCGCATGCCGGCCGCCAGCGCGGCGGTGATGCCGTCAGCGGCGTCGTCGACGGCCAGGCACTGGCTGGGGTCGGCGTCGAGGCGCCGGGCGGCTTCCAGGTAGGCGTCCGGCTCCGGCTTGCCCCGGGGCACGTCGTCGAGGGTGACGGCCACCGGCAGCAGTGCCTGCAGCCCGAGCTGGTGGATACCGTGGCGGACGAGCACTGCGGCGGCGCTGGAGGCGACGGCCAGCGGAAGGCCGCGTCGGTGAGCGGCGTGGAGGAGAGCGAGAGTGCAGGGGATCGGGTCCGGTGGCGGTCCGGCGAGCAGTGCCGCCCGGCTGCGCGCGATCACCTCATCGACCGGTGGAGAAGGAAGAGCGGCGTCGGCGGCGAGTTGGGCGATCAGCTCGCGCACGGGCAGGCCGGCCAGTTCCCGGTAGCGGTCGGCGGGAACGCTGAAGCCGTGCGGTGCCAGCGCGGCCTGAAGGGCGGCGTGGCGGGCGGCGGTGTTGTCCGCGACGGTGCCGTCCCAGTCCACGATCAGCGCCGCCGCGCCGCCGAGGAGTTCGACGGGGTTCACCGGGTCACCGTCCTGCGGTGAAGGACCTGTCCATCGGGGCCAAGGACGGCGATCTCGGTGGGCGGAGGCGGGGCGTCCTGGGGCCACAGCAGCGTGCCCAGCCCCGGCAGGCGGATCGGGCTGCACCCGGGCGGGATCGGGACCGGTGCGCAGAAGTCGCCGGGCACGAGCACGCCGACGGGGCGCGGGCCGGTGCCGCCGGTTGCGGCCGGGTCAAGGGCTGGGGTGTGCTCGTCGTGCCAGACGAAGGTGGCGGCGCGGCTGTCGTCGGGCGCAGGGTGCTCCAGGGCGCGGACGAGCACCGCGGCGCCGGTGAGCGGCCGGGCGTGGGGGCTGGTGCGTTGAGCAGGGACGGCCGGGGCGAGGCGAACGGTGCCGGCGCCTCCGTCGACTTCGACGGTGGTGCCGGTGGTGATGGCCCGGCGGGCGTCGGTGACGTTGGTGACACAGGGGATGCCGAGCTCGCGGGTGATGATCGCGGTGTGGGAGAGCTCGCCGCCGGTGGTGGCCACGACGGCGGCAGGTCCCGTGAGCAGCGCCGGGACGGCTTCGGGGCCGAGTGCGTCGCAGACCAGCACCTGGTCGGCGATGCCGGCGTCGCCGAAGGCGTGGACGGCGGGGCCGGTACCGGTGCCGGGCGCGGCCGCGATCCCGCTCAGCACCCGGTCATCGTCGGCCGTCGTCCTGGCGGTGGCGTGGTCGGTGAGCGGGGCGGTGAGCGGGCGTGCCTGCACGAGGTGGAGCTTGCCAGCGGCGTCGATCGCCCACTCTACGTCGACGCGTTCGAGGCCGAGGGCCGCGGCGGCTCGGGCGGCGGCGGCGAGGAGTTGGCCGCGTGCTTCGGCGGTGAGCACGGGCCGGTCGGCCAGGGCGGCCGGGGTGTACAGGTGCAGTACGCCCGCTGCGGATGTCTGGATCTTGGCGCGGATCCCGGTGCCCGTGTCGAGGTCCACCCACTCGCCCGGCGGAATCGCCGACTCGGCGACTGTGGCGGGCAGTTGGATGGCCTCCTGGCGGGCAGGCCGGACGGCGGCCTCTCGGCCAGGGCTGGCGGTGTGGATCTCGCCGGTCACGCGGCCGCAGACGAGTGGCTCGGCCAGGCCGCGGACAGCCTCGATCCGCCAGCGGGTGCACCGGGTGCTGGTGACTTCGGCGGCCAGGACGCCGGAGCAGGCCGGGCGCAGGGCGGCCTGGACGAGAACGGCCATGCACACCGCGCCGGTGACGCCCATGGCCTGGCCGTACGCGGCGACGGTCGGGTGGTGGGCGGAGGCGCGGACGGCGCGGACGGCGTCCAGCAGTGCGGCGGGCTCGGCCGGGGCGATGCGGGAGGTGAACAGGCCGGCGAAGGAGGCGTCCGGTCCGTCCTCGGCGGCGGCGGAGGAGCGGGCGATCAGCCCGTACGGGGCCGGGCAGCGGGTAAGGATCTCCTCGACGGCGGCGGCGAGCTGCTCGTCGGGGTGGCCTGCTGGGACGACGATGCCTGCGGGGACGGGCAGAGCGGCGGCGGCCAGTCGGGCGAGGGCGGCGGCCTTCGCGCCGGCGGTTTCGATGTCGAGGTCCTCGTCGAGCGAGGGCAGGGTGGCGGTCATCGGTCGGCTCCCGTGGCCAGCAGGTCGGCGGTGGTGACGGTGGCGGGGTCGGCGCCGTGGCTCTCGCACCAGCGGCGGGCGGCGGCGAGGTAGCGGTGCCGTTGGACCTTGCGGGTCTCCTCGCTGCCGGCCGCCCAGCGGCAGACGACGGCCATCGCCCCCACCCGCGCGGTGGCGCCCGGGTCGCCTGCGGCGGCGAGGTGGGCGGCGAGCACCCAGGCGTCGCGCAGCCGGACGGCGCGGCGCCGCGAGACGTCGATGACGTGGCGCTGGCCGGTGGTGTCGGTGGCGGCGGTGGCGGTGAGCAGGTGGGCGGCGCGGGCGTGGTCTTCGAGGGGCATCGCGGCGACGGCCGGGGAGCCGTCCCCGTACAGGGTTCCGGCCCGCGCGGCGAGGGCGCCGGCCGCGGCGGCGAGGTCGCTGCCGTCGGCGAGCGCGGCGGCGCCGTCCAGGAGCACCAGGTGGGCGTCCAGCAGGTGGCCGGTGTCGTCGGGGGTGTTCAGGGCGAGGCGGCAGGCCCGCCCGTTGGCGTCACCGCCGAGCAGGCCGGCGAGCAGGTGCTGCCAGTCGTCGTCGGGCAGGAGCCAGTTGACGACGTGTGCGCTCATCACGCCGAGGAACGCCGCAGTTGCCGCCGCGAGTTGTTGCTCGGCCGCCGCACCAGCCTCGAGCTGGTGCTCCAGCGCGAGCAGGGTGGTGTCGGCGAGGCGGTGGCGCTGCTCGGCAGCGGTGACCATCGCCCTTGCGTAGGCGGGATCGGCGAGGAGCTGGTGCCAGCGCCCGGTGAGGGCGAGGTGGTCGCTTTCGCCGATGTCGACGATCCCCGGCCGCCGCAGTCGCCCGTACGGGCGGGGGTCGTCCATGAACACGCCGGGCCACCGGGTGAGGGACGTGGTGTACAGGTCGAGCTCCAGCGGGGTGCTGCCGGGCCTGGTGTGCTCGTAGTCGCAGGTGAGCTGGCCGTTCCAGACGGGCTCCACAGGTTTCTCCCTTGGCGGGGCCGGCGGCGCGGTGGCCGGATCGGTGACGTTTCGTCATATGGGTGGTGCGTGGTGTGAAAGGCTCGGCCCCTGCCGCCCGGTGGGCCGGTGCGGCGCCGTAGGTGGCCGAGTGCCGAGGAGCAGCGAAGTGATCAAGGAATCGACGGCGAGTGCGTTCGTCTTCCGCGTCGGCGGGGACGGGGAGTGCAGGACGGCTCTGGTGTGGCACCCGCGGCTGGAGCTGTGGCTCCCGGCCGGCGGGCACGTCGAGGCGGACGAGGGAGCGGCCGAGGCCGCGTTGCGTGAGATCGAGGAGGAGACGGGGCTGCGGGCCGAGCTGCTGCCCGGTCCGTCGCTTCCGCTGCCCTCCGGCTTCCCGCACGGTGCGCCGGTCGCGCCGTGGTGGGTGGTGGAGATGGACGCCTGCGCCGACAACCACACCCGCGAGCCGCACCGACACATCGACCACGTGTACGTCGCCCGGGTGGGCGACGGCGCGGCACCCGGTCGTGCGGTGCACGAGGTGCGGTGGTTCACCGAGCAGGAGGCGGCCGAGGTCGAGGGCCTGTCTGAGGACTCGCGCCTTCAGGTAAAGCAGCTCTTCGCGATGATCGCCGATGGGTCGCTGCGCCTGGCGGCGTGAGATCGGACGGTCAGAACAGGGCGCTCTGCTCCGCGTCCGGGGCGGCCGGGGCCAGGCGCTTGGGTTGCAGCCCTGCGGCCATGTCCAGTTCCAGCAGGGTGCGCCACCGGCCGGTGGCGCACCCTTCGGCCAGCAGCAGCTGCAGGATGTGGGCGGTGACCTGGACGTCCGGCATCGCTCGGTGTCGGTCTGCGGGTCTGGGGATGCCGTAGTGGGCGAGCAGGTTGTCCAGCCGGTAGGAGCCGAGATGCGGCAGGACTGCCTTGGCCAGGCCGATTGTGTCGATCAGCGGGGTCGCGGCCAGGACGGGGCAGTGCTGCCCCTGGTGGGCGATCAGGCCGGCTTCGGTGTGCGCGTGGTGGGCTACCAGCCGGTACGGCGGTGCGCTCAAGTGGGCGTCCAGGCCGACCATCACCTCGGCGGCCGGGGGCGCGGTGGCGAGCAGGGCGGCGGTGAGGCCGGTCTGGGCGGTGTCCATCGTGGTGACGGGGACGTCGGCGGGCGGGCGGATCAGCGACTCGAACCGGCCGGCCTCCACCAGCCGGCCGCCGTCGGCGCGCAGCGCCAGGGCGGCGACCTCGATCGGCTCGGCGGGCCGCCCGGCGGGAGTGAGCCCCTCGAAGTCGATCACCACGAAGGTCGTGTCGGTGAAGCGCGGGTCGCGCATCAGCTCTTCCACGCGGCGGCCTCCTGTCGGATCGTCAACGCCCACTGCTCGATGGCCTGTTCGGTGTTGTGCTCGGTGAACGGGACGGCCAGCAGGGTGTCCACCGTAGCGCGGGCGCGGGGAAGGTCGCCGGTGGCGTAGCCGGAACAGGCCGGGTGCAGGTGGGCTGCGGTGAGGCGGTGGGTGCCGACGCTGTTGGGCACGCCGAGGCTGGCGAGGTGGGCGGCGAAAGCGCGCGGCTCGGGCAGCGTCAGGCGCCACAGGGCGCTGTAGCCGTTGGGGACCTCGCCGTCGGCCGGGGCGACCGGCTCCAGGCCGAGCGTGGGGTCGACAGCGTGGTGGAGGGCGGCGGCCTGGCGGCGGCGCAGGGCCAGCGCGTCGGGGAAGCGGGCGAGCTGGTGGCGGGTGAGGGCGGCGAGCGGCTCGGCGAGACGGTAGTTGACGCCGAGGCGGCTACCGGCCGGGGCCCCGGGAGCGGGGCTCTGCCAGTGGGTGCGGTAGGCGGCGGCCCGGTCGGCCAGCGCGTCGTCGTCGGTGAGAAGGTAGCCGCCCTCCCCGCAGGCGATGATCTTGCCGTCCTTGAGGGAGAAGCAGCCGATGTCGCCGACGGTGCCGGCCGCGCGGCCCCGGGTGGTGGTGCCCTGGGCCTGGCAGGCGTCCTCGATCAGCCGCAGGCCGGTGGTGCGGGTGTACGCGGCCACGTCGTGGATGCCGTCGATGCGCCCGGCCAGGTGGACGGCGATGACGGCCTTGGTGGCCGGACCGGTCTTCGCGGAGAGGTCGGTCAGGTCCAGGCCGCGGCCGTCGGCGCCTGCGTCGACGAACACCGGGCGGGCCCCGGCGGCGACGACGGCGGCGGCCGTCATGACGACGGTGACGGCCGGCACCAGGACCTCGTCGCCGACGCCGACGCCGCAGGCGGCCAGCGCGGTGACGATGGCCGCGGTGCCGGAGGAGACGGCGACGGCCCGGCGGACGCCGAACGCCGCCGCAAGCTCTTCCTCGAGCGCCGTCACCTCCTGGTAGCCGGACGGGTTGGGCATGCGGCCGACGGCGGCGGCCATCGCCCAGTGGTCCGCGGATTCAGGCATGGTGAACCTCCGGTCCGGTCGGTGCGAGTACGGGGAAGTCGGTGAGCGGCCACATGTTGACGCAGTCCACCGAGAACAGGGAGCAGTCGGTGCCGCAGCCGGTCGGGGCGGGGAACAGGTCCCGGGCGGCGGTGTCCTTGATGGTGCGGTGGCGCTCCGGCGGGGTGGCGGCGATCTTCAGCCCGGAGGGGCAGTCCCAGACCGTGCCGTCCGGCTGGACGAAGAAGAGGGTGTCGCCGCCGAAGCAGCCGGGGACCAGGTCGGTGGGCTTGCTGACGGCGGAGGCGACCTGGCCGGCGTAGGCGCGCCCGGGCAGCACAAGCGGCAGCTCAGCGGCGTATAGCTCGTCGAAGTGCCGGCGTAGCTCGGGCACCTGCTCGGGGGTGAGGGACAGCGTCTGGGCGAGCTTGTGGCCGGGGTCGAGGGCGATCGGCTGCGGGACGGCGTAGTCGCAGCCCAGCGCCGCCGCGAGTTCGGGCACGGCGAGGATGTCGGGCAGGTTTTGACGGGTGATGACGCTGTAGATGCCGACCTTGGGCCGGGGCGCGGGGCCGCGGGCCTCCAGCAGCGCGCTGATCCCGGAGACGACGGCCTCCCAGCCGTCGCCGTCGCGTCGCGGCGGCCTCCACCGGTCGTTGTGGACCGGGTCGGCGGAGTCCAGCGACACCGACACCGCGTCGACTCCGAGCTCGATCAGCGGATCGCGCAGGTCCGCCCGGTTCAGGGCGACACCGCTGGTGCACACCACCACCTCCAGGCCGCCCGCCTTGAGGATCTCGATCAGCTTGATGATCGGCCTCCACAGCAGCGGCTCCCCGCCGGCCAGGAACACTCGCCCGACCGGAGAGTCGGCCAGCGTGGCCGCGAAGGCCAGGACCCGGTCGGTGGTCAGGTCATTCGGCGACAGGTGGGAGAGCGCCCCGAGCTGGGCGGGCATCTGCACGCTGTGCTCGGCGATGGTCCCGAAGTAGCAGTAGAGGCAGCCGTGGGACGCGCAGAACGAGCGCAGGCCCCACAGCAGGCTGATCGTCTTCCCCGGCTTCACGTTGCCATCCCGCCCGGTGCCGCGGCGGCCGCGTCGCGGCACAGCCCGGTGATGAGGTTGACGGCGCTCTTCTCGTCGAGCAGCTGCCGGTCAAGCACCACGTAGTTGTCCGACACGGCGGCCAGCTGGTGGTAGAGCCGTCCGGCGCGGGACATCAGGGCCCACTCGTCCGGGCTCGCCGCCTGGCCGGTGCGCCGCTCGAACCGGGCCCGGCACGCTTCGGGGTCGTCCGTGATCAGCACGGTGGTCGCGGGAGCGGGCCGCCACATCCGGATCATCTGCTCGATGGCCCGGGCCCGCTCCAGCGCCCAGGCGTCGGTGGCGCCGGCCCTTTCGGCGAGAACGGCGGCCTGGTAGACGGCCACCGACGCCGGGCCGCGGTCCTCCAGCACCACCTGGCCGGGGCCGGCGGGGGCGAGCGCCTCGTGGCGGTGGACCTGGAGCGCGGCCAGCAGGAGCGTCTCGGTGCCCGGGTGGCCGGTGCGCAGGAACCGGTCGCCCCCGCTGTGCAGCGCGGCGATGACCTGGCCGGGCAGGCCGGTCGGCGCGGAGTCGGGCAGTTCGACCAGCGGCAGACACACCGGGCCCAGGGCGGCGGCGGCCAGGCGGCCGAGGTGGCTCTTGCCGACCCCGTTGACGCCTTCGAGGGTGACCACGGCGCTCATCGCACACCGCCGGCCAGCGCGGCGACGCGGCGCAGCCGCTCCACCGCGGCCGGGTCGTCGGCCAGCGGCTTGAGGAGATACTCGGTGGCGGTGCGGGTCCCGTGGGCGCGTACTCCGCGAGCCACCATGCACGAGTGGTCGCCGACCATCCACACCGCTACCTGCTTGCTGCCGGTCAGGCGGGCGACGTCCTCGGCGATCTCGGCGCCAAGCCGCTCCTGCAGCTGGAGTTTGTGGGCGTGCTGGTGGGCGATCCGCACCAGTTTCGACAGGCCCAGCACCCGGTCGGCGGGGGTGTAGGCGACGACTGCCTCGACGGTGAACGGCAGCAGGTGGTGCTCGCACAGGGATGCGGTGCGGATGCCGCCGACGGCGACGCACCCCTCGCCCTCGGCGTGGTACTCGAAGGTGGTGTCGGTGGTGCCCGCCTCGTGCCCGAGGAACTCGGTGAGGAACCGGGTGACGCGGGCCGGGGTGTCGGCGAGGCCGGGCCGGCTGGGGTCCTCGCCGAGTGCGACGAGCAGGTCGCGGACCAGGTTCTCGACGATCGCGCCGTCGATCGGGGCGCGGGCGTCGGCGGCCGGGCCGGTGTGTGGAGCGGCGGGGATGGTCAGGGTGGTGTTCACGAAGGTCTTCCTCCACTTGTCCGTGGGAAGGGTGACGGGGCCGCACGGGTCGCCCGTGCGACGAAGCGTCGTACGGCCGCGCTCAGAGCCCGAGGGCGTCCAGGAGCTGACGGGCGGACTTCTCGGGCGTGAAGCGGGCAACCCGTCCGGGCGCAGCGGCGCTGGCCCGCTCGTACTGCCCGGCGTTGTCCAGCAGTTCGGCCGCGGCCGACCACAGGGCCGTGGGTCCGGCTTCCAGCGGTGCGTAGCGTCCGGCCTCGCCAGCCAGCAGCGGCACGTTGCCCAGGTCGACGCCGACCACCGGGGTGCCCACCGAGAGGGCCTCGGCGGCGGTGAAGCAGAACGTCTCCGGCACCTGGGTGGCGATGACGGTGGCGGCGGCACCGGCGAAGAAGGCCGGGACGTCGGCCCAGCCGAGCGCCGGCAGGATGCTCACCAGGTCGGGGCGCCGGGCTTCGACCTCCCGGCAGGCGGCCAGCGTGCGGGCCTGCCCGCCGGCCTGGAGCTCGAACCCGGCCTCAGCCAGGACCAGCTCCACGGGCCGGTCCCAGTCCGGGGGCAGAGCCCGGAGCAGTTCGGCCAGGCCCTTGGCCGGGTCCGCGCGCGAGACGAGCCGCACCGGACCGCTCTCGCGCAGCTTGGCCCGCTCCTGGGCCGTGGGTGGTGTGATGAGGGTGTGCAGGGCGTTGAGGACCGGCCGCCAGCAGCTGGTGTCCAGCCCGGCCGCCGAGCCGCCGTCCGCGAGGTAGTCGCTGGCCGGGCAGACGACGTCGGCGGACGCCAGGGCGTCCTTCCAGCGCTGCTCCGCGCCGGGGCGGATCTTGTGGACCATCAGGGCGGTGGTGACCCTGGCCGGGGCGGGGCTCAGGTAGCCCAGGCCCCACAGGGTGTCCGCCCAGCAGACCGCGTCCGCGCCGTGCTCGGCCAAGACAGAGCGGACCTCCGCCACCACCGGCGCGGGGTCGCCGAGGGCGGCCAGCACGTCGGCGTTCGTCGCCGGGTGCGGCAGGGTGACGCTGGACAGCCGGACCAGGCCCGGCTCCAGGTGGTCCAGCGGACCGGCCGGGCCCGCCGCCAGCACCAGCGGGGTGTGCCCGAGCTCTCGCAGCCCCTTGGCCAAGGCGCCGACCGACCGGTCGATACCCGAGGGCTGATCGGGCCGGTAGGACAGCAGCGCCAGCGCGACCGTGCTCACGACGTTCCCTCCGCTCGCTCCGAAGCGGACGCCTCCCAGGGGAAGACGACCCACCCGCGGACGGTCTCCCCGATCCAGGTCACCGTCTCGCCCGGCAGCTTGCTCCCGGTCCAGTTCGCCTCGTTGACCACCAGCACGGCGCTGCGCACCCGGGCGGCGCCGGCCTGCTCCACGATCCGCACCGCGCTCGCCAGAGCCTGGCCCGTGCCGGCGACGTCGTCTACCACCAGGACGTCCAAGCCCTCGATTCCGCCCAGCGAGGCGGGGTTGCGGATGGTGGGTTCGCAGGTCTTGGCCGCGTTGGCGCTGTCGTCGACGGTGTGGGTCACCTCCAGCACCCGCACGTCGCGCACACCGAGCTGATGGGCGAGCAGCACGGCCGGGACCATGCCACCGCGAACGACGGCCACCACGGTCTGAGGCGCCCCGGCGACGCGGGCAGCGTCGGCGATCCGGGCGGCCTGCTCCTGGACGTGGCCCCAGTCCAGGTGCCTGATCCGGCCGGCCTGCGCTCCGCCTTCGCCCGCGGAGGCGGCCGCGGTGGCTCGGGTGCTCACGCCGCCTCCAGCGTGAACTGCGACCAGGTGCTCGCCGTCTCGGACAGGCGGACCGCGAAGGGACGCCCGCTCGGGGCCGTCAGCTCGTGCTCGGCGAGCCACGCGGTCAGCACCGCCGCCAGGTGCTCACTGGTCGGGTTGAGGTCGAAGACCCTGTTGAGAGCCTGCCCGTGGAAGCGCGAGAGCACGAACTCGCGCAGCTGCTCGGGCACGGGGAGGAGTTTGTCCGGCCGGTCCGGGTCCGGGAGGGTCAGCAGGTAGGCGTGGCCGTGGTGGCGCCCGCACTTGTGGCCGTCGGGCAGGTCACACAGCCAGTGCCGGGCCCGAAAGTGGACGGCCTGGTCATCGGCGGGGGCGGGGAGGCGACCGGTGAAGACCCTGACGTCGTCGAGTAGTTGACGCGCGTCGTCGGGCAGGTTCTCCTGCGCCCACGCCCGGACGTGGGCGGCGATGCCGGCGTCGGTGGAATCGGCCAGGACCGTGTTCAGGTCGTGGTGGTCCAGGACCGCGTCGACGTGCTGCTGGAGTCCGGAGAGGTCACCGAAGTCGCAGACGAAGCCGGGCTTGGTAAGCTCACGGGCCGTCAGAATGAGCTCCACGGTGATCAGGTCGCTGCCGTCCGTGCCGTCGATCGTGCGGGCGATGTCGCAGGTCGCCCGCTTGCCGATGGCGTAGATGCCGCCTACCGGAAGGTCCGGGAGCCGTCCGGGCAGCGGGGGGCCGGCCGCCGGGTCGGCTCCGAAGGGGGAGTTCATCGTGCACCTCTCGGGATCTGGGGTACGGGAGGGCGCCGGGCTGCGATGCCGGGGCCCGGCTCCGACCGGGTGGAAGTGGCGATCTGTGCTGAATCGAGCACACACCGCCAGCGCCCCGGGAACAATGGCGGACGCCGATCCATGAGCGATCCCAAATCCCGAGGAGCGTCACGATGTCCGAGCGCCTACGGAACGATCTGCGCCAGGCACGCTGGGAGTCCGGGATGTCCTGGGAGCAGTTCGCCCAGGCAACGAGCTTCACCCCGGCGTACCTGCGCAACGTGGAGAACGGGAACAGGTCGGTGACCATCGACGTGGCCGCGGCCTACGATCGGGCACTGCGAACGGACGGACGGTTCGCAAGGGAACTGGCCGATGGCGGGACTGTGCCGACCGCCGTTCCGTGGGGTCAGGACGGCGCGGCCCTGACGGTCCTCACTGACCTCGTGGACGGGAGAAGAGGACGAGTGGATCGCCGGGGGTTCGTCAAAGCCGGAGCCGCGCTGTCGGTGTCAGCGGGGAATTGGGCCAACGCCCTTCTCACCCGCCCCAGCGCTGCCGTCGAGGGCGCGAAGAGCGCCGGGGGCACGGCCTTGCTGGCCAACATGGCCGGCCGACTCGAGCTGCTGCGCCGGATGGACGACGAGCTCGGCAGCAAGGACGTCCGCGAGCAGGCCTTCGGGGAGCTGTCGCTCGCGGTGACTCTCCTCAAGGCCGGCCGCTACCAGGGAGCCGCCGCGAACCGTCTGCTCCGTCTTGCCGGCGAAGCGGCGCGCCAGGTCGCCTGGTGCACCTTCGACCAGGGCCACCGCCCCGGTGATGCCCAGCGGTACTTCGACGCGTCCCTGCGTGCCTCCGCCGAAGCAGGAGACACGACCGGGGGCGCCTACACGATCTCGTTCGCGGCCGTCCAGCTCTACTCCACAGGCCAGGCCAACCGCGCGGTGGCGCTTCTGGAAACAGCCCGCTCGCAGCTCGGGCGGCACAGCACCCCCCGCATGGAGGCCATGCTCGCCGCCCGCACCGCCCGCGCGCTGTCGAAGACCGGGGCCAAGGCGGCGACCGGCCGCCAGCTCCACCTGGCACACGCCATGCTGGACAAAGGCCCGCAGGACGACGAACCCGAATTCCTCTACTGGGTGACCACTTCGGAGGTGGAGATGATCGCCGGCTCCTCTGCGCTCGACCTCGGCGACCCGGCCGAGGCGCTGCGCCGCTTCGAGGCCGGCATGCGGGCACACCCCAGCGTCGACGAGGAGTTCCCCCGCAGCCACGCCATCTACCTGGCCCGCGCCGCTGAGGCCCACCTCGCCCTTACCGACCTCGATGCGGCCATCGCCACCGCCTGGCAGGCGGCCGCCTGCCTCGGCTCCGTCGACTCCGCCCGTTCCTCCTCGCAGCTGAAGGGGCTGCGGGCCAAACTCGCCCCACACACCGCCTACCGGCCCGTCGCAGACTTCCTACAGGCCGCCGCCGGGTAGGTGCAGCAGTTCGCGCAGGCGTCGGGCCACCACGTCCTCGTCCAGCCCCAGCAGCGGTGTGAAGCCGAGCTCGGCGGCGGCCTCCAGGTTCATCTCGCTGTCATCGACGAACAGGCACTCCTCCGCACTCACGCCGAGCCGGTCCACCACGATCCGGAAAATTGCTGGATCCGGCTTGCGGACACCGACGTCCGCGGAAAGCACCACCACATCGAACGCACCGGTGAGGTCGAACCCGGAGTACGGGTCGAACGGCTGGCGACCGAGTGAGTTCGACAGCACCGCCGTTTTGATCCCGGCGGCACGCGCCTGACGGGCGACGTTGAGCACCGGGTAGGCGGGGAAGGCGTCGTGGAGGTACCGCGCCATCAAGTCGGCAGGCTCGACCTTGATCAGGTCGCCGAAGCTCGAGTTCCATTCCTCCTGGGTGATCTGGCCAAGCTCCAGTCGGCGGAACAACTCCTGCCCCTTCGGGGAAGCCCATCCTCGAAGGAACGTACCGCGGACGATCTTCTCCCGGTCTTCGAATGCCTGGATCACCTCGACCATGTTGAAAGTCAAGACGCCGAAGAAGTCGAATACCACCGCGCCGAACCGAGTCGCCGGAGATGTCGTCATCCAGGAAGCCTAGGCCGCCCAGCACGTTTCGGGAACAAGCTCCCTCCGGATGGGGCTACGCCAGCACAGCCTGCTGGACTACCCGTCCTGCCTGGCCGCGCTCGCGGCGACGACACTGCTACGGGTGAGTCGGGGAGGTCCTTGCGCGGTTGCGTCGTGCGGACAGGGCGCTGCTGTACGCGCCCGCCGCGTCCTGGGCCGCCGGCCCGGCGAGCCTCCAGGCGCCGTCGGCCGCCGTGAACGGCCTGTCGCCTCCAGCACCACCACGGCCGACCAGCTCGCCGACGCCGGGGTGGACCGTGTCCTCGACCGCCTGCGTGACCCGCAGGCGGTTCTCCGCACCATTGCTGAACTCACGGCCCGCCGTCAGTAGTTCGGCAGCGGCGCCACCCGCACGGCCGCCCCTCGTCGGCCTGCTACCGTCACCACCATGACGCTCTCCGTAGCAGGTGGCCGCGCGCTGGACCTCCGGAAGGAGCCGGTCGACTGCATCCTCGAACTGGTCGAGCAACGCCTCGGCACCGCACTCGACCGGACCAGCATCGTCAGGAAGCGTCGGTCGGTCGGAGCGAGAACCGATCGGGACACCTGGGTCCGCATCGAGCGTCGCCCGTGGAAGAGGGCCAGAGAGCAGGGCTGGGCCGGCACCGAAACCGCTGCCGTGCTGACCGGCGTGGCGATGCCCCGCTGGGTGAGTTCAGTGGCGTGGCACGACACAGGTGACGGGGCGATCTGGCGAGCGGACGAGACGTCGCGCATTCCGGGCAGTCCGATCGGCACAGCCGTCCTGGCCACCGATCCCGAGCTTGCGGACGGCTGGTGGAATGCCCTGAACGCCTCCCTGGACGCGCTCGCGGCCCAGCCCACGCCCAGGGTGGCGACGCCGGACACCGAGCCGATCACCCAGCAGCTGGTCGATCAGGTGATCCGCACCGCCTTCCCCCTGGCGGTAGACACCCAGGTGCTCTCGTGGTCTGCGGCGCACGCCGACCTGAACTGGGCGAACGTGACCGGTCCCGAGTTCTGCCTGTTCGACTGGGAGGACTGGGGGATGGCGCCGCACGGCCTGGACTCCGCGTCGCTGCTGGCTGCCTCCCTCGCCGTCCCGGCGCTCGCGGACCGCGTACGCCGCGAGCGCCGGGCGGACCTTGAGAGTCGCGACGGCATGGTGATGCGCCTCTTCGTGCTGGCGAAGATCGCCGGCCCGCACGCCCACCCGGACGACCCGCGGGTAGTCCTGGCCCGGATCGAGGCCGAGCAGCTGATCCACGCGCTTCAACCACTCTGACGAGCGGCCCGCTCAGCCAGCAGACGCCGGTACCCGTCGATGAGTTCGGCGTTGACCGCCAGCCCGGTGGCATCGACCAGCTCGCGCAGATGATCCGGCCTGTCGGTGCCGACCGCGACCGCGCCCACCAGCGGCAGCTCGAAGGCAACCCGGAAGGCCGCCTGCACCGGAGTCGACTCACCCGCGGCACCGGCCAGGAAGAGACGCGGGTCGCTCCGACGCCAGGGCGGGCTGGCAAGGTTCCCGCCGAACGGGCTCATGCCCCATCGGCGTTCGGCTGGAATACCCCATCCCCGGGCGAGGACTTCACCAATAGCCAGGACCTCGTGGCCGACGAGCAGCCCGGATCGGACCATCAGGACGTCCGGCGCGACCGAAAGCGGGGCACCGAGCGTGGCGACGGCGCGCGGATTCCACGTCGCGATCCCCCACGCCCCACAAGACCCGGCCGTTACCGCTTCGGCCAGGACAGCGCAGGCGGCGGCCAACTGCTCCTCGCCTCGTTCACCGGCCGTGAGCGAGGCTTCCGGGTTGTGCAGGAGTACCACGTCCGGTGCACGTCCCAGGTCCCGAATCGTCTGCTCCAGCGCGGCGCGAAGCTCCACCGGATCGAGGCTGTGACGCGTCCGGCCGTCGGCGGCCGGGAAGTAGCCGACCTTGGTGGAGACCGTGAAGCCGGACAGCAGGTCCCTGCCCACGTTGGCGAGCGTGGCGTGCGAGGTGAAGCCCAGGTAGTTGAACGCGGTGTCGATTGCGGTCACTCCGTGATCCAGCGCCGCCGTCAGGAGGTGGCGTTCGTGACGAGACCGGTGTAGCCCGAGAACAACTCGTCGGTCAGCGGCGCGCACAACCCCTCCTTCGCCAGCAGGCCGGCCACCGCATGTACCTCGGTGCCAACAGCGGCCTCGGCCTCCGCCAGGACCACGGGGTGTCCGCTGAGTAGCAGTCGCAGCGCGGGCTCCGCCTTCGCGGCAAAGCTGAGACGTCGACCAGCCGCGGTCACCTCCACCACGCTGTCACCCGGGCGGATTTCCGGGCGGAAGTTCGTGGTGCAGACCGCCGCCGTGAGTGGGCCGAGTACGTCCAGGTGCGGCACCTGCCGAGCCGGCGCGGCGGTCCGCTGGTAGTCGCTGAGGAACGCGGCCGGAGGCCGCGACTCCACCAGCTCCCGCGCGGCGGCGATCAACTGGCTGGCGTCGGCCCCCGGAGCGCGGTCGAGATCGTGCCGGAAGACCTCCTGCTCGCGGCACCAGTCGCCGAGCCAGGCCATCCAACTGGCCCCGGTCCGCCTGGTGATGCCGAAGGTGACGTGCAGCGAGTGACCGGCGTCCCCGTGGCCGACACGAGTAGCCCGGTGCCAGTGGCCCCGCGGGATGTGCATCACCTCGCCGGCGCGAAGCAGTCCCGACCAGATCACCTCCTCGCTCGGCGTGGAGTTCGGGTCGGCGTCCCGGTACATCGGCGCGGTTCGCGAAGTACCACGGACCTCCCAGCCCTTCTCGCCCGCCAGTTGGACGACGATCACGTCGTGGTCATCCCAGTGCAGCGGGAACCCCTCTGCCTCGCCGGTAGTCCAGTAGACGTTCACCTGGACCCGCTCCTGGCTCCACCACTGCAACGCGCGGCAGGCTACCTCCAGCGTCGGATCGGCGACGTTCGCCTGGTCGAGGATCAGCGTCGCGCCCTCGCTGAGCAGCCGCCCCAGGGCGTTCATGTTGACCAAGGAGATGCTCTGGCCCCTGGGGCTGACGCTGTCCGTGAAGTAGACCGCCGGATGGACCTCCACACCTTCCTGGAACACCCGGAACTGTGGGCGGGCGAGACTGCGCCGCATCACCAGGTCGAGCAGCCGTTGCGGGGTGAGCAACCGCCTCGACAGGTCTTCGACCCCCGTGTGTCCCCTCGCGAACCGATCACCTACCCGTTCCGGTCCCGCCCAGCCCAGAGCCGACTCCACGGCCCTGATCAACTTGTGTTCCACGCGAACCTCCCCTGAACTCGATCACCAGGTCGTACCGGCTGGTGGGCGTCCGGATACCGGTACGCCCACCAGCCGGCTCACTCACTCGCTGTCGTGCAGATTGCCGTCGCCTCCGGGCCACGGGTCGTCGCCGCCGGAGCCGGCGTTGTCCGAGCGGAGACTGTCGTATCGGTCGTGCACCGCCCCCAGCTCATCGACCGCGAGCAACAGGTCCTCATCTGGTTTGTCTGCCAACTTTCACTCCTCTCGTGCCCCCGGCTAGCGGAGGCGGACAGCGTACAAGGCGCCGCCTATCGGCGGCCTTGTACTGGTTGCTCATCATCAAGCGGTCGTTGCCTGGGGTCATATTTCCCCGTGAATGCGGAATTTCGATCTCCAGGAGTAGCGTCATCGAGCCCTGCTGACGCAAAAACCGCTAGTCAGGCTGGGCAGCACGCATCTCCGCGCCAGGGTCCTTGATCCAGTCCCCTGCTGCTCGCAGCAGGGGACTGGCCCTTCGCTGCCACCCTCGGAGGATAGGTCAGGTGGGTGCGCCAGGGGCAACCCCGGCTGGATACGTCTCAGGACGTCCTCAGAGCGTCCCGGAACGTGGTTGGAAGGCACCTGCTGGGCCCTCCAGAATCGGGGGGATTCTCGGTTTTGACGGCGCGGACTTCACTTCCCTTGAAAGGTAGGTGCCCGTAGAAGACAAGAGATCAGGCAGACTTCCTTGAAGGTTATGGAAGGCCGGTACTAGCCCGGTATGCGGAAATGAAACCTCCGCTTCGGCATCACGTCCCGCTGCAACATCCGCTGCCAGTACTGCCTGCCGGTGGGGAAGCGGGGAATCATTGTTCAGCCGTCGCCGGAGGAGGCAATCGAGGTGCTGCAGGCCGGCTACGACATCGGTTTCCGCAGGGTCCACTACACCGGCGGGGAGCCGACTGTGTGCGGGGACTTCGTGGATCTGCTGCGCGCTGGCAAGGCGATCGGCCACGAGCGGCAGGCAAGGCCGCCTACGTACACACCCTCAACGGCTCCGGGCTGGCCACCAGCCGCCTGGTGCCGGAGGTGCTGCGGCACTGGCTCGGCCGCGAGTCCCTTGGCCCCGGCAACAGCCGGATAGCCGAACCGGACGCCAGCGCGTCAAGTCCTGTCCGGGCCCCGGCCGTGGCCCGGACAGCCCTTGAACACAGCGTATGGAGCGCCCGCCGGGCGGGAAGGCCGACAGCATGACGGAGACTTTGCCCCAGTGGGCGTGGCGGATCGCCGAAGAAGAACTGTCGGCCACCCTGCCGAGGCGGTGGGCGCACTCCCAGGGGGTGGCACGCCAGGCCGCGCAACTGGCCTCGGTCGCCGGGCCGGACGGCGGCCTGATGGTAGCCGCCGCCGTGCTCCATGACGTCGGCTACGCACCTCGGCTTGCCACGACCGGCTTCCACCCTCTGGACGGTGCGCGGTTCCTGCGAGATCGGCACGGTGCGGATACGCGGCTCGTGCGGCTGGTAGCCAACCACTCGCTCGCCCTGCTGGAGGCTGAGGAACGCGGGCTGCGCGAGACCCTGGAACGGGAGTTCCCGCTGCTCGACGACCAGGTGCTGGTGGACGCCCTGATCTTCTGCGACATGACCACCACTCCCGACGGCATGCCCACCAGCGCCAGCGAGCGGGTCGCGGAGATCCTCGCCCGCTACGGAGCCGACACGCTGGTGGGACGGTTCATCCACCGCGCGCAGCCGGAGATCGAGGCAGCGGTGGCCCGCACCGAACACCGGCTCGCCGCCGCGGCTCAGCCGAGGTAGGGGTACCTGCCGCTGAGGAAGTGGCCGATCTGCTGGCGCATGCTCGGGTGGATGTCGTACTCGTCCAGGTCGTCCGGCCTCACCCAGCGCACACCGTCGGCTTCGTCGTTGACCGTCGGGGTGCCGCCGATCGGGCGGCCGATGTATGCCACCTCGAACTGCTGGCGGGCTTCGCCGTTGCTGCTGTACACCACGATGTGCTCCGGGTTGGAGTAGACGCCGAGGAGTCCGGTGATCTCCGCCTTGATCCCGGTCTCCTCCTCGCACTCGCGCACCGCGCAGTCGGCGGCAGACTCGCCGATGTCCTGCTTCCCGCCGGGCAGTGCCCACTGCCCGGTGTCGCGCCGGCGTTGCAACAGGATCTCGCCGGCCTCGTTCTGCACGAGCAGGTTGCTCGCGGGCACCAGCGAGTTCGCGGCCGGTGCGTCCGGATCGCCGTAGTACTCAGTCCTACCGGCCACGAGGCTGGCCCCCCTGCGCGTCGTCGGTCCACGGCCGGGCCAAGTCCCAGACCGCGTCGAAGCTTGAAGCGTAGCCGCCGAACCAACCGAGGTCGCCGCCCTTCTGGAGGTGCAACAGTGGGTTGGCGGACGCTGGCTGGCCCCACACGTGCGGGTTGACCAGCAGGTCGTCGTCGTAACGGAACAGCGAGTTGTAGAGAGTGGTGTCGTGCAGACGGATCTCGCAACCGGGCGTGCCCAGCAGCGGCCGGTAGTAGGTCAGCGAGGCGCCGATCTTCGCCGCGAGCGCGTCGCCGATGCCCTCCTCCCGCCCGCGGATCGCCACCGCGTGGCCCTGCGGGTCGCCGAAGCACAGCCGGACCTTCACCCCGGCCGCTGCCCGCTGCGCCAGCATGGCGGCGATGCGCGGGTTCGACTGGGCGAAGAACGTCCCCGAGAACACCAGCACGTCGATACCCTGCTCTGCCTCCAGCAGCAGGGAGAGCCACATCTCCCGCGGGACGCTGGCACGATCGGGGTACGTAGCCACAAGGCCGGTGCCGGGACCGGCCGCCTGTCCGGCCTGTGGCCGGGTCTGGGGCCAGAGGAAGTCCTCGTCCACCTTCAGGTGGTGTGCAACATTCCACCGGTGACGTGCATGCGGCACGCGACCGCCTAACCAGCGGGTCACCGTCTTGGGGTCCACCTCGCAGGCCTCCGCGAGTCCCACCGGGGAGACACCGCGCTGGGCGAGTGCGGAGCGCAATCGCTCGTTCACAGTGGACATCCAACCGGACGGCGGCAGGCCCCGCAAGGACGTCCTGGGACGCGTAGCGGCCGACGCGGACCCGACATGCTGCCTACGCTGGCCCGATGGCGCTCATCGTCTTGTGGGACATCGACCACACGCTCATCGACAACGCGGGAGTGAGCAAGGAGATCTATGCGGCGGCTTTCGAAGCCGTGGCGCACCGTCGGCCATCTGGTCCTGCGGTGACAGAAGGGCGCACCGATCGACTGATCATGCGAGAGATGTTCAACCGAGACGGTCTGGCCCAGCCGGGCTGGAGCGTCGTCCAGGCCGCTCTCGAAGCCGCCGGCCGGGCGCGGTCCGAGGCGCTGCGGCTGCGCGGCCGCGCGCTGCCCGGCGTGCGGGAGGCCCTTACTGCTGTCGCGCAGGAACCTGGGGTCGTCTCGTCGGTGCTGACCGGGAACATCGCGGCGAACGCCCGGTTGAAGCTGGCAGCCTTCGGGCTCGACGACCTGGTGGACCTGGGGGTCGGTGCCTATGGTGCCGACCACCGAGATCGGGCGGCACTCGTCGCGGTGGCCCGAGACCGCGTCCACGTTGCCCATGCTGTTCCGGTGGATTCTCCTGTGGTGCTGGTCGGTGACACTCCCCGGGACGTCGAGGCCGCGCTGACCAGCGGGGTTCAAATCGTGGCTGTCGCCACGGGGGTCCATTCCGCCTCTGACCTTCGTGTGGCCGGCGCCGAGGTGGTGTTGCCAGACCTGACCGACACAGCTGCCTTGCTGGCGCACCTTGCGTGTGTTGCTGCCAAACAAGACTGAACTGGGGAGTTGGCCGCATCCACTTAGGTCATCCACGACCCGGTCCCCGAATTCGTGCTGAGTGGGCTGCTCGAACCGGTGCGGGCGCACCTGGACGGCAGGCTGTACAACGGGATGTCGTGACACGAGTATCAGGTTCGCCGCTGCAGCTACTGCCGCCTCACCGGCGGAACAGCCCAGCTCTGATGCCTGCGAAGAAGTCGGTGATCTCGGGCTGCGCGAAGATCAGGAGGCGCCTGTCCTGGCCGAGAGGGCTACAGAAGGCGGTCACGTCACGAGGCAGGAAGGCTACGCCGATGCTCTCGCTGCCCCCGAACCGCCATGTGGCCGAGTCGAGGTGAGTAGCCAGCCACTCGGCGGTGAGTTCGTTCTTGCCGGTCGCGGTGACGGGGTTCGAGTCGAGGCTGGGTGGCCTGCGGAACAGGTCGGCGTACCCGGCACTGGACGTGCTTCTCGCCTCGACCATCACCCGGCGCCACTGGGACGATGCCAGAGCGGTTCTCGCTGAACCGCTCCCCGACGAGCGACTCAGGACGGTGCGCGATGTCCTTTCAGCCGGATGACGAAACCCGGCACAGCCTCACCGCAGCACACCAGAAGGCCGCCGCGTTCCTCGGCCTCGTGTGCACCGGACCGCCGATCTTCGGTACCTCCGGTACCACCGTCGGCCGCCCGGCTGAGAACACCTGGCTCCGCGTCTCCAGAAGCAGCCGCCGCAGGGCGCCCCGGCCGAGCGGCCAGGGCGCCCTCGGCGCGGAACAGCTCATCCCCGCCTCCGTTCCCCGCCCCCGACTCCACGACACCGCGGACTGGACCGAAGCCGGCTGGTTCTACCAGGCTGACGTCTCCGAACTGGTAGGCCCTGCGGCCTCCACCACCCAGGATCTTCGCCACGACCCTGGCCTGGACGACGGCTGGTGGGCCGCGCTGAAGGACGCGCTGGTCGGCATCGCACAGGCGCCCGGCACGAAGACCACCCTGCGGCAGACCTGGGTCGAAGAGGTCTTCCCGAAGTACCTCGGCATCCCGGCCCCCGCGAGCGTCGAGCGGGTCACTGGCCACGGAGACCTGCAGTGGGCCAACTTGACCGCCAGGCCGCTCAAGATCCTCGACTGGGAACGCTGGGGCCTGGTCCCGGTCGGCTACGACCCCGCCGTCTTGTGGGTCAGCAGCCTCCTCGTCCCCGAGATCGCCAACCGGACCCGCGAGGAGTTCGCGGACATCTTCGACACCCCCGCCGGACGTGTCGGCCAGCTGATCGCCCTCGCGGAGATGCTCCAGGCCGCCGACCGCGGTTACTACCCCGGTCTGGCACCCCTGTTGGCCGACCAGGCAGAGGAGCTGACCGGGATCGTCCCGCCGCGGGGTGCCGGCCCCGGACCCGTCCGGTAGGCCGTGGACCTACGGCTCGACCTTGTCGAGTACGCACTGACCCAGGCCGAGTAGCGTCTCGACCCGAGGCTGGACCGAACCGTCACGGTGCGCAGGCGCCGGACGGTCGGAGCGTCCACCGACCGAGGTCGCTGGTTCCGGGCGGAACGGCGGCCGCGGGCGTGAGCCCTCGAACAGGGTTGGAGCGGAACAGAAACTGCCTCAGCACTGGTCGGCGTTGCGATGCCCTGCTGGTCGGGGTCCGCAACGTGGCAGGACCCCCGCGCGATCAGGCGGTCTGGCGGGCGAACGAGACCTCATTGCTGCCGGATCGCCCGGTCGGGGCCCGCGGTTGATACCCGGAGCTCGCTGTCCCACCGGCGGACCGAGCCCACGAGTTGATCGAGTTGATCGGTGTCACCCCGCCGAGAGGCGTACTCCCCGAACTGGTCAAATGGTGGCCGCGTCTGCCGATGCACACCTTCTCGCCCGGAAGACGAGGCCGTAGGCATGGGGCTCGCCGCCGACCCAGGTCTCAGCCCGTTCCATCGCGACCAGCGTTCCTGACCGTGCCGCACACGCAACCTGACGGCAACCAGCGTGGTCCGGAGTCAACTGCAACCGCCTTAGCTGCCTGACTGGTTGGATAACGCTCCGCCGCTGGCGCCGAGGCGCGTGCTCGGCGCCCTGACCTCTTAGTACTCCAGCCGGAGATGTGATCTTCATGGCTAACGGCTGCGGTGTGCGCGGGCTGGGCGAGTTCGGCGCCAGGCGGACCAGCGTCGTGAGCGCGGTCATGGCCAGGCCGAACGACCTGAATGTCGTGGGCCTGTTCTTCGGCAGGCCAAGGTCTTTTCGGTCACGTGCCGCAGCTCCACGCATCGACCGTCGCGGCGGCCCAAGCCTTGACGCGTTCCGTGAACGCCGAGGAGGGGAACGTCCCATCGACGGCGACGTCTTGGATCGTGACGGAGAAACGGGATCGCGACGCATCCCGGTGCGGCAGGGGCGCGTCCCGGACCACTCGTAGAGGCCCGCCCTTCACACGATGGGAGTTATCACGACGGGCCTGACCGACGAGCTGGTTCACTTCGTCGAGGCCGCCTTCGAGGTATGTATGCAGGAGCGCCCAAGCCATCGCGCCGTCGTCGGCGGGAAGCCGACTGGGGTGTTGGAGCAGGAAGCAAGAGACTGAGACACCATGCAGCGGCCCCCACGGTGCCTGACGTGAATGGTCCAACGCGAGCAAGGCATGGAACAACTCGTCGCAGGATCGCGGATCCATCGATGCACCGCACTCCGGGCAGGGTTCCATGGCCTCTCCTCGATCCTCGACGTACCGCGTCGCCAGTACTCCAGCCGCAGGGTGATTCTGCTGATGGAACCCGGTAGCCAGACAGCTGCGGCCACCGTGATCATCGTGAGGTGTGTGGACTGACGATGAAGCGGTGGCCGCGGGTCACAGCGTAGTACCTGCCCGCTGGCAGGCCATGTTCGACGGCCTCATGGGCCGGATCGCAGGCCGTTTTACGCGGCTGGAACCCCGGTTGCGGGTACGGCAGTTGGTGCTGGGACTGCTGGCGGACCTGCCGCGTAAAAACTGCTGGACGATCGCCGAGCACGCCGGGGACACCAGGCCGGACGGGCTGCAGCACCTGCTCGGCCGGGCGAAGTGGGACGCCGACCAGGTGCGCGACGACCTGCGGGGCGTTCGTGGTGGACCATCTGACCGACGACCAGGCCGTGCTGGTCGTCGATGAGACCGGCGACCTGAAGAAAGGCACCCACACCGTCGGTGTGCAGCGCCAGTACACCGGTACCGCCGGGCGGATCGAGAACGCCCAGGTCGCCGTCTTCCTCACCTACACCTCCAGGCACGGCCACGCGGGCATCGATCGCGCGCTCTACCTGCCGAAGTCCTGGACATCCGATCCCGCGCGGTGCCGCAGGGCCGGCGTGCCCGAGAGCGCCGGCTTCGCGACCAAGCCGCAGCTCGCCGCGCAGATGATCGAGCGGGCGCTGGACGCCGGGGTCCCGGCCGCATGGGCGGCCGGCGACGAGGTCTACGGCGACAACCCTCACCTGCGCGCTGTCCTGGAAAGGCGGCAGCTTGGCTACGTACTGGCCATATCCAGCACCCACCGTGTCCCCACCCCAGCCGGACCTCAACGCGCGGACCACCTCGTCAAGCGCATCCCACGGCGGGCCTGGCACAAGCTGTCCGCCGGAAAGGGCGCGAAAGGCCACCGCTGGTACGACTGGGCGCACATCGCTCTCACCACATCCGGCCTGGCGGGGCACCAGTACCTGCTGGCCCGCCGCAACCGCCGTACCGGTGAACTCGCCTATTACCGCTGCTACGCGCCCCGACCAGTGCCGCTGTCCACCCTGGTCAAGATCGCCGGAAGCCGCTGGACCGTGGAGGAGACGTTCCAGAGCTCAAAGACCCTGGCCGGACTGGACGAGCACCAGGTCCGCCGCTGGAACTCGTGGCACCGCTGGGTCACCCTGGCCCTGCTCGCCCACGCCTTCCTCGCCGTCGCCGCCGCCCTAGAGCGCCAGGGCCAGGCCTTGGCCGACGACGGAACCAGCCCCGACGGACTGATCCCGCTCACCTGCAACGAGATCCAACGCCTGTTCACCGCTCTACTCACACAGCCTGCGCGAGACCTCGCACACCGACTGCACTGGTCCCTCTGGCGACGACGCCACCAGGCCCGAGCCTGCCGCAGCCACTACCACCGCCAAGCCGCCCTACAGCCATGAAGATCACATCTCCGGCTGGAGTATTAGGGCCCTTGGTCGACCCAGCAGCGTTCGGCAACGGCCGAGCAGGTGGCTATCTGTGGAATTTCCCATTAGCGAGGCCGACGGCGAAGTCGTTGATTTCGGAGGCCGCGAAGATCAAGAAGTTCTTGCGCCGGTCACGGAAAGCAGTGATGGCGCGGGGCAGGAGGGCGGCCTCGATGCAGCCGGACTCGTTGGTGCTCGCCGATTCCCACTGTGCTCCTGCGAGTTGCTGGGCCAGCCAGCCGAGCGGAAGTTCGTTCTTGGTATCCGCCGTGATGGGGTCGGCGCACAGATGAGCAGGCATGCGGAGCCTGCCGTTGATGATGCTGCTGGCGAGATCCTCGAACTTCGGGTCGGAGAGAACGAGGGGCTCGTGGTGTGGGTTGAGCGAGTCGCGGATCGCCGTGATTGCCTGGGGCAGTCGGGCGACCTCAACGCAGTTGGAGCCGCCCGTGCTTGCAGATTGCCAGTGGGCCGATGCGAGTTGCTTGGCCAGCCAACCGGGGGTGAGGTCTGCCGGGACGGGGTTGGGGTGGTGGGGGGTCATGCGTATTCCTCGGCGAGTTGATCTAGGAAGGCGAGCGACTTCTCGGGCGACAGCGCGTCGTCTGTGAGGTGTTCGCCAACGCGCTGGTACTCGCTGACGACATCGCTGTCGTGGATATGCAGGGCGGCGCGCCTGCCCTCGATGGTGACGCTCGCTCGGCCGGTCGGAAACGTCATCAACATGAACGGGCCGTCTATCCCTGCGTGCGCGCCGGCAGAGAACGGGATCACCAGGATGGTGATTACCGGGCTGCTTCTGGCGAGCGTGGTGAGGTGCTTGATCTGTTGGTGCACCCCGGCGCGTCCTCCGATCTCCTGCCGGAGCTGGCCTTCGGTGAGCACTGACGTGATCACCAGCGGTGGCTGCCGGGAGAGAATCCGCTTGCGGAGGTCGGAACGCACGGCGACGAAGCGATCGACGTCGGACTCGTTGTCCCAGGCGCGGCCAGCCTCGATGACCGTGCGCTCGGTAAGCGCGTCTTGGAGCAGCCCGTGTGGTGCTGTGGGTGACCAGAGGAAGGCCGACGAGGCGAGTTCGATGTCGGTGTAGTAGTTCCCGAAAGGATCGTCGGCGTCGCCTGGGAACCGCTCCTTCCAGTCGCTGCTGTTCGCGCTGAGGACCAGCTCGTGCCAGAACGCCTGGGCAGGCGGGTCGGTGATCCCGAGTACGGCCAAGAGGTGAGGGAGCTTCTGGAGGGTGATCTGCTGGTCGCCGGACTCGATCTTGTGGACGGTGCTCGCTGATCTGTAGCCGAGCTGCGCGGCAGCCGTTTCCAGCGACCAGCCGAGTTCCTGCCGCCGGTGGCGCACCTCCGCGCCGAGCCGCCGGCGTCGGGGGTTGGGTTGGTCGGCCATCAGCACCTCCAGGGTCAGGTTGATCGTAGTGGGTAAGCCCTGCTGTTCTCATGCAGCCTGTCGAGTAGGAAAAATTTTCCAATTGCGAAGGCTTGCTAAGAACCTGACGCAGCGCCATCATCGTGATGCGGTCCGTGTCTGTCTGGCGCAGGCCGTCTTGGCCAGTGGTGCACCTCCACGTCGGCATGCCTCGGTCCTGGTCCTTGGAGTCAGCGGCCCACCTGAACAGCGCTCTGGTCCGCCGCGTGGCGAATCCGGGCAGCAGTCAGTCCTCCGCTTACCGCACATTCCCGACGAGGTGCACCGCTGGTCGCCCGAATTCCGCGCCGACTCCTGGCTGCGCCGGAGCAGTTGACCAGTTCCGGCCTTCGTGTGGAGCGGCTTACCTCGGCGCAGACTAGTCTGCGCAGGCTCACTGGAACTGAGGAGGTACTCATGGTCCAGACCGCTGATCCACCGCGTGACGACAGGATCAGCTCGGCAGGTGTCATGAGCCGGATCGCTTGGTGCGCATTCAATGACGTCACCACACATCCGCTGGAAGAACTCGGAGCATCGTTCCTGCGGTTGGACGGTGTGGTCGGTACGGACTCGCCGACCGGGCTCCTGCTGCACACCTGCCACCGCGTCGAGTGGTACGAGGCCGAGCCCATGAAATCGGCCACCGCGCCGCTCTCGATCCGGCTCAGCCGACTGATCATCGGCCATGAGGCCGCAGCTTCCCGGCTGGCCCGGATCGCCGCCGGGGCGATGTCCCTGATCCTCGGGGAACGGTTCGTCTTCCAGCAGGTCCACTCGGCCTTCGACCGGCTGCCCGCTGGCCACCCCCTCCGACCGGTGGGGGCAGAGGTGCTCCTGCTGGCCAGTCAGGCTCGGCGCCGGTTCGGACTCCAGGCCCGCCTCGACTACCGCGACCTCGCCCGAACGCTGCTGGACGCATCGGCCATCCGCCCACGCAACCTGGTCATCGTCGGCGGAGGCATGCTCGCCCAAGCCGTCGCACATGAACTCGGTGACGACCGTCGAGTCGTCGTCTTGACCCGCAGCCCCAAGAAGCTTCGCCGGCTCCTGCGGGCCGGCGCCGTCAAGGCGACCGTTCTGCGGATCACAGAACTACCCGACACCGTTCGGGACAGCGGTTTCGATCTGGTGCTCGCGACGTCCGGGCTCACGCCGCAGTACCGCGACCACATCGCGCGCCTCGCGGATTCCGCGGCCCGATCGCTGGTCGTCGACCTGTGCGCAACGCCCGTCCTGCATGACCGAACGAACTACCAGCACCTGCACCACCCGGCCGTGACAGACCTCATCGAGGACGCCAACCGGCCGGCTGTCGAGGCAGCGCGCGCTGCCTCCTCGTGGATCGAGAACCAGTACGGAGGCCACAGTTGACCACGATCGTCGACACGCTGGTGATCGGCGCCGGCCCCGCCGGGCTGATCGCCGCCGATCGCCTCGCCGAGAACGGGTCCCGCGTGCTGCTGGTCGATGCCGGCCGCACCCACCTGCGTCGCACCTGCCCGGTGGATCTCCTGCGCTCCTGCAACGGCTGCCAGGGCATCTGCAACGTGATCTCCGGCTTCGGCGGCTCCATCCACTACGGAGACGGGGTCAAGCTCTCCCGGTTCCCCAGCGGCCGGCGGCTGGCCGAACTCCTCGGCACCGACCGGGCCGAAGGACTCGCCGAACAGGCGCTGCGGAGGCTGTGCGGCGAGGACCGGCCCACGTTCCACGGAGCCCTCCCCGTCCTCGGGCCGTTCACGGTCAAGGACTACCCGGTGGCCTCGCTCAGCGCGGCGCAGGTGCGCACGCTGATCGAACGGCTCCACCACCGCATCACCACCGCCCCTGGCACCGAGTTACGGATGCAGGCACAGGTCACCTTCCTCCAGCCGCTCGGACAAGCGTGGCTGGCCGAAGTCGCCAGCCGATCCGGCAGCAGCGAGACCGTGCACGCGAGTTCGGTCGTGGTCGCGGTCGGACGGCGAGGCCAGCGCTGGTGGCAGCAGACCCTCCGCGGTCTCGGAGTCACGTACTCCACACCCGCTCCCTCCGTGGGAGTCCGCTTCGAGGCCCCGACCGCGCTCCTGCAGCGCGGGTCCGACATCCACGAGGACTTCAAGACCACCATCGTCACCAACGGCGTGAAGATCAAGACGTTCTGCTTCTGCGCCGGTCCCGGGGGCGGCCGGATCAAGTTCACGGACTACGGCGAGCACACTCTCCTCGATGGCCACGTCATCCCCGAGGCGAAGAGGGGCAGCACGGCGAACTTCGCCCTCCTCGCGCAGCTTCGGGCCCCTGACGGCAGCCCGCGCACAACCGCTTGGGTCGACGAGAACCTCCTCGTCCCGTACCGGGCGCTGAGGACCGACCGGCCGGGAAAGCCCGTCCTCCAGTGGTATCCCGACTTCCGAAGCCGGTCCCTCGCCTGCAAGGAACTTGAGCAGTTCGCCAGCCTCAGCGGCTTCCACCCCTCACTGCGCGACTACCAGGTCGCCGACCTCGCGGGCATCCTTCCCCAGGCCATCCACACCGCTCTGTGCGACGCCTTCGAAGACCTGATGGCCTACTTCACCGGCGACGCCCTGTCCGGCCGCATCGCCTCCCAGGTCGCGGTGATCGGCCTGGAACTGGAGAACCTCTGGGACGAGCTGAAGCTCACCGACAGCCTGGAGACCACGGCCCCCGGCCTGTACGCGGCCGGCGACTGCACCGGCCTTGCCCAGGGCATCCTCCAGGCCGCAGTCGGCGGGCTTGCCGCAGCCGAAGCGATCACGGGCCGTCCCAGCCGTTACACCGAGCTGGCCGCGTGAGCGCCCCCCGCACCGTCACGGAGGCCAGCCGAGCCGCCGTCGAGATCTTCGGCGACAACCTCCTGAGCTCCTTCATCGGTGGCTCCTACGCACGCGGCACCAACAAGCCGGCCAGCGACATCGACTGCTTCGTCGTCACCGGCCTCAGCGATCACGAGCAGGAACGGCTCTTCGCCGAACGCCTGCGCCACGTCCACCAGGCCGCCGGCCTCGACTTCGACCACTGCGGAGAGATCCTCACCCTCGACACCCTGAACACCCTGCTGGCCTTCACGGAAGACTGCATCGCGGCCGTGCCGGCCGTTCAGCGGTCTGCCTGCTACCTCGCCGACTGCCCCCTGTCGGTGTTCCGCAAGGGCGACGTGGTCTTCAAGTTCCTCGCCGACCCGAAGATCGCCGTCCACGACCCTGCGGGCCTGCTGCCGGCGCTCGAAGCCCGGGCCGCGGCCTACTTCTCCGCCTGGCCGATGCCCCGGATCCAGGAACACAAGGGCAGGCTCCGCCTGCCTCCCGGCAGCCCGCAGCAGCGGCTCGCAGACCTGTGGCAGTCCCGGGCCGACACCGCGGCCTGGACCGACACGCCTGTCGGCGTCGGCCTGGAACGCTGGTTCGGCACCGAGGTTCCCGCCCGGTTCGAAGCCCTGCACCAGGCCGGCCCCGTCACCTCCCCTCTTGACGGCGCCGACTGCCCGCTGCCCGCCGCCGACACCCTCGCGGCACCCCTTACCGCCCAGTGCCTCGCCTTCCTCCACTGCGAACCGGAAGGACACCGATGACCACCGTCTCCCTCGGCATGCCCACCACCCGCCTGCCGATCTACCGGCAGACCCGCGAGCGGTTCGTCTTCCTTTACCCCACCACCGCCTGCGGCCTACGGTGCAAGACCTGCTACGTGGGCAACGACCGCCTCAACGCCGCCAACACCATGAGCGTCGAGCAGGCCATCAAGGTCATGGACTACTTCCGGATCACCGGAGGCCACGACAAGCTCTACCTCCTCGGCGGCGAGCCCACTATGCACCCCGAGCTGCCCACGATCGTCGCTGCGGGCCGCGAACGCGGCTACCAGGTCACCATCAGCAGCAACGGCGACTTCGACGACGACCTGTTCGGCAAGATCCCCCCGAGCACCCTGAACAGCTTCAACTTCTCCCTGGAGTCCGCCGACCCGCTCATCCACCGCAAGATTCGAGGCAACCCCGCCAACTACGACAAGGTCGTCCGCCACATCGCCCAGGCCCGCGAACTCGGCTACCAGGTCCGCGTGATGTGCACCGTCTCGAAGACCAACCGCGAGGGCGCCCTCGACCTCATCCCCTTCCTCGCCGAACTCGGCGCCCACACGCTCAGCTTCCACAACCTCGGCAAGACCGGGAACGGAGGCCGCTTCCTCCAACCGCTCAGCCCCACCGAGTGGATGGACTTCTGCGCCGAGATCGAAGCCTTCCCGCCCGAGCCGCGCCTGGCGGTCTACTACCCGCCGACCTTCGTCAAGGCCGACGCCCAGGAGGCGTGGTTCGACCGCGGCTACCCGGGCTGCCCCGCCCGCACCCTCGACCGCCCGCACGTCTACCCGGACGGCACGGTCTTCGCCTGCCCCGTCTTCATGGACGACGGCCGGCACTACGCCACCTTCGACGGCGACCGGCTCATCCTGAACCCCGACCCGAACAACGAACTCAACGCCTACCTCACCGCCGACCCGGTGTGCACCGGCTGCCCCAACACGGAGACCTGCGGCGGCGGCTGCCCCGCGTACTCCCGGATCCCCGCCTACAAGGACGAGGGCTTCTACTCCTGCGACCGCGACACCACCCCGCTGTGCATCCTGTGGACGGTCTCCGCCTGGGGCGCCCGCGAAGCCGACTCACTGCACGCCCTGCGCTGACAAGGGAGACGAGACCGTGACCGAAAGCCTCGTGCACGCCGCCGCGCACGCCACCGCGGCCAAGGAACCATTCCTGTTCCTCTACATCACCGAGAAGTGCCAACTGCGCTGCCAGCACTGCTACATGGGTCACCGACTCGACGCCGAGCGACGCATGACCCCCGCCATGGTCGAGGACATCCTCTCCAGCCTGCGCGTCGCCTACGGCCAGTACAAGGTCTACCTCCTGGGCGGCGAACCGACCACCCACCCCCGGTTCGGCGACATCCTCGACATCTGCAAGGACCAGGGCTACAAGGCCGTCCTGACCTCCAACGGCCTCATCCCCCCGAAGACCTGGCCCATGCTGCAGGGCCGCCTCGACTCCTTCTCCTTCTCCATGGACGGCGCCCGCCAGGAGACCCACGAGCAGATGCGCGGCGAGAAGACCTGGCGCCCCCTGCTCACCAGTATGAAGCGCGCCGTCGCCGACGGCTTCCAGACCCGCGCCATCTTCACCGTCACCAGCGCGAACCGGGACGACGTGTTCGACGCCATCGACCTCGCCGACTCCATCGGCCTGGAAATGCTCTCCTTCCACTACTTCACCCCCACCGGCCTGGGCCTGGACAAGCCCCACTTCCAGATCCCCCCGGACGAGTGGGTGCAGCTGTGCGGCCAGATCCGCGAAGCCGCGGCAGGCCGTCGCGTGCGCGTCTTCTACCCGCCCGCTTTCGCCACCGCGGACCAACTCCCCGCCCTGCGTGCCGCCGGCTACGGCGGCTGCACCGCCCGCAACCTCGAACGCCTCGCGATCTTCCCCGACGGCAGGGTGTACATCTGCTCGGCGTTCTTCGACACCGACCTCCACTACGGCGAGTTCCGCAACGGCGCGATCCACCCCCGTCTCCAGGATGGGATCAGCGAACTCACCCTCGTGAACACCATCTCCGCCAACTGCCGCACCTGCTCACACAGCTCCACCTGCGGAGGCGGCTGCGCGGCCTACGACCACCTGCAGAAGACCCTGACCAGCAACGACTGCGACCGCACCACCATCCCGGTCTGCCCGCTGTGGTCCATGCCCACCGAACCGGAGGGAACCGAGCACCGACTCGTCGACCTGCGCTGAGCAACCAGAGACCGAGCAAGGCCCGCACACCCACCAGGGCGTGCGGGCCTTCGGTACTCAGACCAGCTCGGCCAGCGCCTTGTCCAGACGCACCAAGACCCGCTCGCGGCCGAGCACCTCCAGCGACTCGAACAGCGGCAGGCCCACCGTCCGCCCGGTCACCGCCACCCGCACCGGAGCCTGGGCCTTGCCCAGCTTCAAACCGAAGACGGCCGCCGTCTCCTCCATCACCGACTTGAGCGAGGCCGCGTCCCACTGAGCCTCGGCCAAGCGGCGCCGAGCCTCCCGAAGGAGATCCGCCGACCCCTCCTTCATCGCCTTCGCCCACGACGCCTCGTCGCGCACCGGCTCGTCCAGGAACAGGAAGTCGACGTACGCGGTAATCTCCGACAGCACCGAGATCCGCGTCTGCGCCAGCTCGGCCACGGCAGCGAACTGCGCCGGGTCGAACGCCTCCGCCGGCCACGGAGCCCGAGGCGCGGACAACCATGGTCCGCACGCCGCCACGAACCCGTCCACCGGCAGCGCCCGCAAATACTCCCCGTTGAACGAGGCGAGCTTCTTCACGTCGAAGAACGCCGAGGAGCCGTTCACATCCTCGACCCGGAACAGCTCTTCCAGCTCGGCGTACGGACGGATCTCCACGTCGTCCTTCGGTCCCCAGCCCAGCAGCATCAGGTAGTTGACCACCGCCTCCGGCAGGTAGCCCTCGGCCAGATAGTCCTCCAGCGCCACCTTGTCGCGCCGCTTGGAGAGCTTCTGCCGCTTCTCGTTCACGATGACCGGCAGGTGCGCCCAGACCGGCGGCTCGGCGCCCAGGGCTGCCCACAGCAGCTGTTGCTTGGGGGTGTTCGAGAGGTGCTCCTCGCCGCGGATCACCTGGGTGATCCCTTCGTCGAGGTCGTCGACCACGTTGGCCAGCAGGAACACCGGGCTGCCGTCGCCCCTGGCGATCACGAAGTCCTCGATGGCGGCGTTGGGGAACTCGGGGTTGCCGCGGATCAGGTCGACCACCACGGTGGCGCCCTCGTCCGGGGTGCGGAAGCGAAGGGCCCGGCCGGCTTCGAAGCCCAGGCCCCGCTCACGGCAGAACCCGTCGTAGCCGAGCTGCTGGGAACCGGTGCGTTCGGTCACCTGCTCGCGCGTGCAGTCGCAGTAGTACGCCCGGCCGGCCTCGTACAGCTCGGCGGCGGCCTCGCGGTGCCGGGTCTCGTTCTCCGACTGGAAGTAGGGGCCCTCGAACGCCGGGTCCGCCTTCGAGATGCCGATGGACGCGAGCGCGCTGATGATCCCGTCGGTCCACTCCTCGCGGTTGCGGGCCGCGTCGGTGTCCTCGATCCGCAGGACGAACGTACCGCCATGCTGTCGTGCCGTCGCCCAGTTGTACAGCGCCGAGCGCGCGCCACCGACGTGGAACATGCCGGTAGGGCTCGGAGCGAAGCGGACGCGGACGGGCGAAGAGGCAACAGTCATGCGAATACGGTAGCGGCGTAGGTGGGTTCGAGTTGCCGTTCACGGTGATCGATGCTGACCTGATAGTGGATGGGGCCGCGCCCCGGACGCCCAGGACATATCGCGAGGTCACCTGATCGAAGGACGAGCCGTGGATGTACGGCGAGCGACCGGCACAGATGCGCTGTCGATGGCCCGCCTTCGGGCGGAGATGATCAAGGCGCCTCCGGTAGGCCGGTGGTTCGAGGATCTCACCGCCTACCTGACGGACGGGCTCACCCGCGCTGAGGACATGGCCGGATTCGTCGTGGACGGGCCAGACGGCCACCTCGTCTCCGCCGCACTAGGCAGCATCTACCAAGCGCCTCCCGGGCCGACCTACAGCGGTCGGACCGGGTACGTGCATCTTGTCTTGACGACACAGGGTTACCGTCACAAGGGGAACGGTAGAGCTGTCACGGCCAGCCTCCTCACCTGGTTCTGGGACCAGGGCTGCGGGCTGGTCAGCCTGAACGCAAGCACGGACGGCGCACGGCTGTACCGTTCGATCGGCTTCGAGGCGAACACTCGCTCCATGAGGCTCTTCGGGCCAGGAGCTGGGCGAGGCCAAGATGGCTTCTGAGGTCGCGAACTATGTTACGCCGCAACGCCGTTGTCTGTGATCGACATCGCTCACGGCGATTCGCAGCGATCGGCGACATCCTGTGCTACGTTCCGTGCTCCAACCGAAAACAGGCGACCCCGGCGGTGCTACCAACACCCCGGGGTCCGGCAACAGGAGCGGTAACTCCCGATGCTCGTACATCGTAGCGCGCACGCGCGTAACTTCACCGTGCTACCCAATGCGGTCCTGCAGGACCGGCGGCTGAGCCTTGCCGCGCGCGGGCTCCTCGCCGATCTGCTGTCCCGGCCCGAACGGTGGCGCGAGGACGCGCGGCAGATCGCGGACTCCAGCACCGACAGCCGAGCGGCGGTGCGCAAGGCCCTGCGGGAGCTGATCGACGCCGGGTTTTACCGGGTCGAGAAGACCCGGATGCCCGATGGCACCATCCGCAGCGAGGCCCACGTCTACGACACGCCCCAGCTACCCGGTCTGCGGGAGGCCAAGGAGCTACTGGAGACGGTAAAAGCGCAGGTGGAGCCGAGTGTGCCCCGTCCGGCGTCCGGTTCGTCGGGCTCCGGTGATGCTGGCGTCCCTGTAGTAAAGAACCTGGTCAAAGAACCCTCCCTCCCCACCCCCGCTGCCGACTCGCCGGAGTCGCCGGCGGAGCGGCGGCCGAAGGCCGCGGGCGGGCGGGAGAGAACTTCGATCACGGACCTGGACGGCCCACTGCAAGCAGCGGCGCACACCCTGCAGCAGGTGCTGGACGGCCAGCAGCGCCTGAGCCTGGGCGAAGCCGAGGTGGCGGAGCTGGCACCGCTGGTCGAGCGGTGGCTCGCCGTGGGCAGTGGACCGGCGGAGCTCGCCGCAGCGCTGCTGCCAGGCCTGCCCGAGACGATCCACTCGCCGGTCGGCGTGGTGCGGGACCGGCTGCGCCGCAAGCTGCCGATGAAGCCGGCGCCCGAGCACAGCGTGCGAGTGCGCCGGATACACGAGTGCGACGAGTGCCGGGACCCGGTGGCCCGGCCCGGCCGGTGTGGGCGCTGCTCCGGACAGCCGGGCCGGGTGCCGACGATCGGCAGCGGTGCACGGGTCACGGCGGCGGGCGCGGCCCGCGCTCGGGAAGCTCTGAGCCAGAGGGACCGGTACCGGGCTCCCGCCGGAACTTGAGCGGGAGGACCCCGCGGTCGGTGGCCGCGACATGACCGTCGGCAGGGCCGCGCCTAGCCCCGTTCGGGGGACGAGGCGTGGCCGGGCCGGAGTGGTAAAGAGAAGGCGCTCGAAGTCGGTGACCGAAGCCTGCTGCCTGGCGGTGAAATTCCATCTGCGGTAGCCGGATGTGGCGAAAACCACATAAGAAATTCAGATGGAACTTGGTTTGACGGCGATTGATCAATTCATCTTGGAATGACGATCACTCAGTTGATCAAGAGGATTTTTTTCGAGGGTGACTGATCGTCAAGTATTCGAATGGGAGGATGATCTGGACCTGCCATCAGGATTGCGCTACAGGTCGGTAAAGTTACTCTCTGCTGTCAATGCGCGTAGCGCTGTGCCGGATACTCCGAATCCGGGACCGCAGGCGCTCCACGTCACACCCCGCTAGGGCTGGCATGGTGAGAGGGTCGAGCGGCAGACGGGCCGCGCGGCGGCCCGCAGTGTGAAGGAGTTGCCCCCCATACCTCGCTCGCAGATGCCTGCTGACGGCATGAGTCGCTAAGTCGAAGCCTTCGATCTGTTCGATGCGCTATGTCTCGACGGCCGACTAACGATCCCGAAGATTGCAGTGCAGCGAAGAACTCCTTAGAAATACCCCCTGGCTCCAAAAGCATCCAAGCTCGCACCCCATAGGTGAGCAATAGCATGGCGCTGAGCGGGACCTGACCACGTTCGAAACCCAGCGAACCCCTCGCCCCCACCCTCACGAGGACTTGGTGTCGACCTACGAAAGCCCGGCAGTGCGGCTGCCGGACGGCGCAGCGGCGCGATTGCCCGGATCGGGCACCAGTGACAGCGACCACCCTGCCGTGCGCCGAATGCGTGCCCCGCTTCGCGGCCTTGAAGGCCGACCCGGGAACTTCAAGGAGATCGCCGGCCGGCGCAGACCGGGCTTGGCGGCACGTGGGCGGCTGCTGGAGGTGCCCGGAGGCGGGCCGTGCTGAGGATGCGCCGTCTCCGCAAGGAGTGCGAGCGGCGATTGACTGATCTGCCGATCCCGGACCCCTTCACGATCGAGGGCCTGGTGGCCGCGATGGAGGAAGCGACCGGTCGCACCATCCAGCTGGTCCCGGTCGACGACCGCGGGAGCGACCTGCGGACTGCCTGCGGCCTGCGCGTGCGTGCGGGCGACCTGTCGCTGATCTTCTACCGGCCGAGGCCGACGCAGCACCAGACCGACCACGTGCGGCTCCATGAACTGGTACACGAGTGGTTCGATCACGGCACCAGCCTGAGCGCGAAACAGCTCGATTTGCTCCTGCCCAAGCACCTGCGCCAAGGCCTCATCGAGCGGATGAGTGAAGGGGCGGTCGTGCAGGCCCGCGCAGGGCGCTACGACACCAAGGAAGAGCAGGAAGCCGAGCTGAGTGCGTCGCTAATCAAGCGGCTCGTCCAGCGCCAGATGCCCGTCGGGGGCGACATGGTCAGCCTCCTGGAATCCACCCTCTCCCATCCCGTCGCCGCTCCCCGGCGCGGCAAGAAGCAATAAAGGAACAACACCGTGCTCGCTCTCGCTGCGTACATCGCCGCGACCACGATGACCGCAGTGGCGGTCTGGCGGCTGCCGGCGGTCCTCTACGGGGACGCGCACCGGCGCGCCCTGTGGGGCTGCTACCTGGGGTTCGCGTTGGCCCTGTGGCTCAAGAGCCCCGCAGTGATCGACTTGATGAACCGCCAGCCCGTCACTGACCTGTCGGTCCTGTTGAAGCACTACGTCTCGACGTTGGCGATTTTGGCAATCCTGACGTACGTGGTCGCCTCGTACGGCAAGACCGACGAGACGGTGGTGATCCCGCGACACGTCGCCGTCGCCCGCTGGATCGAGCGGGTCGCCTGGCGGGCGGCGATCGGCATGCTGGCGCTGATGACGGTCCTCTTCTTCACCGTCGTCGACCGCAGTCGGCCGAGCACCGACTTCGTGCCCGACCACGCCGGCCAGTGGGGCGCGATCCTCTACGAAACGATCTTCTACGTCTACTTGGGGACCGCCTCCGCGGTCACCTGCTACCAGTGGTCCAGTGCGCGCCGCCGGGCCGAGACCCGCCTTCTGCGGACCGGCCTGGGGCTGATGGCCATCGCCATGGCGATCGGCGTCGCGTACGTGGCGATCCGGACGACCTTCATGTGGGTCACCCTGGCCGCGCCCCTGGACGCCGACTTCAACCACGCGCTGGGCGTCTACACCGAATACATGCAGATCGCCCTCTTCATGATCTTCGCCGCCGGAGTGAGCATCCCGACCACCAACGCCGCCGCGACCAGGTGGCGGTCCTGGCGCGCCCTGTGGAACCTCTACCCACTGTGGCACGACCTGGTCACCGCCTTCCCCGCCGTGGCGTTCCAGAAGCCGGCCAGCCGCTGGCGCGAGGTCCTGCGGACCGACCCACCGATGGACGTGCGGCTGGACCGGTGGACCCAAGACATCGCGGACGCCGTCGAGCAGATGCGCCACCATGCATCGCCGGTCCTTCTGCCGGTGATCGAGGAAGCCGTGGACGGGGCCGCCGACCCGCAGGCCGCCAGCGAGGCGCTGTGGATCAAGGCCACGCTGGCGAACGCGAAGGCGGGCCGCCGCAACGATGTTCCGGCCCCTGCGCTGCCCAGCAAGCCAATCGCCTCCACCCAGGCGGAGGTGACCTGGCTCCTGAAGGTGCAGGAGGCGTACGCCGCCGCGACCGACCTCCAGGTCCAGGAGCTTCTGGCGACCGCCGAGGTGGAGGAACTGGCCCTGGAGATGGAGGAGATGGCGCTGTGAGCACCGTGGCCCGTACCGTGACCGACGTCCTCCAGCCGCGCAACGTGATGTTGGTCGGGCTGACCGGCGTGGGTGTTGCGGCGGCCGGCAGCTGGACCGGAATCGGCTGGGGGCTCCTGGCCGCGCTGTGCGCCGGCATCATCCCGGCCGCCTACATCGAGTGGGAGCGGAAGCGGGGGACCTGGGGCGACCGGCACGTCGTCGACCGCACCCAGCGCTTGCCGATCTTCCTCGTCATCCTCGGCTCGATCGGCGCCGGCTCCCTCGTGATGGTGCTCGGTCACGCTCCGCGCGACATCCTCGTCGCCATGATCGCCCTGTGGGTGATGACCGTGGGCCTGCTCAGCATCAACGTGGCCTGGAAGGTCAGCGTGGACAGCGCGGTCGCCGCCTCGGTGGTCACGCTGCTCACGGTGGTCCACTCACCGTGGTGGATCGCCGCGTGCCCTCTGGTTGTCGCGGTGTGCTGGTCGAGGGTGGCGTTGAAGTACCACACCGTCGCGCAGACCGTGGCGGGCGCCGCGCTCGGCGTCGCGACCGCCACCGCCTGGCTCGTCTGACGGCAGACGAAGCGGGCTCCCGCGTCAGCGGGGGCCCGCTTTCTGCTGCCTCGCCTCCGCCACGATCGCGCTGATCTTGGCAAGCATCGCCGGGTCGAGACCGTCCTGGCCTCCGCGGGCCGCCAGGGCGAAGTCCTCGCTGCCGGCGCGCACGGCCAGCAGGCCGATGGCGTCCACGACCTGGCGCTCCAGCTCCTCGTCGCTCTGAAAGTAGAGCGGAGTGACTCCGAAGAAGCCGGCCAGGCCCTCCAGGACGACGCCGGCCGCGAGACCGGCGAGCACCTCCGCGGGCGGGGGCGTTCCCGTGCGCAGGGCCTCCACGGCGGAGGCGGAGACCACCTCGACGCCGGCGAACCTGTTGACGGCTGCCGCGATCTGGTCATCCGTCGGCTGGCCGGCCGGGAAGGTCGTCTCCAGCAGGTAGGTGAGCTTCTCCGCGAGCGACCGGGGGACCGGTGGCGCCGCGGGCGAGACGCCGAAACTGCGGTCCTGCGCCGCCTCCAGCTGCTTCTCGGTCACCCCGTAGGCCTCGGCGAGGCGCGAGACGAACTCCGCCTTGAGTCGCCGTACGCCCCGTTCGGCGTTGCTGACGGGAATGGACGACTTGGTGCCGATCAGTGCCCCGGTGCTCCGCTGCGTGTAGCCGGCATCAGCCCTCAGGTCGGCCAGGTCCGGAAGGCCATCCCTCGGGAAGAGGGTGTCGAGCGGCTGGCCGAGCGCCCGCGCGATGGCGGGCAGCCGCTCAGGCTGGGGGAACCCTCCGCTCTCCCAGCCCGCGACGGCGGACTGGTCGACCTCCACGCCCTCCGAGCGTCCCAGCGCTTCCTGGGAGAGGTCGAGAGCTCTACGGGCGGTGCGGAGCACCTGTCCGTCGAACGTGCGAGCGGGCATCCGGGGCAACTCCAGGGGCGCGTGGTGGTGGGCACGGACTCACGGTGAACAGCTTACCGGACGCTTGATGTCGTGAAGCATGTTGTATGATCTGCGATATCGAGAGGCTGGACGCTCGTCATGGGTGGTGCCTCCCCTTCCGACATCCTCTGCCGGGTCCTGGGCCTGGCTTATGAACCGCCTGGCCTGCTGAGATGGGTCCGGCGTCACCTTTGGGGGGCGCAGGTGAATGCGACACCACTGACTGCCGACAGGCCGTTTCACTATGAATACCGATACCGCAGTGTCGCGCAGGACACGATGGCGCGAGGCATCCCAGCGGCGCGGACCGCCACGGTGGCCCGCTCGGCCGCTGTGACCTCCAGTCACGCCCGGGTCTTCGCCCTCCAGGAAGCCTTCACTCAGCTGCCCGGCGGGGATCAGGGCGTACTCGACCTCGCCGCCGCCACCGGGATGCCGGACTCCACCGTGCACCGCATCCTCCAGTCGGGCGTGCCGGGCGGAGCCGTCGACCAGATCCGGCGCGGCCGCTACCGGCCGGGGCCGACCATCATCAAGGCGGCCATCCACGCCATGGCGCACGTGCCGGGCGCCGCGACGACCCAGGAGATCCTGGCTGACCTGCACGAACGGACCGGCGGTGCGGCCTTGTTGTTCGCCCTTGCCCCTTTCGGCGGCCTGCGGCGGCTGTGCACTGACTACGCCTGGGGCCGGATGGACCCGGGCGAACTCGGTGTCTTCGCGCACCCCCTGGTCACGCACTCACGCTCCCTGCGCACCGGCGCGAGCGGGCGGGCGATCCTTGCCCACCTCCCGGCGCCGCTGCAGGAACTCGTTGTCGGGGAGGAACTGCCCGACGACGCCGCACCCGGGGTCATTCGGGACGTTCTGGCGCTCGTCGCGTCGCTCGGCGAGATTCGTCGCCGCGGATACGCCGTGGCGCGGGAGGAAGTCGTGTCCGGATGGCAGGCGATCGCGGCCCCGGTCATGTGGGGGGACGTGGCGGTCGGCTCCGTGGCGCTGGCGAAGCCGACGGGCGACATGCCGATCGACCTCGGCGAGCTGATCGGACAGACCTGCCGCACAGCCCGGCTGCTGAGCGAGCACACCGCGCTGCCGGCCCCGGCGGCCTGACGAGGCCGGGGCGAGGTGGAGCAGTCTGATCGCCCTCCATCGCCGCTGCGTCGGATTTCTCAAATTCCAGCGAACCGAAACTCCGGGACCCGTGCGCGGCTTCTTCTCGCGGCATTGGGGCGCGGAAGGGGTCGCCGATTGAGTGAATTGGTCATATTTCTTATTCCGGCAAGGAGCCCCGGCTCCTTGCCGGTTTGCGTTTCCGGAAACCGCCGGAGGGCCAGCCTTGCCTTCGCCCTTCGGGAGGCGGGTTGCTGTGGCCCTGGCCAGCAGGTCGCCGGGAGGGTGATGGCACCCTTGATCATGTCCGCGCCAGATTCCTCTACCCATTTCCCGCCAGGCGGGAAATGGGTCCGAGAGGGTTCATGATCATTTCCCGTGTGGCGGGAAATGGGATTTCTATTCGCGTAGATCGATCGAATTCGTTGACGCGTTCCCGGCGGTAAACATAGAGTCACTCCTGCGCCACGGAAAAGTGCGCGGCTGAAGATTGCCGCAACGGCTCGGTGGCCGCAAAAGCGACATGGCGCCCGGGAGCGGAAACTCCCAGGCGCCATGTGATGCCCGTGCTCTTCGCACGGCAAACCCAATGCACCAGCTTGCTGTAGGAGGCTCGGCCGGTGCGACTTGCGCAGGAGGAGTGTTACATGTCCGCGACCGCATGTATAGCGGGCGCCGAGAAGGATCTCGCCGCTCACGGCGCCCTGACCGGGCCCACCCGGATCTCCGAGGGCACCGCCCGGGCGATCGAGAGCAGCGTCCGAGCCGTCGCACCGGCCGCGAAGATCGTGCGCGTCACCGTCTCCGAACCCGACCACCTCTGGCTGGCCCGGGCCTACGACGCCGACGGCGCCACCGTCCCGCTGCCGCAGCAGCACGAGGAAGCCGTCGCCCGGTGGATCGCGGTCGCCCAGCCGCAGCGCGACTGGCGCCTCCAGCACGACCTCGACCTCGCCACCGGCGACCTCACCGTCGCCGGCCTCCTCGGACAGGTGGCGTGATGGCGGTCCAGGACGGGCGCATCCGCACCCACAAGCCGGAGATGAGCCGCGACGCGAAGCTCGCCGAGGTCTCCCTGACCGCCGAGCGCACCTTCATCTACATGCTCAACTACGTGGACGACCGAGGACGGGTCATCGACGACGCGGGGATCCTGCGCGGACTGATCTGGAAGCGGAAGAAGAGCTGGGACGGCGGCATCCACACGACCGAGCGCGTCGAAGACGACCTGCGACAGCTGGCCGACGTCGGCCTGGTGTGCCGGTACGTCAACCCGGCCGACGAGGGCGAAGAACTGCTGCACGTCGTGACGTTCAACAAGCACCAGAGGATCGACAAGCCCAGCGCGAGCCGCCTGGTGCCGTGCCCGCTGCACCAGACCCAGGAAGCCGACGCCGACAGCCAGGCCCCGGCCAGGCGGAGTCGCAAGAAGCCCCTGGAGCAGACCGAACCGCTCCCCACGGACATCTCCGAAACCACCGTCTTGAGCACCCCTGGGGAGCGCCAGGACCCCGGTGCCGCGGACTCCATGACACCCTCCACGACACCCTCCACGAACGGATCCAGGATCACGGATCCTGGATCTACCCCTCCGGGGGGCGGCTGTGCCGCGCCCGCCCAGTCCGGCACGGCGCAGGAGCCTGCGGCCGGGCAGGCCGTCGCGATGCACCCGCACACCACCGGGGCCGCCGCCCTGCTGGCCGAGTACGTCCGGTCCTGCCCGCAGCAGCCCAGCGAGAGGTTCCGCGGGCACCTCGGTCGGGAGATCAAGACGCTGCTCGGCGTCTACGGACAGGAACAGGTCCGTGCCGGCCTGCGGCTGTTCGCGGCGAACCCCAAGGGCCCCAGTGCCCTGGAGTCCTTCGTGCAGGAGGCGTTGACTTCCCGCGGTACCCGGTCGGGAACGTACCGGGCGTGGACCAACCCCGTGGCCGGGGCCGCAGCCTACGCAGGGGAACTGTGATGGCCGGCCGAGACCCACGCCGCGTCGGCGCTGGCCTACAGGGCCTGGTGGAACGGTTCAGCCGACTGGGCGTGGACCCGGCCGTGATCGGCCAGCCCGAGCAGCACCCGGTGCCGCAGCCGGTCCGGGACGCGCTGGAGCTGGCGGCCAGCCGCATCCCGCCGCTGTACCAGGACGCGGTGGCCGACGACCCGCAGGTCCTCGCCTGGGTCGAGCACGTGAAGCAGGCCGCCCGCCGAGGCCCGGAGGGGCAGCTCGGCATCGCCCGCGCCCGCTCCCTGCTCCTGCTCGGGGGAACCGGCACCGGCAAGACCCACCAGGCCTACGGCGCGATCCGGGCGCTGCTGGGCGCCGGCGTCCGGCTGCGCTGGCAGGCGATCACCTCGGTGGCCCTCTACGCGATGATGCGCCCGAGGCCCGGCTCCGACCCGGAGCGCGAGATGCGCGAACTGGAGCGCGTGCCCCTGCTGCTGCTGGACGACCTCGGTGCCGGCCGAGCGAGCGAGTTCACCGAGGAGACCGTCTACCGGTTGATCAACCACCGGTACGAGCAGCAGTTGCCGACCTTCATCACCAGCAACATCACCCCGGCCGAACTCGCCGGCCTCCTTGGTGACCGCACCGCCAGCCGCCTGCGCCAGATGTGCCACAAGGCCGTCCTCGACGGACCCGACCGGCGCCGCGCCCCCTCCTTCTAATCTCCCGCGATCCCGTGCGGGGCCGGCCGAGCCGCCCCCGGGAGACGCCCTGCCCACGCGCCTGCCATTACAGCGCGACGGAGACACCCCGAATGAACACCGTCACCGAACTCGAAGCCGCCCACGAGCAGCTCGACCGCGGCTGCCCCCGCTGGCGCCTCAAGGCCGCCTGCGCGGGGATCGAAGACCCCGACATCTTCTTCGCCGACCGCCGCAGCACCGCGCACCGCGACGCCCTCACGCTCTGCCTGCAGTGCCCGGTGCGCCGAGAGTGCCTGACCGACGCCATCGAGTGCGGCGTCCAGGACGGCGTTCGCGGAGGCCGGACCGAAGAACAGCTCCGCCAGATCGTGGCCTTCCGGGAAGGCCGGCAGATCGACCTCGACCGGGTACGCGCCACCCTGTTCGGCACCCACCGGCCGCGGCTGACCGAGGCCGAGAAGAAGGCCGTGGTCCGCGTCGCCCTCGGTGCCGGGGTTCCGCGTGACACCTGGGCCGCCCTGCTGGGCATCGGCTACAAGGCGGCCACCGCGCGTCGGCGCCAGGCCCGTACGCAGCTCGACGTCATCCCGGCGTCCATGCGACGCGAGGAGATCGCCCTCGCCGAAGAACTGCGGGGCACCACAGTTGTCACCCTGGCGGTGGCCGCGTGACCCCAGACCGCCCCACGGTCTCCCGATGGGACATGGCCGCCATCGCGGCGCTCGGCGCGACCGGCTTCGGACTCTCGTACGACGCCCTCCAGCAGATGGCTCAGGCGATCCACGTCCGAGGAAACCTGAGCTACGCCTGGCCGGTGGTCGTTGATGGGTTCATCGCCTACGGAGTACGCGCCCTTGTCCTCCTGCGCGAAGCGCCCTGGACCGCCCGCGCCTACGCCTGGTCCCTGTTCGCCGGCGCCACCGGTACCAGCGTCTGGGCCAACGCCCTGCACGCGATCCGCCTCAACGAGCAGACGGCCGGCACCCCCGACGGATTGCACCTCGGAGACCTCGCCGTCGGGTCTTTGAGCACGATCGCCCCAATCGCGCTTGCCGGTGCGGTCCACCTCGGCATCATCGTCACCCGCCACGAGACAGCCCAGGACAACCTGGGTGACGGCCTCCAAACCGCCGACCCGGCCCCGGGCACCGTCCTGCTGAGCCGAGACGCGCTGTCCGACCGCGCGCCCTCGCTCGACAAGCGGACGGTGGCTGACCGAGAAGCCCCCGAGATCACCGCCTCCCGTACAAGCAGGGCGGAACTCACGGTTGGCAACCGGCCGGAGGCCCGAAGGAGCGTTGACGAGAAGTTGGCCGCCCACCGTCGGGGATCACGATGGCGAGACCGGTTTGCCGCAGGGATTCTTCGCCGGAGCCAGGACAGTTCCGGTGGTGGTCCGTCGGTCAGTCCTGGTGGTCCGGCGGAGGGTGGTTCGTCCGTGCCGTCCGTGCCGTCCGCTTGGTCCGGTGGTCCGGCGGAGGGTGGTTCGTCCGTGCTGTCCGTGCCGTCCGCTTGGTCCGGTGGTCCGGGCGGTGGTGGTCCGTCTGCTCGGTCCGGTGGTCCGGGCGGTGGTGGTCCGTCGGGCAGTGCTGGTGGTCCGGCGGAGGGTGGTTCGTCCGTGCTGTCCGTGCCGTCCGCTTGGTCCGGTGGTCCGGTGGAGGGTGGTCCGTCTGCTCGGTCCGGTGGTCCGGGCGGTGGTGGTCCGTCTGCTCGGTCCGGTGGTCCGGGCGGTGGTGGTCCGTCGGGCAGTGCTGGTGGTCCGGCGGAGGGT
>NZ_JBIWNZ010000024.1:142502-143622 GCF_044767505.1 Kitasatospora sp. NPDC101235
TGGTTCGTCCGTGCTGTCCGTGCCGTCCGCTTGGTCCGGTGGTCCGGTGGAGGGTGGTCCGTCCGCTTGGTCCGGTGGTCCGGTGGAGGGTGGTCCGTCTGCTCGGTCCGGTGGTCCGGTGGAGGGTGGTCCGTCTGCTCGGTCCGGTGGTCCGGGCGGTGGTGGTCCGTCGGGCAGTGCTGGTGGTCCGGCGGAGGGTGGTTCGTCCGTGCCGTCCGCTTGGTCCGGTGGTCCGGCGGCCGGTGGTCCGGGCGGTGGTGGTCCGTCGGTCAGTCCTGGTGGTTCGGCGGAGGGTGGTCCGTCTACTCGGTCCGGTGGTCCGGCGGCCGGTGGTCCGGGCGGTGGTGGTCCGTCCGCTCGGTCCGGTGGTCCGGCAAACGACTTGGACCCGGAGCTTCTACGGGCTGGCCGCCAAGCGGCGGCAGAGGCTGGGCGGATCACCCGAAGGGTGGTCGGCGATGGAATCCGCAGCCAGGGGCTAACGGTGTCGAACGACCGGATCGCCGACATCCTCCAGGCCCTGCGGACCGACAAGCCACCGCCACCACACCGGTGACCGCAAGCTCCCCCCTTCCCTTCTCGCCCCACCTCGATGCACCCAGCGGAGTACTACATGAGCACCACTGTGTTGGCGGACCACGACCTCGTCGCCGACTTCGTAGCCGTTCTGGTCCGCCACCGCCACATCGGCAGCGCCCGGCCGCTGGGCGACGGCCGGTGGGAGGTCCGCCGCTCCGGCGAAGGCCCGGCCGAGACCCTCAGCAGTGAGCAGGCGGAGGAACTGGTCATGGACCACCTGATCTCCGAGTTCGCCGCCCGCGGACTGGCCAGCGGAGAGTTCTGACCGCCTGTACTCCCGACCGGCGCCGTCGACCGCGCCCACGTCCGCCCGCCGCCAACCGCGCTGGACTCCGGGCACGCTGCCACCTACGGCGGAGCGAGCTATCTCCTTGGACCGTCCTATCGGACGGTCCAAGGGCTCACCCCTCGCCCAAGAGGGCGGGGAAGGCCGTGTTGGGGGGGGGGGGGGGGGGGGGGGGCCCCCCCACCCCCGGCCCCCCCCCCCGGGGGGGGGGGGGGCCGGGCACCCCCCCCGCACAAAAGACACCCCCCCCCCCCC
>NZ_JBIWNZ010000024.1:143632-149957 GCF_044767505.1 Kitasatospora sp. NPDC101235
GCGGGCGCCCCTCTTCCCCGCCGCCCCCCCCCCCCCCGCCGCCCCCCGCCCCCCCCCCCCCCCCCGGGGGGGGGGGGGGGGGGGGGGGGGGGGGGGGGGGGGCCCCCCCCCCCCCCCCCACGGCTCGCCGCAGCCAGGGGGCAGCGGCGGGCAGGACAACCGACAGGAACAGATGACCACCGTCGAGCCCGCCGACGAACCGACCGTCCTGCGACGTCCGCGTCGCCGCTACCACGAGCCGCAGCAGCGCCAGCGCAAGCTGACGATCCGCGTCAGCTCCGACGAAGAAACGCAGATTCAGCACGCCGCTGACGCACGTGCCCTGACCGTCGCGCGCTTCATCGCCACCGCCGCGCTCAGCGCTGCGGCGCGACATGATGCCGCGCTCGACGCCGACGACCAGCTCGACCGTGCCATCGACGAACTCGCTGCCACACGCCGTCAGATCGCTCGCGTCGGCAACAACGTCAACCAGATCGCGCGCGAGTTGAACATCGGCGGACTGCCCCACCCTGCCGACCTGGCCGACGCCCTGGCCCGAGTCCGCACCGCCATCGCCACTGTCGACAGCACGGCCGCCGGTCTCCTCAAGCAACGGAAGAAGCACTGAACCCGAACGTCACAAGGGGGGATCGGACGTACGGCCTGCTGGCCTACCTCTACGGTCCGGGCCGTCGGGACGAGCACACCGACCCCCACCTCGTCGCCTCCTGGGACGGCTTCGCCCCCGATCCGGGCCGCGACCCGAACGCCACGATCAAGCAGCTCCAGACGGCGCTCGACATGAGGGTCGACCAGCGGGGCTCCCGCCGCCGGCTGAAGAAGCCCGTGTGGCACTGCTCGGTCCGCACCGCTCCCGAGGACCGGCTGCTCAGCGACGAGGAGTGGGCGGTGGTGGCGCGCCGGGTCGTCGCGGCCACCGGCATCGCGCCGGACGGCGACCCGGACGGCTGCCGGTGGGTCGCCGTGCGGCACGCCGACGACCACATCCACATCGCCGCCACCATCGTGCGCGGCAACCTGCTCAAGGCCGACATCGAGAACGACTACCCCCGGGCCCAGGCGGAGTGCCGCAAGATCGAACGCGAGTGGGGGCTTCGCGAACTCACCTCGGGTGACGGCACGGCCGCGAAGGAACCCACCAACCGTGAGAAGCACAAGGCCGCCCGACTGGGTGAGGCGGACACGAGTCGGCAGCAGCTGCGCGACGCGGTCCGCCAGGCCCTCGCCGGCGCGGCGAGTGAAGCTGAGTTCTTCGCCCGGCTGGAGACCTCCGGCGTGCTGGTCAACCGCAAGATCGGTCCCTCCGGCGACACCCTCGGCTACAGCGTCGCCGTCGTCGGCGAGCGGGACGCCAACGGCGAGCCGGTGTGGTTCGGCGGGTACAAACTCGCACCCGACCTGACCCTGCCCAAGATCCGCCGCCGCCTCGTGACTCCGGCTTCGGAGCGGCCGGAGACGGCCGGTTCCGCAGCAGAGGACGGCGGTGCCCGAACACCGACCGGTCGCCGCTCTCCGGCGGCCGCAGCTCGCCTCCGGGCGGCGGACACGGCGCTGGAGGCCATTGACCTCCTGGACGGCGAACCCGAGGCCGCGGCCGGGGTGGTCGAGGCGACCGGGGAGGTGCTCGACGCCCTGGCGGCCACGGCCCTGCCCGCGCAGAAGGCCGAGCTGCTGGCCGCAGCCCGCGCTTACGAGCGGGCCTCGCGCTCGCACGTGAGGGCCGCGAACTCCGACTCCCGCGCCGTGCGGGCCGTTGCCCGCGAGGTGCTGTCCGGCGGCTACACCACCAACCAGGGCCCGGACGCCACCGCCGCCGCGGGCGCGCTGGCGGCGCTGATCCTGCTCGTCATCGCGGCCGGCCGCTGGCACGCCAAGCAGGGCCACCTCCAGCAGGCCGCCGCCGCCCGCGCGGCGGCCGACGGCCTGCGTGCGGCCTACCGGCAGGCCTCCGCCCAGCCGCTGGCCGCCCTGCGCGAGCGCGGCCGGCAGCTTCCCGCCGCCGTGCGCGACCGCCAGGAGCAGGCCGTGCGGCGGGCGGTACCGGGCGAGGGCGGTCGGCGGATGCTCGCCGAGCCGGAGTTCGACGCCCTGGCCGCCGCCCTCGCCGAGGCGGAAGCCGCCGGACACGACCCCGACGTCCTGCTGGCGCGGGCCCGTTCCTGGCGGGAGCTGGACACCGCCGGGTCGGTCACCGCGGTGCTGACCTGGCGTGTGCGGCACCTCGCAAAACTGCCGCACCCCGCCGCAGGCAAGCCGAACCGGAGCACCAGCACGGCGACTTCGCCCACGCCTGCCACACCCGCTGCCCCCTCACGGCAGCGCCGCTGACCCGGCCGCCGACGGACGCCACCGGGGCTCCGTCGGCGGCCAAACCAACCCCACGCTGCCGAACCCCCTTGCAGGAGACCGCCTTTGCCCCGCCCGAACACCGCCGGCCAACACCGGAACCGAGCCGACCGGGACTGGCTGCTGCGCTGCTACACCCTGCGCGCCAGCGACTCGCTCGCCGCCGCCGTGGTCATGTACGCCGTGCCGCTGCTCGTCCTCACCCTCACCCACTCGCCCGGGTGGGCCGGACTGGCCTTCCTGCTGGAGTGGCTTCCCCGCCTCGTCGCCGTCGCGGGCGCCGGTCCCATCATCGACCGCTACAGCCCCCGCACCGCCGTCCTGACCACCAGCCTGCTGCGCGGCGCCGGCGCCCTCGCCACCCTGATCGGGCTGACCCTCGGCGCCGGGGCGTGGCTGGTCCTCCTCTTCGGGGTGCTCGCCGGCATGCTCGCCGAAGCCGCCTACCTCGCCAACGAGGCCGTGGCCGCGGAAGCCGGCCGCCGCGCGGGCGAGCGCGCCCACCGCGTCCAAGCCGTCTTCACCGGCACCGACCAGGCCGCCCTCCTGATCGGTCCGCTGATCGGCGGCCTGCTCCTGCTCACCGGACCGGCCCTGCTGCTGGTGACCGTCGCGATCCTGTCCGCCGTCACCGCCACCGTCGCCGCGAGCGTGCGCACCCACCGACCGCACCTGCACGTCGTCACCGACCCCGTCGCCGGCCACCCGCTCGCCAGCCTCGCCACCGGCATGGGCACCCTGCGGCGAACCCCCGCCCTGGCCTGGCTGGTCGGAGCACTGGCCTGCGTCAACCTCGCCTCCGGCCTGCTCCAGGTCTCCGCCCCCATCACCGTCACCCGGACCCTGCACCACTCCACCGCCGCCGTCGGCACCGTGTGGAGCATCGCCGCCGCCCTCTCCCTGGCCGCCGTCGCCGTCGCCCACCGAGCCATCGACCACTTCGGCCTGTTCACCGTCGGCGCCACCGCGGCCGCCGCCATGTGCACCGCCACCCTCGCCAGCGCCCTGGCACCCAACCTCCCCCTCTACGCCACCACCATTGCACTGCTGATGGCCGGCGAAGGTGCGGTGACCGTGGTCCTGCGCACCGCCCGCGCCCGCCTCATCCCCGACAGGGCCTTCGGCGCCACCCTCGCCACCACCGTCCTGCTCGTGCTCGCCCCGCTCCCGCTCGCCGGCCTCCTGGTCGCCCTGTGGCCCACCGGCCACCTGAACCTGCTGGTAGTAGCAACCGGAGTCCTCGTCTCGACCGGCACCTTCACCTGCTTTCGCGGACTACGCACCCACCGCAGCTCCTGGGAACACCCCCACGACGCCGACCGGCCCCTGATGGCCGCCTGACTAGGAGGACGCCGTGCCTGCCGACCCCAGCACCTACATCGACCACGCCGACTTGACCACCGAGGACTTCGCGACATTCGAGCGCCTGCGCGCCTACCTTCCCGACACCCACCCGCGCTGGGCGCTCGTGTACGGCATCAACTCGTCTACCCCCGGGGGGCGGTGGGCGAGTACCGAGGCTCTGTTCGAGCTGACCGGTCCACCCCTCGGGGCAGCCGGACGGTTCGCGCGTGTGTACTTCGACGAGCACGGCAAGGCTCTTCCGGACCGGCCGGCAGATCCCGTCACCTCGCCGTTCGCCGAGGACCTGGCCGACCACCTGCCCGGCTGGTCGGTCGAGCCCCTGCCGCTCCGCCCGGGCCGCGACCTCGCCGACCTGCACGATCGGGTCTGGTCCTGGTCCTGGCCCGGCTTCACCAGCACCACCGCTCCGCACACCGCCCTCGCCCTCACCGGCCCCGCCGGCGAGCACCTGCTCGCGGTCCGGCCGGGCGCGGACGCCCCGCTTCTGGTCGGCGCGGCCCGCCCCGACGACGCCGTCCACCTCCTGGACGGCACCCCGGAGCTGACCGTACCGGTCAGCTCCGGGGTGGAGCCGGACATGGCCACCCTGGCCGCCGAGATCACCGGTACCCTCGCGCCGCGCTACCGACAGGTGCTCTGGCGGGCCCGCGCGGACACCGTGACCTACACGGTCCACGGCCTCCAGGACCTGAGCGACGCCCTGATCGGGGACCACCCCTGGTCGGATACGCGCGACCGAAGCATCCAGCTCTTCGAATCCGAGCGCGACCGCAACCGCAGGGCCTGGTACCACGTCGAGGTGCTCCTCGACACCGGGCAGCACGTCGTCGCCGGCATCCGGTCCAACGCCCACGTCGAAGACCTCCTGGACCCATTCGTCGGGCCCCACCTGCGGCGCCTCCACGCCGCCGAGAAGGCGCTCGCCCACCTCCAGGAGATCCAGGACCGCTGGCGCGACGCGCAAGCCGCCCTCCTCGGCCCGCCCGACGACATCGAGCCCCTCCTGCGCCGGGCCGAAGCCCTGCGCGACCAGGAAGCCTGGCCCTTCGCCCGATGGCTCGCGCACAGCCAGCTGCCCGCACTGACCCGGCACGTCACCCCGAGGGTCGGCATACCCCTGCCCGATCGCGACCAGCAGATGAAGGCCGCCCGCGCCCGAGCGAGCAACCTCCCCGCCTGGCCCTCGCCCGCTGCTCCCACCCTGACCGCCGCACCGCCACCGGGCCGGCACAGGCCCACCCGCTGACCACCCGCCCGGCCGACGCCCACCGCGCCCGATCCGGGCAGGCCCGACCGCCCTACCGGAGAGACCCATCACCACCAGCACCGACACCATCACCAGCGACGCCGACGACGAGGCCACCCACGCCCTCAGCCGCTGGTACGACCGGATCGCCGACGCCCCCCGCGACAGCGATCCCGCGGCGCACCCCTCCCGCACCCGCATGTGGACCGCCGCCTGGGAGCAGCTCACCACCGAGCGGGTCGACGCCCACCGCCATCTCCAGATCACGGACCTCGGCGCCGGCATCACCGAGACGGTGCCGTACTTCCTCGTCCCCGCCCGCGGCTGCCCGTACTGGAACAGCCAGGAAACCGACGCCGGCGTCGCACCGGTGTGGCTCGGCCCCGTCCTCTACTCCGGCAGCCCCCACGCCCAGTACGGCGGAGCCGGAACCGCCACCGACGCCAGCGCCCGCCTGACCGCGCACGCAGGTCTGCGCCTGGCCGAGGAGTACGACGCCCACGCCGTCGTCTACCCGGGGCTCACCGCCGAGCAGGCCGAACGCCTCACCACCGCCGGACGCCGCCAGGGCGCAGCCCGCGTCCTCAACCTCGCTACCGACGTCGCCCACGTCCGCGAGCTGCCCACCGGCCCGGGCCTCGAACACTGGTGGGACGGTACTCCCGCCGGCCACCGCCGCGACGCGCGCCGCCAGTGGCGCCGCGCGACCGAGGTCGGCCTGACCCTCGACCCGCTCACCGGGTCCCGGATGCTGCCGCACTTGGAGGAGTTCACCGCGCTGGCCGTCGGCACCTCCGAGCGCCACGGCACAGCCCTCTACGGCCGGGACATGTTCGAGTACCTCGCCCAGGTCTCCGGCGCCGTCCTGCTCGCCGCCCGCGCCGACGGCCACCTCGTCGGAGGCATGTACGCCTTCCTCCACGACGGCTGCCTCTACCTGTGGGCCTCCGGCATCGACCACCAGCACCCCCTCGCCCGCCACGCCTACACCTGGCTGATGACCGAAGCCCCCCGCTGGGCCATCGAGCACGGCGCCCGCCGCATCGACGCCGGACGCGCCAACTACCTGGCCAAGAAGCGCCTCGGCTACCAGCCGCAGGTCCTGCGCACTGTCATCCACCTGCCCACCGACGCCGCCACCACCGCCGACGCCCTCACCGCCCTCTCCCGCCGGCTCGGCGAACAGGCCCTGCGCCACCACCCCGACCTGCCCTGGTAGCACCCCGCACATCCGCCACCCCCGGAAGGACAACCTCCTGACCAGCACCACTATCGGTAACTTCCGCGATCACAACATGCGGAATGCCTCCGGCAGCGGCGGGTCAGCGGCGGGTCAGGTCCGCGGCGTACTCGGTGCCGGAGCCC